>CAZTBI010000002.1:0-227587 GCA_964612055.1 uncultured Bdellovibrionales bacterium
GAAATTTTTTGGTTTTTGCACACGCGAGTCCGCGAGCGTGTCCGAGGCGCATTGTATCGCTTCACCACGCAATCGGAGCGTACGGAGAGGTTTAGAGCCACTACGCGCTCCGCGCGTGCGATTAGTCGTCAAAATCCTGCGGATTTTGTCCGAAGTACATTCGAACTTCGTCCAATACACACCGCAATGAATCCGCCAGCTGGCGGAGAACAGGGTTAAGAAGAAGCCAACTGCTTGGCTTCCGAGGAGGATGAGAAAGGCGGAGCGATGTTTCGTGAGTACACGAAACCGCGAGCCAGGGTCGTGGAAATTCTGGAGCGTCGGCGACAGAATTATCCCTGACCGAATCTCTCCCTTTCCGCAACGTAACAAAGTGAGGCGAGGGAGAGATGAGAAGTTTATGCCCTTTAGGGTAAATCTCTCCCTTTCCGCAAAAGAAAAATGGTGCCCTCGTGGTGCCATTTTTGTTTTATCGAATTGACCAACTCGATAATGCATGCTATAATTTTTCCACTCACTTATCACAGTGGGTGTTTTCTTTCACAACTTGCAGAGGAATTTCTCCATGCCATCGTCATTTCGCGCTCTCTTGATCGCGGCCGTCTGCGCTGTCACGATACCCGTTTCGGCTGGTACCACATCATGGGACAACACGAACGGGTCCATGGGCGCCTACGTACCCGCCACAGGAACCTTCACCGAATCAGTGCTCTCTGGGTACTACAAGGACAGGGTGAACCTCACCCTGTCCACTGGCAACGTCTCGTCGATCAATGGTTACATCCAAGGTACCGGGTCAGGTTGCAGCGGGAGCGCTGCCTACCTCACTCTGACCACGCAAGACGTGGTCACCATGACCTCGTACCAAGCACTGAATGCCTCGTCGATACTGACCACCCTGCCCAACCCCAAGCCTTCCTTGGAGAACCTTTCGGGGAACACCAGGAAGGAAACTGCTCGCCTCACAGCGGCCAGCCCGGTGCAGGCGACGTCCTACTACGTGGAGACCACATGGATTGACGATCGCGGCCAATTCAAGAGCGGTGATCAGGGATCTATCTATGCCACGTTCGGCATGGCCAAGGCCTCCGGATCCACCTATGTGAACTGCGTGACGTCTGGTACGCCGCAGATCACCAACAGTCATTCGGGTATGCCCGGCCTTCTCTGACCATCACATCAATCAAGGAACTTCCCATGCGAACTATTCTGTACACTCTGGCGCTGGCTCTCACGCTTGGCACTGCTTCTGCCGCCGACATCAAGTCTGCTGATGCGGTCTTCGGTCCATCAACCGGGACATGTTTCGACAGTACCGAGCGCATCGGTCACGACCTCGCCCACTACAAGGCACACGTCCTTGCCATCCAGGAACGCCTCGGTGGGGGCATGGAGGGCGCTTCCCTGTTCAGCACCATCTCGTTCGCGGCGCCGCAAGACATCGGTAACGTGCGCGAGATGCTCAAGTGGTACGAGATCAAGCCCCGACTCATCCTCTCGCACAGCAAGGGCGCCAATGGCAAGACGGCCACCCTGGCAGTGCGTGTCAGCAAGAGCGCCATCGAAAATGCTCTGCAAGCCGCAGATCCGAGCCGTCAAGAAGAGCTCGCCTTCCAGGGCATCGTCTCGATTGTCGGCCTGGTTCCGAGCCGGCACATCGTCTCACTGCAACAAGATCCCCGCGTCTACCTGGTGGACATCACCGGCGACCCAGAGGTCACTGATAGCACGGCCTGCGATGGCTACGTGCAGCATGTGACCTGGCAGCTCTACGGGCTCACCCAGTAACGCCACCGTTCGCAACGCGAACAACACTACCCAGCATCCCTGGGTAGTTTTTTTATGAAAATTGAGAAAAAATCACATCAATTTCCTCTCTCAACGAATGATGGAGAATCTCAGATGGTGGCTTTACAATAGGCAAAAAACGTGATATTGTATCGAACAAAGTCTTATCTCTCATATCATGTTCGCTTTTCTTGGAGAATTCTCGGAAGCGTTTACGCAGGGCGGCATCGCTCTCCTTGGTCTGGGAGAAATCATTTTAGGAGGCTTTGTTATTTTTCTTCTCATACGACAGCATCGCTTACAGGCGAAGATGAAGATATTCCTTTCCGGGAAAGAAGGAAAAAGTCTTGAAAAGGTGCTGTTGGATCAGCTGACCGAGACCCGCGAACTTGACCAAGAGATCCAGGAGCTCTTCGAAATATCTAACCGTCTCCGGGAACTGTGTCTCAAGAGCCTCCACAAGGTAAGCGTCATCCGCTTCAATCCTTTCAAAGAAGTGGGCGGGAATCAAAGTTTCAGCGTCGTCCTCCTTGATGGAAAAAATTCTGGTGTCGTCCTCTCATCGCTCCATACCCGAGAAGGAACACGGGTTTACGCCAAACCAGTGCTCGCTGGAGAGCCGAACGGCTTCCCTTTTACCGAAGAAGAGAAAGCAGCTATCAATCAAGCCATCACCGGTAAGGCGCCAGCTATCGTATAACACTTTCAGTATTTAATTTCTTTCAGACTATGACTCAAGAGACAGAGGTCACCGCCCCTACCAGTGTCAATCTCCCTTCCTCAGTCACAGTAAAAAAACTGGCTGAGCTTTTACATGTTCCCGTAGCCTCCGTGATTACGGAGCTTATGAAAAATGGCATTCTCGCTACCATTAACGAAGAAATCGATTTTGATACAGCGAGTATCATCGCTTCCGATCTCGGTTTCGAGACCAAGCCAGCACTCGAAGAAACACTCGAGGGTAACCTGACACTTGAAGGCTTGAACAAGCTTCTTTTAGAAGAGAAAGCTTCTGGGAAGAATCTCTCTCCTCGACCTCCGATTGTCACCATCCTCGGGCACGTCGACCACGGCAAAACCACACTGCTCGACACTATCCGCAAAGCAAGCGTTGCTCTCGGAGAGGCCGGAGGCATCACTCAGCATATCAGCGCCTATCAGACGAAAAAACACAAAGAGCTTATCACTTTCATCGACACTCCTGGACACGAAGCTTTTGCCGCTATGCGTAAGCGCGGTCTTTCTATTGCTGACATCGCTATTCTTGTAGTAGCGGCCGATGACGGCGTCCGCCCTCAAACAAAGGAAGTGATCGAGTATCTGAAAGAACACAAGCTCCCAGTTATTGTCGCTATCAACAAAATCGACAAACCGGAAGCTAAACCGGAACGCGTGAAGCAGGAACTGGCTGAACACGGCATCCTATTCGAAGAATGGGGCGGCGATACCATGTGTGTTGAAATAAGCGCCAAAAGCAATATCAACATTGATAAACTTTTAGACAGTATTCTGCTCGTCGCTGAAGTTGAAGATTTTCGTGCTGATCAAAAACGTGACGGCTTTGCTGTTATTCTCGAATCACACCTCGACCCACAAAAGGGGCCCGTAGCCACTGCTCTCATACGCACCGGAACACTGAAAGTTGGCCAGGACGTGGTTGCCGGTGGCGCCTTTGGCCGCATCCGTCGCATCGAAGACTGGAGTGGGAAAAATCTGATCTCCGCTGGACCATCTATGCCAACAACACTCTATGGTTTCAATACGACCCCTCAAACAAACGACGTCGTGCAGGTAGTAAGTGGGAAAGGACTCGCCAGACTGCGCTCAAAAGAAGCGCTCTTAAAGGATTCCGTCAAAAGCAAGACAGGGAAGATTCAAAGTGATGACGAAAAAGAAATCCCTAAACTCACCATCGTTTTGAAGTCTGATGTCCAGGGATCACTCGAAGCTATCGAGCAAATTCTCTCTGCTATAAAATCAGATGAGGTTTCTTTGGAACTTTTGGCCTCGGGAGTAGGCAACATCACCGAATCCGACGTCCGCACTGCCGGAAATGCTCACGCCCTCCTCGTAGGTTTCAACAGCGAACCGACCTCGGTCGCTAAGCGCCTCGCCGAAACAAGCAAGGTAGAGATCGTAACATACAACATCATCTATAAACTCGTCGACGCTTTGAAGGATCGTCTCACCGCTCTCTTACCGCCAGAAATAGTACGTACCGATTCTGGACGTCTCTCAGTCCTTGCTATCTTCAAAACCGGTAAACACGACATGATCGTTGGTGGTCGCGTCAGCGAAGGAAAACTCCTCCGTGGCTCACTTATCGAAATCAAACGTGGCGATGAAATCGTGGGTACCGGAAAAATGCTGAACCTGCAACAGAATAAACAGAATGCTGATGAAGTTGGACAAGGCAATGAGTGCGGCGTGGTCTTTGAAGGAAACACCAAGATCCAAGTCGGCGACACGCTCATCTGTTACAAAGAAGAGGAGAAGCGACGCTCCCTCTAAATATCCCGAGATTCATCTGTCTGTTTCTTTACAGAAAAATACTTCCCAAATTTGATCATTGAATTTTGAATCCCTATGATTCAAAAGATTCCCCTCCCAGTTCAAAGCATTCTCAAAACCCTTCATACGGCTGGTTTCGAAGCGTTTATCGTTGGCGGCTGCGTACGCGACCTCCTTTTGGAACGAACTCCGAAAGATTGGGACATTACTACTTCCGCCACACCAGAGAAGATCCTCGCTCTTTTCCCTGACAGTTTCTATGAAAATGACTTCGGGACGGTAGGAGTCAAAGTGCCGCGCTTCACCCAGAAAAAAAAATCTGAGGAGGACGCCGAAACCGCTCTAGAAACACCAGCTTCATCCGAAGAAGTAGATATTATTGAGGTGACAACTTATCGTACTGAATCAGGATACGAGGATAAAAGACGACCGACAACCATCACCTTTACGACGTCACTCTCCGAAGATCTGGCACGACGTGATTTTACCATCAACGCTATCGCCTATGGAAAGGATGGGCACGGAGACTGGATCATACAGGACCCTTTTTCGGGACAGACTGATTTGAAACAAAAAGTCATTCGAACTGTCGGTCAGCCCGAAGAGCGCTTCACTGAAGATGCTCTTCGTCTTATGCGTGCCGTCCGCTTCCTCTCAGAACTTCGTCAACCCGATGAAAAAAAAGAATCTCATAACTGGCATATTGAGGGAGAAACTTTTCAAGCTATTAAAAAATTAGCACCCAACTTGGCTCATATTTCACAAGAGCGTATCCGTGATGAACTGGAAAAAATAGTTCTCTCGAAAAGTCCGGCCTTTGGCATTGAGATGCTGCACGAGGGAGGGCTGCTGCGCTTCATTCTGCCAGAACTCGAACTCGGTGTTGGTGTCACCCAAAACCTCCACCATATCTATACGGTCTGGGAGCACAATCTGCGAGCACTCGCTACCTGTCCTTCTCACAAACTTTCCGTCCGTCTCGCCTGCCTCCTTCATGATGTTGGCAAACCTCATACCAAACGCGGCGAAGGCTATCATTCAACCTTTTACAACCACGATCATGTAGGAGCTCGGATCACCGAAAAGGCTCTTACTCGTTTACGTTTTCCAAAGTCTATAGTCAAGAAGGCGACCCTCCTCGTTGATAATCATCTCTTTTACTACAATGTTGGAGAAGTCACCGAGGCCTCTGTGCGCCGCTTGGTGAAGCGAGTTGGCCTTGAGAACATGGACGACTTGATGGCGGTACGTATCGGTGATAGACTGGGTTCCGGCGTCCCAAAAGCCAAACCGTACAAACTGCGCCACCTAGAATACATGATTGAAAAGGTGTCTCAAGACCCTCTGTCTGTTAAAATGCTTGCTCTCAAAGGAACTGATCTCATGAAGGAACTCGGTATTCCTCCTTCACCCATGATCGGTGCCCTCCTCGATGTTCTCCTGGCGGAAGTTATTGAGGATCCAAAAAAGAACACTCGAGAAGTACTACTCAAGCGAGCAGCCGAACTCAAAGAACACAATCTGGAGAAACTCAGAAGTCTCGCAAAAGAAAAGATTGATGAGAAGCGAAGCGAGAACGATGCTGAAATAAAGAAGCACCACTGGATAGAGTAGAATGGGTCAAACAACATTTCGGATTGTAGTATATAATACCACTCAGAGAAAAGAGATTATGAAAATTTTTGTCCCAGGTATTAGCGACAATCCCGTCACTCTTATGAGGCGAGCGGGCTACGTCTTTCAGCGACAGGAAGGTGGGGAAATGAGCTTTGTCCGTGTTCTCGCTCAATCCGGATATCCACGTTTTCACTGCTATACAAAAGTTTCTGGCGTTGACCTTTTCTTGAATATGCACCTCGACCAGAAAAAACATACCTATGGTGCTGATACAACACGCCACCACGGAGAATATGAAGAGAGCAAACCAGTCACAGAAGAAGGAGCGAGACTCCTCAGTCTCCTTGGCGAAAAAGCGCAGCTCCTGTAAGAAAAAAGCCGAGATGGTGGAATGGTAGACACACTAGCCTTAGGAGCTAGCGGGAGCAATCCCATGAGAGTTCGAGTCTCTCTCTCGGCACCAACACAATTTCTCAATAGAAAAACTCCTAGACGATTTCTAGGAGTTTTTTAGTCTCTAACGTTTTCGGAAAGGGAGCTGCGAAAGTTCCAAACGTTCCGGCAAAAGAACAAGGAAGAAACGCGTCGTAAAGAGAATCAAGACGACACTGAGGAGGATTCTAAACGAGAACATGACAGAGGTTGGGATGTAGGACGCCAAGGTAGCAAGATATTTTTTTGCTCCCGGAAGTGTCCCTTGAGCAAAACCAGGTTCCTTGAGTTCAACCTGATCCGTGGCCGAGAAATGGATCTCTGGCGAATCAAGTGGTGAGATATTCCAAATGTCACGGAGTGCCTGACGAATACCCTGCGGCTGAACGACTGCAGCAGAGAGGCCGATGTTGTAAACATCCGGAGCTTCTTTGAGGGCAGTGAAAGCAATACTCATCCCCCCTCCCTCAGTCATAGAGACACCGTCCACTGTCCACTGACGAACCGCCCTATCAGCCAAGAAATTTGGCAAGAAGGCTGCTTTAAAGGAGAGATTCTCACCAGAAAATCCTTCAAAAATTGAATCGCTATATTCGCTACAATAACCATTTGGACAGGCCAGTGAAGCAGCGCCGTCCACATCCTTATACTGACCAACTAGTTTTGGCCAAGCCGTATTCGGATCAACAGATTCTATAGAAAGTTCTGGGTCAATAACATGGAAAGCACGGGAGAGAGTCACTGTCTTACCCGTTTTCACGTCATTCGCTGTCATCGTGACAGCATAGGCGTCACCGACATTCCCTGATATTGGAAAGAAGTTTACAAAATTTTGTTGTCCAACAGTGATAGCGCCTGAAGCATCTTTTTCACAATCCTGAGAGACAACTGATCGATTACAGAAGAGTTTCGTCCCGTTGATAGTCCACTGGAAATTCGTCAAATCTGTTGGATCAACACGTAGACCAATAATCTCATTCTTAATAACTCGACAGGCAGCTCGATCCAGAGGATCATCATTACAAATGAGCCCGGAAGCAAGAGGGGTAGGCAAAAGCACCTGTGTCCCATCTCCCACTACCTGAGTATTTACTTTGTACGCAGAGATCTTTTTCCCTGTCGAAGTAAATTTTACCACGACATCACTTTTCCCCTTGCGAATACTACCGCTGGCAAAGTTTTCTGAAACCTTGGCAGTAAAGCGTAGATATCCGATATCTCCGGTCAAGTAATCATCAAGTTGCCTCCCCGCCAAGAGGTAACTGCCATTATTCAGAATATCAAGCTTCAACCTCACTGTATCAAGAGCTGTCCCCTTGACGCTCCCGAGCAATTTGAGCCGCTGCAAGTCACTGGTTATTTTGGCTGAAACAAGATCACCACCACTTCGGAATTGTGGGTTGTCGCTTATTTCAACGTCCCACTCAAAAAGTATTTCATTCACGCCACGTACCGCATTACCAACACTCGCCTCAGCAATAACGAGGTCTCCCCCGGCATCCTCTGTCTCATCATTGATAGGCGCATCCGGACTAGCCGAAACAGAGACCTCGAGATTCGTCGCCTGGCCACCCTGAGTTGGGTCGACTAAGTTTCGCTCCAGACACTTATTCAGATCAATATCAGCCGCGTACATTGTTACCTCATACCCCTTGATCGTCTTGAAAAAAGATCCTGTCTCATCAGCCAAAGAAAGCGGACAGTCTTTCTTTGAAAAGGCCCACATGATCATTGACGAAGAATCGTCATATTTGGTCGTGATCATCGATGTTCCTTCAACAGCCAGTCCTACCTGGTCACCTGAAGAATAATTCCAGGTAAAAGTACTCTGTCCCAAACCAGTCACATTGGCTTCATCCTTATTGCCATTATCTGCGGTATCAGGATCGGCCGGATCAGTCCCCCAGAAATCCTCTTCATCAGCCCCGAAAGAACCATCGCCCGTGACGTGTCCAGGAACCACTGGAAAGAGGTGAGCACAGTAGGTATTGAAACCACCCCCACCGCCACTGCAGGTTGTCAGTTCCGTACCACAAGAAGTCGAATATTTCGCATTGGAAACGCAACGAGGGGCCCCAACACTACATTTTGGTACACCATCTACTCCACAGGCGGGAATGCCAGCAATATTACAGACATCGGACTCGGTAAAAGAAAAAGCCTGACTCGTCGTGTCAACACCACCATCTCCAGGAACGGTAATATCCTCGGGACTGATTGTCTGCTCCCCTTCCATACACATCGGTGACTTACCATCTGGGCAATCGAAATTGATATCACCAGCATCCCCAAGCTCATAATTCTTTCCCGAAACTGAGTCATTGACATAGCAATGGTTCGGAGTGCTTACTTTGTTGTCACCACCAAAACGGGCTTTGTAGCCATCATTATCAGTGTCAGAGTTATAATTCGCATCTGCCTTGTCGAAACCATTCTCCGCCAAAATTTGAGCCGCCTCTATTTTCCAATCTTCGACCGTAATTCTGCCATTACTATCACGGTCACATAGTGTTCGCACATCGTCACTCGGAGTATTGGTCAATCCACATTCTGCCCGCTTCAGGTACCAGGTATAGTACAGCTCACTCTCACTGTTTGAGAAATACATGGGAAAAGCTTTGGCAGAAATTTTCTCTCCTGATTTTGGGTCGCTCGGATTAAAGAAGAGGGATGCTTCTGGCGTCGGCTTCTTCACGTCTGCCGTATTAAAGTTTTCACCCTGACTCTGAATACTCCCCACATCAAGGTGGTAACGCTTTTCCATACCAGAAAGCATGGACGAAGCAGAGGGAATCGATGGGCCACCAAACAAACCAGCCGAAACCGGAGAAGCACTTACCACAAAAAGCTGGAGCAAGAGAAGTCCGCCAAGAAATGCTTTTTGTTTTTTTCGGAGAAAACTGACCATACCACTACACATCAATGAATCACCAAGAGAAAAATGTCTGTTAAGAAAAAGAATGTCCAACTTGCTGCCCAAGAATACCAGATGGATCGTGAAAAGTAAGCGACCAGACCAGCAAGTGGGCTAAAGACAATGAGCGGTGCTCTTTGCCAAGAGATATCCCCTGAAAGATACAGCAACCCTACAAACAACGCTGCTTGGAAAAATACCGCCAAGAGACCAAATGACTTGAGCCACAGGAGTTGCACCAGGCCACGGAAAAACACCTCATAGAGAAGCGTCGTCAATGAAACCAAGAGCAATTCGTAGAGAAGAAACCAGAAGAAATGGAGCTGTACGGTCACCGGGAAAAAGTAGTGCTCAGTAAAAGATGTATAGCGACTAAGCAAGAACATTATCCCGAGCGCCAAGGCAACACATAGTATGCCTACGAACACTCCAAGAAAGCTGCTTCCCTCCTGCCAACCCAGATTTTTCAGGGACTCCTTCAATACTATTTTACTATACAATACCGGAACTACCAAGAAGAATGTCACCCCCACTAAGAGCGTTTGAAAGACTGGATTCACCTTGTCGCTCTGACTAAAAATCCCAAGAAAAAAGATGGAGCAGAGAACCAAGAGCCCGGTCACGATAAAACGCTTATTTAAAAAAATTTCTTTGGTCATAGGCTTTACGCTACTTTTCTTACTGATTGAGGCTGGTACGCACTGTCATTAGCCGCCTCCTGTTGATACTGAGCATTATTGGCCGCTTCCGTTTCCTGGAAAGCCGCAGCCGCTCGAGACATCTGATATTCACGGATTCGTTCAGCATTGGTTCTCGCCGTTCCTTCCGCCTCCAGTTGTTTCTGCTCCTTTTTCCAGGCACTACGAGCCATCATATAAAGAATTACCACCGTCAATGTCTCCAAAGGAAGAAAATTCAGTCCAAATCCTACTGCCTCTACCAAACTAAAGAACATGAGTACTAAACCCCGAGTCATCTTGTTGCTCTGCTTCCCTCCCGAGCGGTCGAACAGTGTCATCAGCATCCAAATCAGAAAGGCGAAACAAGCAGTCACGACCGTTCCTATCCCAGGAAATGACCCTACTGCCGCAAAATCAAGTAAGTCTTTGAGAAGAGCAATTAAGCTTAGCCCCAAATACAACATCGCAGAAGGCTTTTCTCCAGTAAACTTTGAGGCATGACTTTGAGTAGTCCTTTTATAGGCCGCCGCCAATATTCTCGCTTGTGGAGGAAGTGGTGCCATAACTCTATCTCTTTAATTCCCCGCATCAAAATCCTTTTTCGCTTCTTCAATCTCGAGGAGCTGACGCGGATCAGAAGTAATAATCTGGTCTTCGCTGTAGGAAGCGATGATCTTGATCGCCGCATGCTTGGTACCGGCAAAGAATATTCCTTCTCCGACATTACTCTCGAGGAGCAAAAACTTCTCATGATCCGTCAAAAAGAACGTCTCTGCGATAAGCTCAATCGAGGATGGCGACTGGCGCAAGAGTAACTGAAGCGAAGAGTTGGTAATAATCGGCTTGCCGTAGCGTGACGACATGAAGTCGCTGATATCCTGCGTAATAGTCGTCAGTCCGGTGTAGTATTTACGACAACGTTTGGCAATACCGAAGAGAAAGCCGGCAGCATCTTCATGCTGCATCATGACCCAGGCCTCATCAACGACGACCACCCGCTTCTTCAGCTTGCTCCGAATTTCATTCCAGATAAACTGCAAGATAATATACATAGCAATCGGCCGCAACTCTTCCTCAAGATCACGGATATTGAACGCTACCAACTGATTGTCCGTCTCGATATTCGTCTGCTTGTCGAGAAAGCCACCAAAAATACCGTCCGTGTAGCGTTCCAAACGGATCGACAATGACTCTGCTCCTTCCATATTCTGAAGCACGGCGTACAAATCTGACATCGTTGGAAACGAAGAGGCATCAAACTGAGAAAAATCACTGCGCTCATTGATATCTCGAATAGCATACGTCTCTCTGATGGCCCGGTCGAGGATCGAGTCTTCTTCTGGCGTCACTGAGCCCAACATGAGATGAAGAAGACCGATCAAATTAGCAATGGAATTCCGGAAGACTCCTTCTGGATCCTCATCATCTACGGCTTTCGGAAGATCAAAAGGGTTCAAGTGGACATCGGAATTCAGAGAAATTTTAAGGAAACTCCCGCCCACTGCTTCACAGAGGTGTTTGTATTCATTTTCCGGATCGATGATGATAACACTCGAACCAAACATCATCGATCGCAAAACTTCAAGCTTCACAGTGTAACTTTTTCCAGCACCAGATTTGGCAAACACCACCATGTTGGCATTTTCCATTTTGAAACGATCGAAGAGTATCAGTCCGTTATTATGCCGGTTGATACCATAGAAAATACCCTGGTTCGAAGAAAGATCAGAAGAAACAAAGGGGAACGTGGTTGAAAGTGGCTCGGTATTCAAGTTATTAGCGACATCGAGAACATCATTGGCCAGTGGCCGCGTCGCTGAAAATCCCTGATCCATGCGGAGAACGGCTGGTTTGATGTACACCAACTGTGCTTCCAGAATCGACTCAATGGCGTGACACTTATCACTCAAATCATCTTCGTCTTTACCATACACCGTCATGTACAAACCGAAACGGAAAAACTTTTCTGTTCCTTGCTGCAGTCTATCACGCAAGCCTTCAATATCTTCCAGAGCGGTCTCGAGCATCGGGTCGCGAATCTTACCATCTTCAGCTTCGATATGGATCTGTGACTGCACCTGCGTCGCTGACTTCCGCAGATTTTTCATGATTTCCGCCGTATCAATCGGATGGACGAAAAGCGCCGTGTCCATGCTGAAATCAATATTGATGATTGGTGAAAACCAATTGGTCGAGAGATAGCGTGGATAGGCAACCACGAAGTAGGTCCGGGCCAGAACATTGCCAACCTGCATACTATTGGAGCTCAATTTGATTGCTGGTGGAGCAATCAAGTCCCGGAGCGTAGCCACTCCTTTTTTATACAAGGCATCCGCTTCCTTTGAAGCCTCGCCTTTGCCAAAAAGAGATGGGTTGGCCATAGGATTCATCCGAGGAAGCGGAGCGGCCGGAACCACTGGTATTGCTTTCTCTATCTTTTCTTCAGGCAGAGCTTCTGGAACAACTGCTTCTGTCTGAGGCTCTGCTGTTTCTTCAGATACTGGAGACGATGAAGTAGGTGTGAGAGTTTTTCCCAGTACCGGACCCTTATCATCTCTGAAAACTATCCTTTCCATGAAAACGAAATTTAAGCGAGTTCTATCTTCTCTATATTTTTCAAGTCCGTCGTCGTGAAGAGTGACGGATTGTAGCTGTTGTAGAGCAATTCTATGATCTCTTCCGTATTGAGCTGCGTCACCTTGATACCTGTAGAAGAGAGTGCGGCCGCGATGTGATCCACTCGTTGCAACAACTGACTCCTATACGTTTCAAACAACTCCCCCTTCGAGCGAACCGCTTGTTTGGGACTAAAAATACCCATCATCTTGGCCACAAAACCTCCTTCTTGATCTTCTACTGGAGAAAATGGCACCACGATATAAAAAAACTTGGACATGATATTTGAGACCTCGCTCAAGTTCTTGATGAACGCTTTGTACTCGCCGATCTGAAAACGGAGGAGTTCGTTTTGCTGCTGTTTCTCTTCGTCATCAAGCTGCTCCATGTACGGGGCAATATTGAAGCGACGGGACTGAATGACGATCTGCACTGGAAAATCGAGCGAATTCAGAAATGCCTGGTACTGAGCAATAATCGCTTCTTGTTCCTGGCCAGATTTAAGATCGAAATTAAGCGAAGAAACCAGAAGCACTGCTCGCAGGGCGCCTGATTTCAAAACAATCACACCGTCGCGCATTTCTTCAACATCGACGTACTTCTGAGTACTCGAGGCGCTATTGGTTCGTTTTTTTGGTTTCAAAAACTCCATACACACCAAATATCAATTATCAGCTCGCATCAATCATACTCGTTTCAACTCACCGCTCTTCTTCGTTGATTGCTCTTTGCTCTCTGTTTACTGTCTCCTGTCCATAATACGAGCTAACTCTTTCAGTGTATCACGGGTCAGTTGCTTTTCAGGTTGCACCTCTTCTTGTGGCTTGTTATTTTCGGAACGAGATTTTACGGAAACCATCGGCATAACTGGACGCTCCCAAACAGCCACCTTGGGACGAAAGAGAAAAAGCACCGCCTGTCCGATAAAGGATGATAGGGTAAAACCATTAGGCTTATAAAAAGCCAGAGCGATAAACAGGAGCACTACCGGAATACCAAACACAATGGCTAAAGTCGTTCCAAAGGTCGTAAACAAAACCAGGAGCACCGCTCCCATAGCAATCATCCAGAGCAACTGCCGCCATGTTAGTGGACCAGCAATCTTGTCTTCGACATCAACGAATTGTGGAACACTCGACATCATATGCTTGAATATATTCTCTTACTCTTCTTTCCCGAGACTCACCGGTCGAATATGAAAGGGGTTTGCCTTGGGCATCGGAGCCCGAGGCGCCATTCTTTGTGGCATATTCTGCGGTTCCGGTGCCGTTCTTTCCTGCGGGAT
Organism: uncultured Bdellovibrionales bacterium; assembly: GCA_964612055.1. Taxonomy (GTDB): domain Bacteria; phylum Patescibacteriota; class Minisyncoccia; order Moranbacterales; family UBA1568; genus UBA1568. The sequence continues at coordinate 13,844 of CAZTBI010000002.1, forward strand.
AGCCTGCGCTTTTTCTGCTGGCAGAACATGTTTCGAAGAAAACGAGAGGGTCCCTGACTGTTCTGGTGCAGCTGTTTTTGGGGTATTCATAGTGGTAGTACCAAAATGAAAACTGGCACTATTTTGCAAAGGAGCCATTCTCGATGGAGCAACAGCTTGTGGTACTGGTCGTGGCGCCTGCGGGGCGACAAAGGTCGGGAAAAGAACCAGGCTCTGCTCGGTATCGATTTCCAAAGGAAAGTTCTCTTCTACAGACTTAAGCACGAGGTTGACTCGCTCCCGTTCTTCCGGAGAAAGTCGCTTCCCATTCTCCGAACGAAAGAGGAAATTCCCACGCTGCACACTATCATGGTGCCCCACCCCCAGTTCATCGCGGTAATACTTGATCCAATAGAGAAGCGACGGACGGACTGGTTCACTTTGAGATTTGATTTTGATGCGCTCGCGAGTAATAAGTTGGTTACCCAACTGTTCATATTTGGAAAGGGCTTGAAGGAGCGGCAGCTTCACCGTTACTACAACTTGCTTTTTCTCCTCTTCAGACACTTCCTCAACTTTCACTTTCGGTTTGATAGTCAGAATTTCTTTCTGAATAAACTCAACAATAGCCTTAGCTTGATTCGGATCACCTCCACCACTCTCAGTGAGCATACTTGCAATTCTTGCCTCCAGTTCTGTGAGCTGTATCTCACCAAAAAAGAGTTCCCGAACAATCAAACTTACACTTCCTATAACAGAATCCTTTAGTTTTACTTTTTCCTGTAGGGACTTGATTTTTTGCGGCATTTCACTAGAAAGAATCACTTCTTGCTTATCCTGAGAAAGCTTTTCGAAGGCATCCCAAACAGACTGATCATCCTCAGGGGACATCTTTTCTTCCGTACCTTCCTTTGATACTACCATCGGATAATACCGCCGCTCTTTAATTTTTTTTTCACCTAGACCAAACATTGGCATGATTCTCCAATTCTATGGATTAATTCCTGCCGCTCTCCATGCTGCTTTTTGTTCAGCAGTCAACTTGCTATAAGCATCAGCATGTTCCTTCGGTGACCAGTTTCCACTATGAACCTGATCAGTGACGTAGGCTATGGTTTCAGCATCAACAGGACGTCCAGTCCCACCATGCACCCCTTTAACCTTTCCGAGATCTTCAGCAGACATTCCGCCTAGATGCTTGTTATAAGCATCTTGCCTCGTCATACCAGTAGCAATATCATTGTCAATCAATACTTTTGTATGTCCCTCTTTTTTAAGCTTCTGATCAAGCTTATCTTTAATCGCAGGATTTGTAGCAACCATACCCTGATACTGGGCAGTAGTCATACCGTCGAAAGCTTTAGCGTCCATCTTATCAACAAGTTGAGCGATCGATTTTGTGTCGTTACCCAAATGAGAAATAGCCGAAACCAAAGTATTGGCATCTCTAAATAATTCTTTGTCGGCTTTTTTGATAAGCTCAGCGCGCTTTTCATTTTGAGCCGCAGGATTACCCGCATTCGCGACATCGACAGCTGCCAAACCTTGATTAAGTTGGGCGGCATCTTGGAAGCCTCCGCGCTTTGATAACAACCGAACCGCTGCTTCCAATGAAGCTTTATCGTGTTTAGTAGGATCAGCAACCATTGCTCGCAACTGAGTATCACTGGTTCGCTCTTCTTCCATCCTCTTCTCCTCTTCGGAGACTTTTTTGTTATGTTGACTCTCGACAGTTCGACGATATCCAGTCTTTCCTTCTCCCACATATGCAGCCAACCTTCCTTCGCTCTTCTCGCTAGAATCTTTCCAGTACTTAGGAGTGGCAAATCTTAGAACTTTATTATTTTCGGCACGACTCTTCAGGCCTTTTCCGACGCCTCTTGTCAACGTGTTATTATAGGTTTTCCTTCCTGCCCATTTAGCAAATTTTTGCCCCGTACCAGCTACAGCGCCGGCACCCATGATAGACATGGAAGTTGCCAGTCCAATCGCCATCCACAGCATAATCATGGGGACGGTAAACATGGCCATAGAGCTAATAAAGCCAGCAGAAGTCGGGGCAGTATTAGCAGTCGCAGAATCAATAAATTGTTTCACCGTGTTGTCCTTCGCTATTTCTGCAAAAAAACGCGTAGCAACCATGAGCATAAGAGCTGCTGCTGGACCAAAAAACGTATACTGCCACAGTTTATCCCACCACATACCGCCATATTTTCCGAGTCCCGGGATGACCGAAGCGGCAAAGCCGACAGAAGAAAAAATAAGAAGGATCACCAAGGCCGCTATACGAATCACAAATAGTATCGCCAAGACAAGCAGCGAAATTGAAAAGATGAACAGGAATACAATGGCCATGAGAATCTGTGACACTCCCATGCTTGTAAAATCAACCTCTTGGATACCACCCTTTGATCCAGGAATGAGGATGTTTTGAATTTGCGAAGCACTCAAAACTGTTCCCAGATAATCTTTCTGGTTTGTACCATCTCCAGTAGCCCCTATTTGATTAATAAAGTAGTACATCGGGACATTGGTCACATCGATAATAATCCGGGTAATAGGGAAACTGAAGTTCACAAAGAGCGCCGCCAAGACAATGCTGAGCAATGTTTTCTTGTAGTTGCTCGCTACCTGAAAAACGATAGTAAAGGCAGTATAAAGAAGCGTCAGGATAAAGAAGAGGTTGAAAAAATCTCGAACAAACTGCCACATGGTGTAGACACTGGCACGATTGAGCAGCCCATCTGATCCAGAGATATAATCCGGATTCACTGCCCATTCAAAAAGCGTAATAGCTATTGAGGCGAGCCAGCCAATCATCACAAAAACACCGTAGAGAAGAGCCTTGAATGCAGATCCTACGGTATTCCCAAGCAAATCGCCAAGACCAGCGTGCACCAAAGACGGGCTTAGAAAAAATATTCCCGATGCAAAAGCAAGAAGCGTGAAAGCAGAGACGACGATATTTTGTCTTTTGTTTTTTTTGAACACCATACGTTACGAAAAGAAGATCCACTTCCCATTCTCAAACAAAAGGGGAATTTTCCGAACACTTTCGTCAAAATTATACCATACAAGAGAAGAAAACAAAAAAGAGCGCTCGCACGAAACGCTCTTCTTTTCTTATCTTCTGACACGTTTCTAGTAAATGTATCCTTTGATGGCTCGGCTCGTAGCAGAAAGCGTCCGACGACTGGTCTTACCCCAACCGACATAGTTCATTTCAGAGACCGTGATCGTACCGCCACTCACTTTTTCTACCAGGGCGACGTGACCATAGTACCGATTCTCAGTGGTTACTACGATGGAACCAACCGCGGGCGTTCGCCCAGTCTTGTATCCCATAGCTTTGGCTTTGTAGAGCCAAGTACCAGCATTACCACTCCACGGAACATAGCGTTTCTGAGCCACGTACCAGGTACAGTAGCCATACGGAAAGCGATGACCTGTACCAGCTCGCCCTTCGAGCTTCTTGAAACCAGAAGAAATATCAGTCGCTACACCACCTGTTGAAGTAGCATACTGACGCCGTTCGATGCCGGTATCAGGAGTGACTGGCTTCGGAGCTTCTTCTTTCTTTCCGTCAGGGATGATAATGAGGTCGCCCACTTCTATTTCACCATTCGCTGGCAACTCATTGAAGGCGATAATTTTTTCCTTCTCTGCCTTATACATTGAAGCGATAGAATCAAGGGTATCACCAGACTTCACCACATAGGAGAGTCCCGCTACCGGCAAGATAAATATCTGATCGCCTGGCTTGATCTGATCAGCATTGTCGAGGTCGTTAGCCCAGAGAACCGTATTGACCGTAATACCGTTCTTCGAGGCGATACCACTTAAGGTATCGCCGTCCTTGACGGTATAGATCTTCACCCCGCCATCTTCTTCTGGGTCACGAGCGATAGAAGAGCCAGTCTGAGTCGAAAGAAGCACCTGGTTCCCCAAAGTAGCATTCTGAATATCCAAGAGTGAAATATCAGTTTTCTCCTCTGGATCAATAGGAGCAGGGGCATTGGCAAGCGGCACCAAAGACAGGTTCTCCTTTTTACTAACCTGCGCCGCGATACGATGCTTAGACGAAAGCGCTTCCTCAGCAGAAGCACCGTCGCCGTTAATATAGCCGAAAAGAAGGCTCTCTGAGTCTTTTCCCTGAGTGAAATTACTCACCGAAACGAGTAAAGCGCTCGAAGTGACGATAGAAAAGGCTGAATAGTTTCGAAAAATACGTACGACTCGATAGCCGGAAACTTCCTTGATAAAATGAAGCACTCTCGTCTGAAGACGGTGAAGGCGAGTATGCAAAGCGTAGGAAGAGACAGGATAGTCTCTTTTTTCCTTCACGTGAGGAGCGCGTTTCCAAGGAAACGATAAACGCTCTTTCACCCTCGAAAAGAAAAGCTTGGTACGAATAAAACGTCGGCCCTTCGATTGGGAAAACCCCTGAGAACAGGTCTGTTGGAACCATCCAACAAGAAACGTCCATCGCGGCTCTTCCCCTAATTTTTACAAATGTCAGTATAGCTTTTTCCTTTCCTTTCGTCAATGAAAAAAGTCACTAAAAACGTACTTTATGGCTTAAATAAAGCACAGTATCGTTGTATAACTTCTGCTCAAAAAGAAGTATACGCCAACTCTCAAAAGAAAGGCTCTACATCTTCCTCTCGGGCAACTTGGCAGGAAATTTGCATAGTTCCTTGCTCCTTGGGCAAGGAAAATTTTCTGACACGTTAGTCAAAACTGAGCTGGAGTTTTGATGAGCCAGAGAGGAAAGATCGGGGCCAGTAAAAAGGTGCTCTATGATACAATACACATGTCTTATAATATTATTCTGCCATGACCTCTTTTGAAAAGCCACAGAACGATATCGAAGCTTTAGCCAAGCGCTTTTGTGACCACCTCGAGATAGAACTCAACCGATCCAGACGGACACTCGAGAGCTATTCTCGGGTGCTGCAGTCCTTCTTTTCCTGGGGAAACATCACTATTCCAGCCGATATTACCGCCGAAAAGGTCCGGGAATATCGTCTTCACCTGAACCGTAAGTCGAACCGTCGAGGGGAAAGCCTCAAGAAGAACACCCAGTCCTACCACGCTATTGTACTTCGCACCTTCCTCAAATACCTCGCTAAACAAGACATCGAGGTCCTGCCAGCTGAAAAAATCGAGGTGGGAAAGGCCGAAGACCGACAGATTGATTTCCTCGAATACGATGAGGTCATGCGTCTGATCGAAGCCGCCTCCGGAAAAACCCCGAAGAACCTCCGTGATCAAGCCATCCTGGAACTTCTTTTTTCTTCGGGGCTGCGCGTCTCGGAACTCGTCTCACTCGATCGCAACCACGTGAATCTGGAGAAAGAAGAGTTCAGTGTCCGTGGTAAGGGTCGAAAATTACGTATTGTCTTTATTTCACCTGAAGCCAAGAAATCACTCCAAAAATATCTCGATATCCGCTCTGATGTCGATCCGGCTCTCTTCATCGCCTATCCCAAAAAAGGCCTGGTCAATGAGAAGAATAGGAAGCGCGAGACACTCCGTCTCACGACCAGGAGCATCGCTCGCATCGTGAAACACTATGCCACCAAGGCTGGAATACTGAAAGATGTCCATCCGCACACCCTGCGTCACAGTTTTGCCACGGATCTTTTGGTTAATGGTGCCGATATCAGATCAGTACAAGCCATGCTTGGACATGCCTCCATCACTACCACTCAGATCTACACCCACGTCACCAACGAACGCCTGAAAGAAGTCCATCAATCCTTCCACGCCAAAAGAAAAAAGAAGTGACCTCACATCACTTCTTTTTATATTATACCTTCTTCAGTGGCGCCACTCCGAGCATCATTTTCTTGACGCCGGCACGCTTGAAGGCGATAGTAGCCAGTGTTCCAGCGATCGAAACGATCAGTCCCGAACCGAACTGCGGATGTTCCACCATGTCTCCTGGCCTAACGTCACTGAACGTCAGCGGCTCTGCAGTTTCCGTGTTTCCTTCGGATATTTTTAGAGCTTCTTTGAGAGAACCGACTTTTTTTGTCGCTACTGGAAACGAATGAAAAGACTTTCGAAAATGACGCTTGCCCATCATCCCAGTACGTTTCAGTTCTTTTTCATCAATCAAGTGACTGGGAATTTCACTGATGAAACGTGACGGCGGATTCACCTGCGTCGAACCAAAAATAGTTCGCTGTTCGGTATAGAGGAGACACACTCGCTCCTTGGCCCGGGTCAGTCCCACGTACATGAGCCGGCGCTCTTCTTCCATCTCTTGTGGCGAGAGGGCGCTCCGTGAGTGCGGGAACACGCCTTCTTCCAACCCGAGAATGAACACGATCGGAAACTCCAACCCCTTGGCGCTGTGCACTGTCATGACATGCACTGCCTCACTCTCCCGATTGATCTCATCGGTATCAGATGATAGCGCCACTTCTTCGAGGAAACGCTCCAGTGCTTGATCGAGACTGGTATCATTAAATTTCTGTGCCACCGAAAAAAGTTCCCGCACGTTTTCTTGCCGTACTTCTCCTTCGCTCGTCCCATCAGCCAGACTATCAAAATAACCACTCTGTTCTGTGAGAAGATCCAAAAGCTCCGTCAGTTTCAGGTCCGTCCGACTCTCCATCGTGGCTCGGATCTTCAAGAAGATATCGGCAAACTGCTTGATAAGCTTGATTTTGCCATCGCGGAGGTCACTTGTTTCAGTGGAAAGTTCATACGCCGCCTCCATAACACTCATATCCTTGGCTCGCGAGAAAGCAATCCACCGGTCGAGCGTTGCTCTTCCGATGCTTCGTTTGGGTTCATTCACAATACGCTCCAACGCCAAGACGTCCTTTGGATTCTGTAAAAGCTTCACGTAAGAAATAACGTCCTTGATTTCCTTGCGCTGATAGAATTTGAGTCCCCCGACAATCCGATAGTTGATAGAGTAACGAAGAAACATTTCTTCCACAATACGAGACTGAGCATTGGTACGGTAGAGTACTGCAAAGTCACTCGCTGTACGCCCTTTCTTCATTTCTTCTTGCACTGTCTCCGCCACAAAACGCGCTTCTGCCTCTTCATCTTCTGCCGGACAGAGCGTGATCAATTCTCCAGCCTTAGTTTCCGTCCACAATTTCTTGTGGCGCTGGTGAACGTTCTTTTCAATTACCCCGGTGGCGGCATCAAGAATGACCTGAGTGGAACGATAATTCTGATCAAGCACGATGACTGCTGCCTCCGGATAGTCTTTTTCAAAATTCAAAATATTACGAATATCCGCCTGACGCCAACCGTAAATCGACTGATAGTCATCGCCGATCACAAAAATGTTGCCGTGTTTCTTAGCAAGAAGGTGTACCAGGGTGTACTGAAGCGAGTTGGTATCCTGATACTCGTCCACCATGACGTAGCGGAACAATTCTTGATACTTCTCCAAAACTTTTGGATATTCCTGAAAGAGTTTTACCGTCAATCGGATCATGTCGTCAAAATCCAAAGCATTGGTATTTTTGAGCTCCTTCTGATACCGCTCGTACACCTTGGCGGCTAGTTCCTCGTAGTAACTCCCCGTCTGAAGCAGATACTGTTCCGGCTCCATCTGGGCATTCTTAGCTTTCGAGATCGCTTCCAAAAGCGAGCGTGGCCGTACCTGGTCCGGATCCATCTCGAGCTCCTTCATGACCTTTTTCACGATCGACTGCTGATCCTGATCATCAATAATATTGAAATTCCGACCATACCCCAGGACTTCAATCTCCCGACGTAAGATCTTGGCACAAATGTTGTGAAAGGTGCCGATATGCGGCGGTAAGACCAAGGCGCCATATTCTGCTGCCTCACTCTGGGAAAGCAACTTCTCAATACGCTCCCGCATCTCCTGAGCCGCCTTATTCGTAAAAGTGACCGCCAAGATCCGCTCAGGACTTACTTTTTTCTCTTCGATCAAGTAAGCAATACGGTGCGTCAAAGTCTTCGTCTTACCGGATCCGGCTCCAGCCAAAATCAAAACTGCCCCTTCTGTGGTCAGAACGGCCCGCAATTGCTCTGGATTCAACCCTTTTTCCCAAAATTTCATAGAACTTTACTATTCTATCACAGTCCGTACCTTCACTCTATCCTGGGAAGAAATATGCTAAAATACCAGATATGAAAGCCTTTTTCCTGAAATGTATTGAGAGTATCGAAAATACCCCGCTCACTCTGAGATCCTTCAGCGTAGCCTTTTTTGCGCTCATTATTGCCCGCCTCACAGTAGAGAACACCCTTGGACTTTTCAGGGAAGGTTCGTTCTTCTTTTTCTTTTTTGAATTCACCCACACCTTCCTCTTTTTCCTCTGCTCCTTCATTATCATGCTTCCCATTGTCTGGTGGGCAGGCGCTGTCGACCTAAAAAAGGCAGCCAACATTCTCCTTTTTGGCTTTCTCATCATTCTCACGCCACCTATTATTGACACCTGGATCTTCCATGGGAGTCATTTCTGGAGCTTTTATGAGTTTGACGGACTAAGAGGGCTTTTCGGGCGCTTCTTCACCCTCTTCGGAGACACACCTGATATCGGCATTACGTACGGTGTTCGGGTCGAAGTAGTCTTGGTCACTCTCGCTCTTGGCATGTACACCTTCCTCAAGTCTAGGCGCTTGGGCAAGAGCCTTCTCGCCGCTCTCCTGACATACACCACCCTTTTTGTACTTGGCACTTTTCCTTCTTGGGTCACGCTCTTTGTTCTTGCTTTCCAAAAAGGTCTCTTTGCCATCACAAGTAGTGACGTGGCCGCCCTTTTCCTCTCTCCAGAACAAATTCTTGGACGCGATCTCTCAGACTTTCGGAGCGTACTTAATTTCAAGATGAGCCTCATCTACGCCCTCCTTGCAAGCACCTTAGGAAGCCTCCTCCTCTTCCGTCAGGCTCCAACCTACTTCTTTGCACTCTGGAACAATGCTCGTCTTCCTCAGCTTATCTACCATGCCGGCCTTCTCATTCTTGGCATGCTCCTTGCCATCTATTTCTCCAATGGCCATTTCCAATTCGAATTCTTCCACCTCCTTGGCATCGCTGTTCTTCTCATCGCCGTTGAGTCAGCCTGGCTCGCTTCAGTCATCGTCAATGACATACACGATACCAAAATAGATGCTCTCACCAACCCCAACCGGCCACTCATTGAACACACTATTCCGACCGAGCTCTATCCTGTCTTCGGCGCTCTTTTCTTTGCCATCTCCATCGTCTTTTCTGGTATTGTCAGTTTTTCAGCTCTCCTCATGCTCCTCGCCTACCAGGCGATTGCCTGGCTTTATTCTGCTCCACCACTCCGTCTCAAGAAATACCCCCTCCTTGCCACATTTCTCGCTGCCTTTGCCGGTATCCTGGTTCTTGTCGCTGGTTCTGTTTCCCTCTCGGAAACGCATGACATCTCCGCCCTCCCCTTGCCACTCCTCATCTATCTCTTCATCGCCTATCTGCTCGCCCTTCCCATTAAAGACTTCAAGGACATCAGGGGTGATCAGGGTGATCAGGTCTACACTATCCCTGTCCTCTTGGGCGCACAACTCGGGAAACAGGTCATTGGTACCCTGACCTTTCTTCTCTTCGTTTTCAGTCCGTTTGTTCTTCATATACGCTCCCTCTTTTTTCCAGCCCTCTTCTTCGGCGGCCTTACCTTTCTCGCACTTCAAAAAGGGACCGACGATGAAGCATCTTTCTTCGCCTTCCGAAAACTGCCTCGTATCATTCTTACTCTTACTATTCTCTACGGTATCGTCACCGTGCTCTTCCTGGTGTAACAAAAAAATGAGCGCTATAAGAAAAGAACTCCCTCAGGAGTTCTTTTCTCTATCCCACAAAGCGAGTTCTTCCCACTGTTCAATCGAAAGTCCCTGCGCGCGAATATCTTTTCGTAAACCAAGTGACTCCAACTTTTTCTCTACCACCTCACGTGGTATCGAGAGACTCGTGGCCAGATTATTCGCCAAGGTTTTCCGACGCGCTGCAAATCCGGCTCGAGCCAGACGAAATACCTTCCGATCTTCTTCGGGATCATAGGCGCGCTTCGGAACAATATGCACGACTGCACTGTTCACTTTTGGTACCGGATCAAAAGCTGTTTTCGGAACAAACAATTTCTTCTCAACATGAGCATAGTACTGCGCCATGACTGAAAGAAGACTCATATCACCCGGTTCGGCCGCAAGACGCTTGGCTACTTCATCCTGCACCATAAGCGTCAGTGACTGCGGTTGAGATGGTAGCGAAAGGAGCGTGCGAATAATTGGCGCCGTGATGTAGTATGGGATATTAGCGACGATCTTGTAGGGATGCTCGGAGAAACCGGAGGATTGCAACAATTCTTCAAGGTGGAGATCCAAGATATTTCCTTCTACAATAGAGACGCTTTTCGAATCCACAAAATGCTTCTGGAGTTGCACCGCCAGTTCATGATCAAGCTCAATCGCCAAAAGTTTTTCAGACCGCTCTGCTAGTTGAAAAGTAAGTGCTCCGGTTCCGGGACCCACTTCTACTACCCAGTCAGTCGGCATTACTTCTGCCACAGTAAAGATTCCCTCAATGACCTCTTCGTCTTTGAGAAAATTCTGCCCGAGTGATTTCTTAGCTACTACCTTCTTCATGCTGTTTGTTGACTATTGAATTGCTAGTTGACTATCTCTTCCATCTTCACATTGATCACGCCCGCACCGATGGAAGCAATTTTTGCAAAAGCCACTTTGTCGAGATCGATGATGCGTCCCGGCACAAAGGGGCCACGGTCGTTTATCACCACAATGACGCTCTTCCCATTCTCCAGGTTGGTTACTTTAACATAACTTCCCTTTGGAAGCCAGGGATTAGCCGCGGCCATCGTTCCGGTCCAAGCATACCAAGACGCTCCGCCCGTGTGACTTTTCCCGAGCTCGACATAGGTTCCCTGAGTGACAATCTCCGGCACTGGCTCTTTGATTCGCTCGGTCCGTAACAACTTCCGATTCACTTCCTTGCCATCATGAGAACTGATTCGGTAGGTGAGTCGATCGATACCTGGTACGCCTTTTTGAGTCACGATGTTCTTCCGCCAGGAAAGTTTGCTATCTTCGTTAGCCTTTTTTTCAAAGGCTACTGCCTTCTCAAGAGTTTCTTCTTTGATCTCTACGCGGGTGACAGCAATAGTCAGACCTCTCGAAGCAGAAGTTTCTCGTTCTGGTTTCACGATATCATCTTCATCCAGAATCACTCCAGCTTCGACGAGAGCCTCGGCAACGATCGCCGCATGGACACGAAAGGTTTCTTTTTTACCATCTGCAACTACTGCTATTTCGTGGGTTCGAGTCACAAAGATTTTCATACCGGAAAAAAGCGGTGTTTCAGAAGACGGAAAGACGCTTTCTTTTTCCTCAAGACCGAGACCGCGTGCTCCCAAAAATTCCCCCACTGTTTTTTCTGAAACATTCTGAAAAGAAAAATCCAATCCATTATCAGAAAGCTGCACCATCTTTGGTACACCAGAAAAGTGATCTGCCTTGGGCCAAAAGAAAATGAGAGTAACAACAAAAAGCGCTGCAAGAAAAAATACCCCGTGAAGGAAATACTTTCTCATCGTCAGTTTTATCATGCGCTTCCCCCAGAGCATAGACTAATCTTTAAAGCGATACTGCAGCGCCTCGGCAATATGCCCTACTCCTACGTTCGGGGCACTTTCGAGATCAGCAATCGTCCGCGCCACTTTGAGTACCCGTGTATACCCACGCGCCGAAAGATGCAAACGACTGACCGCATCACGCAAAACATTTCGCGAAGCTTCATCGAGTGCGCACACTTCTTTCACTGTTTGACTGGTCATTTCAGCATTGGTGCGAAATGATTTTTCAACAAAACGCTTCTTCTGGAGCTCACGGGCGTTTTCTACTCGTTTGCGGATATCGATGCTGCGCTCGCCACTTTCTCCCTCTTCATCCAGTTTCTCTATTTTCAGTCTCGGTACTTCGACATGAAGATCGATACGATCCATGATCGGTCCGGAAATTTTCATGCGGTAGCGATTCGCCTGAGCTGGCGCGCAGGCGCAGACACGCTCTGGATCACCAGCGTAGCCACAAGGACACGGATTCATGGCTGCCACCAACATGAAACGTGCCGGAAAACGAAGTGATCCCTTGGCCCGCGAAACGGTCACCTCACCATCTTCCAATGGTTGACGTAAATTCTCTAAAACCGCTCGAGAAAACTCAGCAAACTCATCGAGAAACAGTACGCCACGATGCGCCAAGCTAATTTCACCAGGACGAGGGTAAGTACCACCACCAACCAAAGAAACAGCGCTCGCGGTATGGTGCGGCGAACGAAATGGCCGCTTCGATACCAACGCATCGCCACGTAAAAGTTTCCCAGCCACCGAAAAAATCTTCGTTACTTCCAAGCTCTCATCAAAATCAAGACGTGGCAGTATCGTCGGAAGTGTTTTGGCCAAAAGCGTCTTCCCGCTCCCTGGTGGGCCAACAAAGAGGACATTGTGGCCACCAGCGGCCGCAATTTCCAGAGCTCGCTTGGCATGCTCCTGCCCACGCACATGGCACATATCTGATTCCGCATCCTCTTCTCTCGGCTCTTCTGCCGGAAGCTCATAAGGTTCAATGACTAATTCTCCCCGAAGATGCTTCATCAAGTCAAAGAGATTGCGCACCGGAATAACTCGGATACCCGAGACAAGCGCCGCTTCTTTGGCATTCTCTTCTGGCACGTAGATTTCTTCAAAGTCATGCTCTCTGGCAAAAAGGGCAATCGGGAGTACTCCCTGCACACGGCGCACCATGCCATCAAGTGCTAGTTCACCAACGAACAGCTTCTTTTCATAATCAAAACTGATTTGCTTGGTAGCCAAAAGAAATCCGAGCGCCATAGGCAAATCATAAATCGGTGTATTTTTCGGGAGATCAGCCGGGGCCAGATTGACCGTGATACGTCCACTCTGATGCGGTGGCTTGAAGCCACTATTTTTCAGTGCGGCACTGACACGGTCACGTGATTCCTTGATAGCAGTATCAGGCAATCCCACTAAAGTAAAAGTATGGAGTCCTTGTGACAAGACATCCACCTCAACTTCAACCAGGACGCTTTCCAATCCGACGGTTGCTGCTGAATAGACTTTGGCAGACATAGACAAACTCGGGAGGTCTCTTACGGGGTACGGCGCACCTCCCACCACAGTAAAAATATCACACTTACGGTCAGAACAACATCCGCCACATTGAAAAGGGGCAAAAATGGCAAGGCAAGAAAGTCAAAGACGCAACCAAAGAAAAGGCGTTCCATCAAGTTACTCGCACCAGCGGCCATAAGAAGCAGCCAGAAAAAAGCCCTTCTTTTCTCCTCTTCTTTCCACCACTGCCTGAGAAAAAACCAGGCGGCACCAAAAAAAATGATCAAAAGAAGCCAAAGACTCACTTGCACACCAAAGGGGCCTTCAGTATTGCAAGTCACACCCTCTTTTTGGTATTCCCTCGCGAAAAAGCTTATCCCCTGAAGACAGGAAACAAAAAAGGCCACAGAAAGGATGCCTGAAAGCAGTTTCTGTGACCTCATAGGAAGAGTTTTGTAACTATCTCAGATCTCTCTTTCGTTACGAAACAGCATGGTTTTGAGCGAAAGGCGTGAAGATTGAGAAAGGCTACCTGAAAGGTAACCTGACGAAATCTGAACGGTTTGCAGCCAAAATCCATACTGTTGCAGTAGAATATGGAGATCTGAATAGTTACTTAAAGAGCGGTCCGAGCCCCAGGGTAAGCCTCGAGACGATCCAGACTGATTTCCTTACCAGTATTTTCACATACTCCATAAGTGCCAGCCTCCATCTTTGAAAGCGCATCGTTCACATCTTTCAGCTGTGTCTCCAGTGTTTGCTCCAAAGCCAGATTATCAACGTATTCCTCAACCTCAGAAGCATTCTCATCGGGATCAGTACCCATATCATCAATCTTGGTCTCATAATTCCCAGCTACGCCAGTTGGCTTGGCAAAACGAGAAAGCTCTTGCTCCAAGTGACTTTTCTCAGAAAGCAATTTTTCCTTCAGTCGGGCCAATGTCGCTGTATCAAGTGCCATAACAGTATCAAAAAAATTTATAAAATTTCCTTTGTCTCCCTAGTATAGCAAAAATAGCCACCTTTGTCTAGAAGAAAATGTGTTCCAGATGCCTTATTGAAGCCTTTTTTAGGTTTGGATCATAGAGGATCGAGAGGGCGTCAAAGTGATAGGGAGCATTTTCACGCTTTTTTTCTCGCAGATAACACTGGGCAATACGTTCGAGCTTGCGGAGCTTGTCACGCGTAATATTTTCCTCAGGAAAAATATCACTTCCAGCTACTCCCAAACGACTCTTCACCTCCACAAATACTATTTCGTGGCTTTTTTCAGCCACAATATCAATCTCTCCCAAACGTTTGCCGTGAGTATTACAATAATTGGTTTCGAGCATCTTGTAGCCCTTCTCTTTCAGATAGCGGCACCCAAGGTCCTCGCCCAATTTTCCCAACTCCGAAGATAGATGAAATGTTCCCATATATCCATAAATTAAGCCAAAAATAGGAAAAGAGCAATAAAAAAACACCCTTCTCTGGGAGTTCACGACCTGCTTCAGCTGAAAAATTATGTTGGTGTCCGGGCGTACGACGCCCAAATAATAAAATCTTGGCTGTACGCCCGAACGTTGCATGTGCCAACAGGTATGTCGGTTACTTAGCTCCGGGTGAGAAAGCATTGGTAATCCATTGATCACGCCTGTATTTTGTGCAGATGCATTTTTTCGCAGCAATCCTAACTTTTTTGCTACTTCTCCCTTCACCGTTCTCTGGCACGAAGCCTTTTGGTTCAGGTCGTTAGCTACACACTAGAGAGAAGGATATTCCATCCACTGTGTAGCCAACACCTGTTTTTTTGAAAGAACTTGTTTTTTTGTTTCTTTTTGTTTTTCTCCTGCTGTTATTATATTTCAGGAGCGTTTTTGTTTTTGTTTTAGTCTCCGTGTTAGGACGGAGCGGCTGTGGTACATTGCCACAACACTTGAACAGTGAAAGAGTCCCCCTCACAATTAGGGGGAAATTGTGATTGGGAACTCTTTCACCGTTCAGTTAACGGTTCGAGGAGCAATTTGTCAAAGAATTTTCAACGTCACAAGTCAATTATAGCAGAAAAAACACCTCTGGTCAATGCTCGCTTCAGAAAAAAGCTTCAGATGAAGTATTTTTCTACTAAAAAATCTCTTGGCAGAAAAAAAATCGTATTGAGTATGAAAAAAGAAGTCAGGGACTTCTTTTTCTTTTTTAAAAATCCTTTTTCTAAGCCGAAAAAATTCTATGGTTGTGATTTTTTATCAATAATTGCGCGCAGCGTGTCCTTGCTCGTGCCAATAATCCATTCTTTGTCTCGCATGACATAATCAAAAGAGATACCCTGTGCCGCTTCAACATTGACATAACGCACTGCCTCAGTATTATAAACGCCAGAGCGAAAACTTGCCTTCGTAGGAACCGTTAACCCCGGAAAAAGAAGGGGCCGAAACAGAAAGGGCAGGGAGGCTTCATTCTTGGTGACTAACTCTCGGACCGTTCCCATGTCTCCTGAGGCAAAGGGGGCAAAAGAAAGTCCCAGCGTCACTTTCCCACCGGTATTATAGAGAAAGATCGAGAAAGATTCTCCCAAAGCGGCTATGAGATCCTCTGGGAGTGCTAAATCCGTGAGATACGCAAAACGACTGAAGGCAAGAGGGTTATTATTCTTATCAGTAAGAAGAAATTCGACTGGCTTGGTCATCTGAGCTGCTGAAATTTTGGCTCCGGACTCGGTCAAAAGTGTTAAAAATGATTGCGTAGTCACTGTTTCGGTATCAACCATGAGAAAATTTGTCGTATCGGGAGCAAATGGAGCCACTGGCAATACTGGCACTGGTTCCGCCACCATAGTTACTTCGCTCGACGACTCTAGCAAAGGCTCCGGAGAGACAGCTGTTTTTCGCAGAAAATACCACGCTACCAAACCAACGATCATGAGGAATAAGACTCCGCCAAAGGCAAACATGATCAGTATCTTTCTTTTTCTCTCTTCTTGAGCCGGTGGAAGAGATTTTTGAGAGGGAAGAGAAGGAAGAGAAGCTCTTTGTGTCTGTGGCACTGAAGATACTGGTGAGGGAGAAAAGGAACTAGTACCCAAAAATGGGCTTTCTCCCTTAGAAGAAGTCCCTTGTTTCTGTATGCCATTCATTGGAGTCGTTCTTCGTGGTTCTGCTCCCATAACACGCACCGCTTCAAAAACCTCTTTTGGTATCGGCCGTGAGGCGTTATTTTTTTCGCTACTCCCCACTGATGAAAAAAGTTCCATAAGACATCTAAAAAACGAAAGAGAGGCCTGCGCCTCTCTCTAGTATACAAGAGAACAAGAATTTTCGATAGAAGATCTACGCGCCTTCTTGTTCCATGCGCCGCTTGGCCGCCTTGTGTGAGAGATTGATGCGTCCCTGTGAGTCAATTTCTTTGACAATGACCGGGATGACATCTCCGACCTTCACAACATCTTCCACGTTTTCTACCCGTTCATCGGAGAATTCAGAAATATGGACCAAACCTTCTTGATTCGGCAATACTTCCACAAAGGCGCCGAAATTCATCAGTCGTGTGACGCGACCCTGAAACAGTTCTCCGGCTACCACTTCACGAGTAATATTTCGCACCCATTCAACGGCTTTGTTGGCACTGATTTCATCAACAGAAGTGATAAAGACTGAGCCATCATCTTCAATATCGATAGAAACCCCTGTTTCATCAATAATCTGATTGATCACCTTGCCGCCAGGGCCGATGACATCACGGATCTTCTCTGGATTGATATGGAGCGTAATAATACGCGGTGCATATGGAGACATCGTCTTTCGAACTTCTGGCATGACTTCAAGCATCTTGCCCATGATAAACATGCGACCTTCCTTGGCCTGAGCGATAGCAACCGCAAGCATAGCCGGGGTCAAGCCATCGATTTTCACATCCATCTGCATAGCGGTGATACCATCTTTGGTTCCGGCGACCTTGAAGTCCATATCCCCGTAGTGATCTTCCAGTCCCTGAATATCAGAAAGTACCTTGTAAGCACCATCTTTTCCAGTGATCACGCCCATAGCGATACCAGCGACCGGCTTTTTGATTGGCACACCCGCATCCATAAGAGACAGAGTCGACCCACAGGTCGAAGCCATCGAGGAAGAACCATTTGACTCCAGCACTTCGGAAACCAAGAGAATCGTGTACGGGAATTCTTCTTTACTTGGAAGTACCGGTACCAATGCCTTCTCCGCCAAGGCTCCGTGACCGACTTCACGACGGCCTGGACCACGCATCGGCTTCACCTCACCAACAGAGTACGGTGGGAAGTTATAAAAATGCATGTAGCGCTTCTTTTCATCGGTTTCCATGGTATCAACTACCATTTCATCGCCAGGGGCGCCAAGCGTTGTCACGGTCAGAGCCTGGGTCTCACCACGCGTAAAGACTCCCGTTCCATGAGTACGTGGCAACACGCCGACCTTACACCAAATCGGACGGATCTCGGTCAACTTACGACCATCAGGACGCGCTTCTTTTTCGAGAATATTCTGGTGCACTGCTTCATCAGATACTTCATCAGTGATGAGCGAGAGGAGTTCGGAGAGATTCTTCTGCTCCGGATACTTTTCCGCGGCATATTTGGCGATAGCGGCATTGATTTCAGCCGTTTTCGCTTCCATGGCCTGCTTTGGCAACAGATAGAGCGCCTCAGCTAAGCCTGACCCTTGCGCAAACTGACGGATATCAGCCTCAAACTCGAGGGATCCACGAAGAACGGCGGCCTGCCGCTTTTCTTTCCCTGCTTCCTTACGGATATCCTCAATAAACGAGGCGATCTTCTGGATGGCTTCAAATCCAAACTGGAAGGCTTCAGCTATTTTTTCCTCGGTAATCTCGTTTGCCCCGGCTTCGATCATGTTGATCTTGTCCTTGGTACCAGA
Source organism: uncultured Bdellovibrionales bacterium (assembly GCA_964612055.1). GTDB lineage: Bacteria > Patescibacteriota > Minisyncoccia > Moranbacterales > UBA1568 > UBA1568. The sequence continues at coordinate 31,824 of CAZTBI010000002.1, forward strand.
AAGGAGGAGATCCAAAGCACTTGCTTTGCGTTCTTCGCTCACCGGATTCAAAACGAGCGTTCCATCGGCAGCCATACCAATTCGCACGGCGCCAATTGGGCCATTCCAAGGAATATCAGAGAGAGCCAGAGCTGCTGAAGCGCCAATCATCGCTACGACATCCGGATCATTCTCACCATCAATAGACAGTGTGGTCACGACCACCTGCACTTCATTTCGCATGCGACTATCAAAAAGTGGGCGCACCGTACGGTCCACCGCTCGCCCTGAAAGCACGGCATCATCTGAAGGGCGACCTTCGCGCTTGATAAAGCGTGAGCCCTTGATCTTTCCGGCCGCATAGTAGCGCTCTTCGTAATCCACCATCAAAGGGAAATATCCAGTAATTTTGGACATTTCCTTGCTCATGACAGCAGTCGCGAGCACTACCGTATCGCCATAGCGGGCCGTCACCGCACCACTGGCCTGCTTGGCAAACACGCCCGTCTCAATGACGAGCTCCCGTCCCCCCAGTTGGAGAGACCATTTCTTTCCTTCCATAGACTTTTTGTCCGGAAGAGAAGCTAATAAACACGCGACTAAGCCCAAAGCCCTGCCTCGGCGTAATGCCTTTGCAAGACGGGTCCACTCGTGCACCTATTAACTACGCTCTTCCAGAAAACAATAATTAAATAACCTATTCGTACTCTAGCCTTATTTCGCCTCTTTTGTCAAAGAAAAAGAGTCCCTTTGAGATGGGACTCTTTTCCCTCTTTGATCACTAGATCAAGAACTGCTTCTTACTTTCCGAAAGGTTGATGAAGTCATCAGCCTGTTCGATGAGCTTCGCTGAGGCTGATTCGGCAAAGGCCACCACCTCCACGCGACAGCCATAGGTATTTTGGAGGTATTCAACGAGCGAGATATAGTCACCATCACCGGAAACAATCACAATGACATCGAGTTTCGGTGCCATCTTGATAGCATCGATCGCGATTCCTACGTCCCAATCACCCTTCTTGGAACCATCGTGAAAAATTTGGAGATCCTTGGTCTTTACCTCGTAACCACTTTTTTCCAAGGCTTCAAAAAACTTATCCTCTGTTGCTTCTACCGTCTTGATACCATAGGCCAGAGCCCGAATGAGCTTACGCTCACTCACCGCAGCCGTGAGTACATTCTTGAAATTCACCTTTTTGCTATAAAGCACGCGGGCACTGTAGTACATATTCTGAATGTCTACCAATACACCGACTCGTTGTTCTGCAAATTTTGCCATAATTGTTTATAAAAATTGCCTCTTGTTTAAAATATCACTCAAAAAACAAAGGGCCTAGAGGCCCAATGTCTTCGTAAGAGTCTTGTAGGATTTCTCGTTTGTCTTCTCGAGATAGGCGAGAAGCTTTTTGCGCTTCGACACCATCTTCAGCAGTCCGCGACGAGAATGGAAATCTTTCTTGTTCTTCTTCAAGTGCGTCGTCAAACGCTTGATTTCTTCCGTAAACTTCGCAACTTGGTATTCTGGAGAACCAGTATCCTTGTCATGTCGTTTTACCCCTCCTGTTACCTTCTCCTTTTGCTTGTGCGTCAGCGCCATAGCCTTCTTGTCAGCAAGACGTTCGTCCACCAGAGGTGAACCAGCATCCGCTCGTGATAAATATTAACAAGAGCACTGTAACACGCTTAGAAATTTTTTGCAACTTTCAGATTTCCCTCTGTAAAGAAAAAGGGGGAACGCGTTGCGTGCCCCTTGAGATGAGCTGCCTGCGCTTCAGTGACTGGGGAGATCGATCACCTTGTCGGCCGATTGCTCCAAAAAGACCTGCTGCACGCACTGTTCCGGTGCGTGCGCCGGATCAGGATGCAGGTAACAGACGCAGGCTGTATTTCGCTTATGGCCGTGAGGGCATAGCCTCTCGCCCCTGATAGCGATGCTTGCGGGAACCACCGCGCTATTACGTGTCACTTCCATGATCTGTCTCCTTTGACAGTTGCCACGATAGGCAAACTGTAGCGTACGTTTACGATTCCTGTCAATAATAAAACCCAACCTCTCTCGGTTGGGTTTTAAGTTTTTTCTAGAACCTTTACAGAATCGTAAACGCCGCGACGCTATCTCCTGGTTGTGGCTTCATGACGCGCACTCCTTGAGTCACCCGACCAAGTTTCGGCACGCTCTTAAACGGAATACGGATGATGGTGCCTTTTGATGATGTCAGAATGAGATCGTCTTCGATATTGGCCATACTGACTACCTTGGCACCAATAAGCTTTCCCGTTTTCGGGGTGACCTTCATGGTCTTGATACCAGAACCACCACGCTTCTGAACTTTATAGGATTTCAGTTCGCTCCGCTTTCCATAGCCGTTTTGGGAAAGAATGAGAAGTTCCAGGTCCTTGTTACCATTGCCAACCACATCCATACCGACCAGAACATCAACATTCTTTAACTTGAGCCCACGTACTCCGGCAGCGTTACGTCCCATCGGACGGACATCGGATTCCTTGAAGCGGATAGCCTGACCATCATTGGTGGTCAGTACCACTTCGTCACTTCCCGTCGTCGGCGAAACCCAACCCAAGGTATCACCCTTCTCAAGGGTGATAGCGATGAGACCACTGCGACGAACATTTTCGAAATCCTCAAGCTTTGTTTTCTTGATCGTTCCTTTTTCTGTCGCCATGAACAAATACTTGAAGTCACTCCCCTTGTTGAGCGCGACCACCGCAGTAATTTTTTCTTCCTGGGAAAGTTGCAAAAAGTTCACAATCGCTTGGCCCTTCGACGTACGAGTTGATTCTGGGATTTCATAAGCTTTCGTCTGGAAGACTTTGCCAGAATTGGTGAAGAACATGAGATTGTCATGCGTCTCAATCGTCAGCACCTTGGCAATCTTGTCTTCTTCTTTCGTTGTCGCACCGATAACCCCCTTGCCACCGCGCTTTTGCACACGGTAAACAGTCGGGTTCATACGCTTGATGTAGCCGTCTTCAGTGAGCGTGATAATAGCTTCTTCATTCGGAATCAAATCTTCCTGACGGAATTCGCCAATCGCCCCTTTCACGACTTTGGTCCGACGCTCATCACCGAATTTTTCACGCACTTCGATCAACTCACTTTTCACCAGAGCTAAAATCTTTTTGCGATGCTTCAAGAGATCTTCGAGATACGCAATGAGTTTATATTTCTCTTCCAACTCATCTTCAATTTTCTTGCGTTCCAATCCGGCCAACGTCTGGAGACGCATCTCAAGAATAGCCGTGGCTTGTAATTCTGAAAGTTTGAATTTCTTTATCAAATTGACATGAGCCTCTTCTTTGGTCGCCGATTTCTTGATGGTTTCGATAATGGCATCAATGTGATCAAGGGCAATTTTCAATCCTTCAAGAATATGAGCGCGATCTTTGGCTTTCTTCAAATCATGTTCCGTGCGACGCACGACGACAATCTCACGATGCTTGATGTAATGTTCGAGAATCGATTTCAGTGTCAGAATCTGCGGATCAACACCATCAACCAACGCCAGCATATTGACGTTGAAATTTTTCTGCAGGTCCGTCATCTGATACAGCTGATTGAGCACCTTCTGAGGAAAAGCTTCCTTCTTCAAATCAATCACCACCCGCACACCATCCTTGTCGGATTCATCACGCAAGTCTTTGATACCAGGCAGCTTGTTTTCCTTGTACAGTTCCGCAATCTTCATGATGAGCGATGCCTTGTTGGTCGCATACGTCATCTCCGTCACCACAATCTGAAACATGCCTGACTTCATTTCCACAATCTCCGCTTTGGCTCGTGCCATGATAGGACCTTTACCGGTAGCGTAGGCTTCGCGGATATCTTTGGTATTGTAAATAATGCCACCCGTTGGAAAATCTGGACCCTTGATAAATTCCATAAGATCGTCCACCGTCGCTTCCGGATGATCGATCAAGTGACAGATACCATCAATCAATTCATTCAAGTTGTGAGGAGGAATATTGGTCGCCATACCAACAGCGATACCAACCGTTCCGTTCAAAAGAAGTTGGGGCAACTTCGCCGGGAGTACCAACGGCTCTTCGTGCATGCCGTCAAAGTTTGGGACAAAATCAACCGTATCCTTATCAATATCAAGAAGCATTTCTTCGGCAATCGCTTTCAGCTTGGCCTCAGTATAACGATACGCGGCAGCACCATCACCATCCATGGAACCGAAGTTTCCCTGTCCCCAAATGAGCGGGTAGCGCAAAGAAAAATCCTGAGCCATACGAACCATCGTGTCGTAGACCGCTGTATCACCGTGCGGATGCCACTTCCCGAGTACTTCTCCGACAACCGTCGCCGATTTTCGAAACTTGGCCGTCGAACGGAGTCCAGTTGACCACATCGAATACAAAATGCGACGATGTACTGGTTTCAGACCGTCACGGACATCAGGCAGAGCACGCGCCACGATCACGCTCATGGCGTAATCGAGGTATGACTGACGCACCTCATCGGTAATCGATCGTAACTCGATCTTCCCATCGTGAAATTCTTTTTTCTCTTCTTTCTTTTCTGACATACGGAAATATATCTTTACTTATTTGGCTCCCGGAGTCACTCCCTCACTTTGTACTGTACCGCTCCGCCCATCTAACTGTTGCTCAAAAAATTCACTCCCCCCAACACCCTGCCCATCAACCTTCAGTGGCGCTGCCTGCTCGAAGAGGTCGTTCAGTGATGGCGCACCGCCGGTCAGCCCCTTCCCTCGTTCAAGAGCTTTCGGAACATCCTGCGCCGCAGTTGTCACGCTGTCTTGTACCGAAAGGAGCCAGATACCAAAAATAAGAAGCATGGAAAACGAAACGCAAATCACGACATAGCGCCTGCGAATATGTTCGGGTTCCTGACGTGCTGCTTCAATTTTTCTCTGAAGAGAAAATTCCATGATAATGCTGTTATGCCCCTCTTTCAAGCAGTACGACTTCGAGCTGCTTCCCTTCCATTTCTTTTTTCTTGATGTTGAACTTCGGGAGAGTTTCCTTTGGACAATTTCCAATGGTATCACAGAAAGCTTTTTCTGTTTCCAGTGACAAAGTCAGTCCAGGAATCTTATAATGCATCGGAATAATAATTTTTGGCTCGATTTTTCGTACCAGCTCAGCTGCGAGTTTTGCATCGAGCGTATCACTACCCCCAACTGGAACAAAAAGGATATCGACGCCATTCAATTTATCAAGTATGTCTGGTGAGAGATCGTGCCCCAGAGCACCCAAGAAAGCCACGTGAATATCTTCACTTTCAAAAGCAAAGAGGGTGTTCTGTCCACGTTCCGCCCCTTCTTTGTTATCACGAAACGCTGGAAAACCAAGAGCCGCAATACCTTTGGCTGAATATTCCCCTGGCGCATCAATCACGGCCGGCTCACCCTTCAAGCTCTCCTTCACAGCTTCGGTATTGCCATGAGTGAGAAAAACGATATCGGCTTGACCCTGAGGTGCTCGCAGTCCGGAACCTTTTTCTAAAAGATCAGTCCAAATGATGACATCTTCCGTGGCCCGACCCGCTGGCTTAGTGCTGATTTTGAAACAATAATCTCCGTAATACTGGATATTCATAGCCACTTTTTTCCTTTACAATACATCTATAGTAGCAGAACTTCTCCTCCCTTACAAGGCTTATTTCTGTCACTTTTTCACTCAGTTTTCAAAAAAAACGACTAAAATAATTCAATAGCGCCACCTCATCCTCTCTGACTTCTCTGGGGGTTGCATAAATCCCTGTTCTGCGCTAGAATCAGTTGCAGCTTCATTTGAGGCTACCCGGCTAATTGGTTAACACAACTGAATACGAGGAGCTCTATCCTCGCTTTCTCCCGTTTTCCAAGGCGCCGTTTCGGTGTTTTTTCTTTTTTTCAAGCCAATTTTAGCGCCTTTTTAATATTAATATACGAGTCCAGGCGTTCTCGTCTCATCACAATAATCCTATGTCACAAACCCCTGAAGAAGCAGTTGTTTCCCCAATGGAAGCCCTGCTCGCTCAACATGTCGTTGAAATACCAGAAGTGGGAGATGTCATCCCTGGTACTGTCATGCACGTCGCCCCAAGTTATGCCTTGATAGATCTCGGACCGCTTGGTACCGGTATTGTTTTGGGCAAAGAAATGCGTGACGGCCTCGGCCCTGAGGGGAAACTCAAGGTTGGAACCACTGTCACCGCCACTCTCATGAGTTATGAGAATGAAGATGGCTACATTGAACTTTCCATCCGTGAAGCCTCCTACGAGAAGTCCTGGGAAGACATCGAACACAAGCTCACCAACCGTGAAGTAGTGGCTACCAAGGTATCTGAAGCCAACAAAGGCGGTCTCATGGTAGAAATAAACGGTATTGTCGGCTTTTTGCCAGTCTCCCAGCTCGCCAGTGAACACTACCCTCGCGTGGAAGATGGCGACAAGAACAAGATTCTTGACCTTCTGAAGAAGCTGATCGGCCAGGAAATTCAGGTCCGTATCCTTGATGCCGATCGCGAGAGCGAGAAGCTCATCGTCTCAGAAAAGGCTGCTCAGAGCGAAAAAGAGCGTGAACTGATCAATCTCCTCAAAGTCGGTGACGTCGTAGAAGGTGAAGTCAGCGGTGTTGTTGATTTCGGTGCCTTCGTGAAATTCGCCCCTCCCGTTCGTGAAGATGGCAAGAAGCCAAGCGAGAAGCTCGAGGGTCTGGTTCATATTTCCGAATTGGCCTGGCAGCTTATCGATGATCCTCGTGAAATGATCAAGACCGGCGACTCGGTCGTTGCCAAGATCATCGGCATTGAAGAAACCCGTATCTCCCTCTCCATGAAGGCCTTGAAGAAGGATCCGTGGGATGCCGTTCTTGAAAAGTATAAGGTGGGCGATGTCGTTTCTGGCAAAGTCGACAAGATCAATCACTTCGGTGCCTTCGTCTACCTCGACAAGGACATTCACGGCCTGGCCCATGTCAGCGAATTCCAAGAAGTCTACCCAAACAAGAAGATCGAAGAGGTCTTCAAGGAAGGCGAGACCTACACTTGGAATATTCTCTCCATCGAGCCAAAGAGCCATCGTATGGGACTCCTCCCGGTAAAAGATAAGGCTACTCCTAAAGTCGCCAAGGAAGAAGCTACCGCGTAAAACTAAAAACATCCTGCTCTGTCAGGATGTTTTTGTAATAAATAATAGGGGCATTCTCTATGACGAGTTTCAAAAATATATTTATTATTTATGGACCATCAGGATCTGGCCAAGATTCTGTCATAGAAGGTGTTGCGGAACAAATAGCCATAGAAAGGGTTATCACAACGGTCACGCGACCGATGCGATCCACAGAATCACAGGGACACCCCTACTATTTCATCTCTCGCGAAGAGTTCGAGAAGGAAATAAAGCAAAGCTCTCTCTTGGAGTATGTCGAAAAATATCTCGGCGTATATTATGGGGTGACGACAAAAGAAGTAGAACGCATTGCAAAGAGTGGAAAAGTAGGAATTTGGAAAGTGGATTTCGAGGGAGCGCGCAATCTCAAGCAACGCTTCCCAGAACTCACTGTCATTTTTATTAACGCCCATCTTGATATCATTGAGGAGAGGTTGCGCAAACGCGGTGATATAACAGAAGAAGATCTCCAAGCAAGATTGAGTCACATACGTGAATGGCTTCCTAAAAAGACCTATGACTATAAAGTTGAAAATGAGGAAGGAAAACTCGACCAAACGATCGAACACGTTGCCCGCATCATCAAAGAGCATACTGAGAAAAAATAGCTCCGACATCACTCCTTTTGTGCGGGCCTTTTTGAAGCGTGTCCAGAACACCGTCACCACAGAGAGTCTCTGGGGGAAGAAAGAACACTTCATCATCGCCGTCTCTGGTGGGGCGGACAGCCTGTGCCTCCTCGATGTTCTCTTCCTCCTTTCGAAAAAGTACGATTTTAAGCTTCATATCGCCCACGTCAATTACCGTCTACGCCAAGAAGACTCCGCCCTCGACGAAGCTTTGGTGCGGGAACGGGCCGCTTTTTATAAGCTCCCCTTGACCGTGCTTCATCCGAAAAAAACCACGTCTTCCAACCTTGAAGAGAAGCTCCGTGATATTCGCTATCATTTTCTGGAAACCGTCCGAAAAAAAGAGCAGGCCACTCTCATTGCCGTCGCTCACCACGAAGATGACCAGGCAGAAACTTTTCTTCTCCGCCTGCTCCGCGGGTCTGGCATGACTGGTCTTTCCGCTATGCGACCAAAGCATGGATATATCATCCGCCCTCTCATCAAAGTAAGTCGCCAGGATATCCTCCGTTACCTCAAAGAACGCAACATCGCCTATCGGACAGACGGCAGTAACGGCGATCAAAAATTTTTACGAAACCGCCTGCGCCACGAACTCCTCCCCCTCTTAGAAAAAGAGTACCAACCGAAAGTACGAAAAATTCTGGCTGATACCGCCGCGCTCCTCGCCTCAGACTATGCCATACTCGAAACATTGTCCTCACCTCATACTGATACGAAAGAATTCTCAGTTCAAGTACTCCTCGCCCTACCAGAGCCAGTCCTCAAAACAAGACTCCGTTTCCTCCTCAAGCCCTACTATAAAGGTAAGGCTGCCCCAAAGGGACTTATCGAAGAGATTCTGAAGCTTCTCAAAAGCCGCAAAGGGAAGATTCAGACCCTCTCCTTCCGAGGGTTGAAGATCGAGCGGAAAGGTGATACAGTGAGACTACTCAATTTTTAATTCTAACCCTTTATTGTTATAAGAAACCTATGGAAAAAATGCTCAAAAATCTCTCGACGCTCATCCTGTTCTTCCTTTTGATTTCCGGTATTGTCATCCTCTACCAGTCACCCGAAGCTAAACCGACCGAGGTTTCCTTAAATGAGCTCGTGACCCAGATCAATCAAGGACAGGTCAAGGAAATTATCGTCAAAAACAACGAGCTCTCAATTGAGCTTCAGGATGGGAAAAAGGAGAAGGCTGGGAAAGAGCCAGAAAGCTCTCTTTCTGAAACCTTCAACAACTACGGTATCGATAAAGAAAAGTTGAAGGGTGTGACCATGACCATTACCGAAGATTCCGGTTTCAGTTTTTGGCTGACCGCTCTTCTGCCATTCCTCCTCCCCTTCATTCTGATCTCGGCCTTTATCTGGTTCATGATGCGCCAGGCACAACGTGGCAACTCTCAGGCATTGTCTTTTGGGATGAGTCGCGCGCGCATGCTTGACCCCAAAGACAAGAAAAAGCGCATTATGTTCGCCGATGTTGCTGGTGCCATAGAAGCCAAAACAGAGCTCGAAGAAGTAGTTGAATTTCTGAAGCATCCGAAAAAGTTCCTGAATATGGGAGCAAAGATTCCAAAGGGCGTTCTTCTCCTCGGCCCTCCAGGGACCGGAAAGACTTTGATGGCCAAAGCCGTAGCCGGTGAAGCAGGCGTCCCTTTCTTCAATATTAGCGGGAGTGAGTTTGTGGAGATGTTTGTCGGCGTCGGAGCCAGTCGTGTTCGTGATCTCTTTAAACAAGCCAAGAAAAATGCTCCGGCCATCGTCTTTATCGACGAAATTGATGCTGTCGGTCGTCATCGTGGCGCTGGTCTTGGAGGTGGACACGATGAACGCGAGCAGACCTTAAACCAGATCTTGGTTGAAATGGATGGCTTCGAAACAGATACTTCGGTCATCGTTATTGCTTCCACCAACCGTCCTGATGTACTCGATCCGGCACTCCTTCGTCCTGGACGCTTTGACCGCCGCGTCACGATGGATCTTCCAGATATCAATGAACGTGAACAAATCTTAGCGATCCATGTCAAAAATAAGCCCATTGAAGAAGTAGTGCGCATGCGTACCATCGCCGAACGTACCCCAGGATTCTCTGGCGCTGATCTCGCTAACTTGGTAAATGAGGCCGCCATTCTCGCTACCAGACGCAACAAGAAAACGATTGGTATGGGAGAGCTCACTGAGTCTATTGAAAAAGTCATCCTTGGTCCAGAACGTCGCAGTCGCGTCATCAACAAGAAAGAGAAGGAAATCGTGGCTTACCACGAAGGTGGTCACGCCCTAGTCGGAGCCAGCCTCCCGAATGCTGATCCGGTGCACAAGGTTTCTATTATCTCGCGCGGACATGCTGGTGGCTATACCCTTTCCGTTCCGGATGAAGACAAGAGCCTCCATTCTCATGCCTACTTCCTCGATGAACTGGCTGTTTTCTTAGGTGGCTATGCCAGTGAGAAGCTCGTCTTTGGTGATATTACGACCGGCCCCTCCAATGATCTCGAACGCGCCACCTCTATGGCGAGAAGCATGGTCACTCGCTACGGCATGAGCCGTCTTGGCGCTCGAACTTTCGGCAAGAAAGAAGAGCTCGTTTTCTTGGGACGCGAGATGCACGAAGAACGAAATTATTCTGAAAAAACTGCTCAGGATATTGATATCGAGGTCACACACTATATCGATGAGGCCTTCAAGCGCGCTACTGCTATTCTGACTGAAAAGCGCGCCACCCTAAATGCCATCGCGGCGGCACTGCTCGAGAAAGAAACTCTTGAAAAAGATGAGTTCGCCGCTCTTGTCAAAAGCTTCTCTCCTACAGCATAAGACGCAACTTTGTTTGCGATCGATCATCCCCTCTCCGTTATGGAAAAAATTTCGTTTTTCGAAATTCTGAAAGAAAGCTGGGATACGTCTTTTTCACGTACCAGCTTTCTTTTCTTTGGTTTTTTCATTGCTCTCCCTCTTGCTGTACAAACTATTGCCCTACCCGATACCTCTCTACCACAAACAGCGCTCCTGGAAAAAGCCGCTCGCCATCCCCTCCTGACACTTCTACTCATCAGCTCTTTCTTTGTCTTCAAGCTCTTCGGAAAAAGCAACCTCATCACTACTCTTCATCAAAACACCGAGAAAAATAAGCGTGCCGAAAAAAAGAATCCTTTCTTTCAGGAAGCTTCAAGAAATTTTAAAAAGGCTTTCCTCCTTGATATCACTCTCGCACTTTTCTTTCTCATCCTCTTCTTCGTTCTCGCCCTTCCTTCACTCATTTCCTTCTTCACCTTTGGTACCATTCCAGAAACACTCCTTGTCTTGAGTGCGCTCATTTTGATACCCGTCGTTATTATTAGCTTCTTTGTGAGAGAGTTTTCTTTTTTCTATTTTCTTCTCTCTCCCCTTCGCCTCAAGGCCTCCTTCGAAGCAGGCGCTACTCTGTTCACAAAAAAAAGAAACCTCTGCCTTGCTTTTGGTCTTTTTGCCCTCCTCCAGACCCTCCTCTTTACTTTTTTTCTGAACCTGGCTATGCTAGGTATTGTCGCACTTTCACAAAAAGTAACCCCTTTCCTCCCAGAAACGGTACTCCTTTTCTCTGGAACACTCCTTTCCCTCACTTGGTACGAGGTTTTCAAGCAAGCTCTGTGGTTGAATTTTTTCAAACGTTTAGCTACCCCAAAAAATCCAGTGGCCAAAGAAGTAACCGATGTTCTCTTCAAAGAAAAAGTTTCTGAAATTCCCTCGGCGTAATATATGGGTCTGTAGCTCAGTTGGTTAGAGCGCTACATTGACATTGTAGAGGTCTCCAGTTCGAATCTGGACAGACCCACCCTCAAAAAGAAAAATCCCCGAACATTTCGGGGATTTTTTCTGGCCTGAAACATTAGTAGCCGCCATCAGGACCATTGGCTGGTGGTGGTGGTTTAGTATACGGCCTGACATAGACATCAGTTTTCTGACTCACTTCACTGGTAAACTGCGCTGCTGGACCAAGAGCCCGATTCGCCTGATCAAGCGCTCCTACTACTTTGTTATCCACACTGTCGATACCTCTTTGAATGTTTGCTTGCACCTGTCCCACTCCTCGCTGAACCAAACTACTCACCGTCTTATTGACCAAAGCTCCAACGACCCCAGAAAGAAATTCCCCGGGATTTTCAGCAGCGGCAATTAAATTGTTACCAATATTCTGGACATTGACCGTCATCGCTTCAATAGTAGCAGCTGGCGCAATGGTCATGCCATTTTTTTCAGGACCGACAAAACCAGAGGACTGCGCCTTCGTTCGGGCGGCATCCTGTTCCTGAGCCAGCCTCTCTGCATACACTCCCTGAGCAACCAGTTCGTATCCAAAAGGATTATTCATCGGATTGGAGAAGAAGGCGTTGAAACCACGCCAATCCCCCTCCTGAAACATACGCTCCGGATTATCAGCATATTGATCCAGATCGTACTCGAAATAAGATTGGGTGCCGGAATAAAAGACACCGATCGAGTTTTCAGCGCGCGATCTCAGATATCCCGCATAATTTCCAGAAACATTTCCCGCAACGTCACCAATTCCAACATAGTTCGCCGAAGCATATTTACCACGTGTCGTCAGAGTAAAGAAATCATTCATGAACAGCTTCGTCTTCTCTGCTGGCGTATTGTACAAAAAATCTCCCCAATCAGTAATAAAGAGCGCGTCACCCACTGACGACCCACCAACCATCTGCGCCACTTTACTATTAAGGATTTTAATAGCAGCTACCTTGAGCGTTCCTAAGATAGCGCCTTCAATCTGACGCTTAATAACATCGAGCGTCTGCCCTAACAGTTCAGACGCAATCGATTCTCCCCACACACCAGCCCGTACTGGCGCAGCTGAAAAAAGGATATTGAAAACAAAAACGAATAGAAAGAAACCTCGAAGAAAAGATTTTTCAGAGAAATTTTTCAGAGAAAAGACGCGCATAAAATCAGAGATTGATTGGTATTTCTTTTATACCAAGTTCATTGAGCTTACCGTACACTTCTTGCGAAAATTCAGATGCCACTCCAAGAAATCCCTGCACTTTAGAGAGTGAGGCAATCTGTCCAATAGGATCACTCTCGCCATCAATCTTTGTCTCATCCTTCAGTTGCATGGAGTACTTCACCATTTTGATCGCTTTCACATGAACATCAAGCATTTTTTCTGGAACCTCAACATCATTTATTTCCTCCAAAGTTTTCTCCCCTTTCTTTGAAAGCTCTTCCAGATATTTGGTATTCCCAAGAGTGATAGCTGAAAGTGATTCCGTACCAAGAGAAGTAAGCACGGAGCTCAAATCATTTTCATCATGAAATTTTTTCGGAGAATTGTTCGCCAAGATATACGCTATCACTGTCAGATATTCCACCGCATCTTCTTTCTCTTGCTCCTCCCGCTTGCTCCCCTTCAAACTCTTTGAAAGATGCTTGATTTTGATGGTACTCATATCAACCTCAGGAAGAATAATCTCCTGATTTGATTGATCAAGAATACTTTGGACAGATTGATTGATATCCTCAAACGTTACCTCTCCATCCTGACCGAGGTTTTCGCCCTGTACCATACCTGCAATCTGCTCCGAAACCTGATCCGTCAAGTTGGCCTCATTGGTCGTTGATGAAGTGTACGTTCTCGTATTTCCTGTTTCAGTCACGAGCTTATCACCAGGGGCGGGTTTCAATGGATCATATCCACTCTCCACTTCCACGCCATCCATATAGCTATCACCATCTGTATCCTTGTTGAGTGGATCAGTTTTATACAAAGTTTCTTCATCATTACTCAAACCATCTTGATCGGAGTCTTGAAAAATATTTTTTCCCGTGTCATCAGCAGAAACAAAAAAAGCCACACTCAAAAAGAGAAGGCTTGAAAAGAGAAAAAAAGAAACGCGTGCATTTCTCTCTGAAATACCTGACAGAAACTTTTGCAACATACAGACTATTTTTATTTTCCCCAATACACTCAATAACTCCAAAGAAATTATACCATTCTTTTCTGACAATACAAATACTTTTTCGAAGATATTTTGACAAGTGCTGTTTGTTTTTTAAAACCCTTACTCGAAAGAAATATCTCCTGCTCATATCGCTAAAAAACGATTCTTCCTCTCTTGTATATTTTTAAGAGTTCTCAAGGTTTCAAAAAGTTACTCCGGCATCTTACCCAATACTGCAAGAGTGTTGTTTTCACTCAAAACCTACTCCAAAACATACTTAAGAGATACCCTTTCATAATAGATTTTATACTATAATATATAAAACACTATTTGTCAATATTATATGAGAGAAGACGAGAAGAAGAGAAAAGACCAAGCATCAACCAGAAAAGTAGCTGCCCTTGCTGAATATCCCAGAGATAATGATCAAAAAGTGAAACTACTCCTAAAAATAAGATTACTGCCTCTAATAAGGCCTTCGTCCTCAAGCCACCTATTGTTCCACGTGGAACATTTTTCACTAAATCAGTTTCATTATTTTTCAAATGTTCCACGTGGAACATTTTTTCTTGATCTGATTTAATAGATTCTCTATTGTTCCACGTGGAACATTTTTTCTTAATCCAGTTTAAGAAACCCCGGATTGTTCCACGTGGAACAATTATTAAGATAAGAAAAATAAGGAAGAGGAGGGCTCCGATAAGGCCGGTTTCAGAAAAAATAAGGAGGAAAAGGTTATGAACTGGCTGAAATTGCCATGGGAACAACTTTTCGGAGAAAAAGTCCTGCATAGCAAAAACCGATTGACCTATACCCTCTCCTTGAAACGGGTATTCCTTTAGGATAAAAAAGGAGCCTTTTTCAAGAAATACCCTTTCTTTAAAGGGCTGGGTAAAGAAATATTGCCAATTTACCATTCCTAGAAATAACCCCATGGTGATGGTTATGAGTAAAATCTTAGGGATGTTCCACGTGGAACATTTTTTTCGGAACCAACTAAAGAGGTCTTGAATTGTTCCACGTGGAACATTTTTTTCGGAACCAACTAAAGAGGTCTTGAATTGTTCCACGTGGAACATCTTGTATACAAAGTAACCTATAGCGAGTAGGAGTCCTAAAAAGGCCCCTTTCGAGAAAGTGAGCAAAAAGCCAGTAACCTGAATGCCCAGGACAAGCCTGTACAATAAGACTGATTGTTCCACGTGGAACAATTGATGATTTTTCCATACATTGTTCCACGTGGAACATTTTTCCTGAATCCAACTGAGAATATTTTGGATTGTTCCACGTGGAACATTTTGTGAAGAATCCTGATCAGTGCTTCTTAGTATAAGTAAATGTTCCACGTGGAACATTTTTCTACCAAAAATAAGCGGGTAAGCTACGGTGAAAAGAATAGTTATTCCAAAAAACCCACCTAGGATATTTGGGTGCGGGAATAAGCCATAAGCACGAATAAGGCTCTCTTCTGCTAAGATGATCTTTGCTACTCCAGTGCCACCAGATGAAAGGATACTTTCTTTCAAAAAACTCAATCCGAGAGAGGATTGTGAGATAAATTGAAGGATAGCCAGTACTGACTGGAAAAAGCCTCCTATAATCAAAGAAACAAACGTTATGTGCCGAATGTTCCACGTGGAACAATCTTGGTGCTTTAAGGAAATTGTTCCACGTGGAACAAAATAAAGCAGAAGGAAGATGTAGAGCAAATAACCTGCTAGGAGTCGTGAAAAGGAGTAAGCACCCAGTAAATGACTTTTTGACCAGAAAATGGAAAGCCCTGACCAGAGAAGAAATGGTAGAGGAGCAAAGAATAGCACTTTAAATTGTTCCACGTGGAACAATTGTTTCCACCACAATATTGACAGGATAGTATTTCTATTCTCTAATATAAATACTATGAGGACACCAAGCAGAAGCATGTCTGATAGGTAGAGCGAGATGTCCGTGTATTCATTGAAACCACTGGTTCCGTCTGGAGAAAAAACAAAAAAGACTTTTCGAACAGAAAGGGGGAGGGTGAAGAGAAAAAGAAAGAAGGTGGCTTTCCCTAGTCTCTTTTCTTTCAGAAAAACAGCCGGAGCTATCATACGGGAAGCATTATAGCTCTATTATAACGAATCTTTAGTTCTTTTGCACCTTAAGAAACATTGACGAAAGCCTAAAACTCAGTATGATGAGGAAGTAGCTTTTTGGGCCATTAGCTCATTTGGTAGAGCACTTCCATGGCATGGAAGGGGTGGCCGGTTCGAATCCGGCATGGTCCACATCGACGCATTCGAACGGGAGAGTGAGTATTCCGGCATGGTCCACACTCAAAATAAATACCCATTGTCCCCGAAAAGGGGATTTTTGTTTTACTTCGACTGTGACCATTGATACAATAGAAGAAACGTGATAGAGTTCACTCTTACCACGTCGGGAGCCCTTGTAGTTCAACGGATAGAACGACTCACTCCTAACGAGTAAACGTAGGTTCGACTCCTACCGAGGGCACACAAACAAGCCATTTTCATCACTTATACAGTGTTATCCCAACCTATGTCATCAATGCGCATCACCAAAGTCAACGAGCAAATTCGAAAACTCTTAGGAGAGATCATGGAACGGGAACTTTCTCTCAAGCCCGGAGTTATTATTACTATTGCCAAGGTTGACACTTCAAAAGATCTCCGCTATACTCGCATGTTCATTAGTGTTTTCCCAGAGAGCGAAACACGCTACGTCTCAGAGACTCTAAAAAAAGAACTCTCGGGAATACAAAAGAACCTCTACGCCAAATTGTACATGCGACCGATGCCCAAACTTTCCTTCGAAATCGATACCACGGAGCAGGAAGCAGACAAAGTAGAGAAAATACTGAAGAGCCTTGATTAAAGCATTTTCTCGACTTATACACGGTTATGCAACGTTTCGACAAAGAATTCCGAACGCTCGCCTACGTCATTTCCAAAGCGGAACGTATTCTTCTTTTTGCACACAGCCGTCCTGATCCAGATACCGTCGGTGCCAACCTCGCCCTCGAAGAGCACCTCCGTTCTCTGGGGAAAAAGGTTGATATTGCTTGCTTCAATCCCTTCCCGGATAGCCTCAAAGGATTGGCAGAAAAAACATTTCTTCATCCTGATCAACTCGATCTTCAAAAGTATGATGTTGTCATTGGAAGTGACAGCGTGGATCGCGGACTCGATACCGTCATGTCCCGTTTTCATGAAAAGCAAGTGATCATTCTGATCGATCATCATCCAGATATAACTCTTACGGGCGATGTCGTCATTATCGATCCAGAATATTCTTCAACATCAGAACTGCTCTATCTTTTTTTCACCGCTACTGATGCGCCTATTTCGAAATCCATGGCGACGATGCTTCTCATGGGCATCCTCTTTGATACTGGTGGCTTTCAGCACGGAGGAGTATCACCGCAAGTAATGGAGATCGCTTCCGAACTCATGAAAAAAGGAGCGCCACTTTCAAAAATCTCACAGACCATTTTCACCAACAAAAATATTGGTGCCATGAAGCTGTGGGGCAAGGCGTTTGAAAAAGCGAAATTCAATAAAGAAACCGGCATGCTTGTCACGGCGGTCACCCAAAAAGACATCGATGAGTGCGCTGCCTGTGCCGAAGATATTTATCAGGTAGCTTCTATTCTCTCCACCGTCCCCGATGCGAAATTTGCGATGGTCCTTTCAGAACGTGATCACGTAACTGTCCGGGCATCACTTCGTTCTATGGAACATCATGGTATTGATGTCTCTGCAATCGCTCATCAATTCGGCGGGGGAGGACACAAGCTCGCCAGTGGTTTCGAAGTACCGGGGAAAATTATTGAAACCAAAGAAGGTTTCAGTATTGCGTAATGTCGTATGGAGAAACAAAAAAAATTAGAAGCGCTCAATATTCTCATGGCCGCTTCTTGCGCCTGTGCATTGAAAGATGAAGCAACGCAAGCCGTACCTGGAGATGGGAGCGCAGAAGCGGAAATCATGTTCATCGGAGAAGCGCCTGGAAAAAAAGAAGACGAGCTGGGCGTTCCCTTTGTCGGAGCTTCAGGAAAGTTTCTTTCCGAAATGCTCGCCACCATCAATTTGAAACGTGAAGACATCTACATCACCAACGTCGTAAAATATCGTCCGCCAAATAATCGTGATCCACTTCCAGAAGAAATTGATGCGTGTATGCCGTGGCTTCACGAACAAATAAAAATCATTCAGCCAAAAATTATTGTGACGCTTGGTCGTCACGCCATGGAACACTTCATTTCCGGTAAAAAGATTTCCGAGATTCACGGTCAGACTTTTCGAAGAACGTTCGACGATATCGGTGAGCAAGTATTCTTTTCTTTGTACCATCCAGCCGCTGCCCTTTATAACGGCGGTATGCGTCAGACCCTTATAGAAGATTTCAAAAAGATTCCAAAGGTGATAGAAGAGATAAAGGAAGGGAATAAAAATCCGGTCTTGTGACCGGATTTTTTTGTGGGCGAGGAGGGACTCGAACCCTCATGTCTTTTGGACACAACATTTTAAGTGTCGCGTGTATACCATTCCACCACTCGCCCATTTATAAATTTTCCTAACCTTTCTTTTTATTTCTTCCTCTATGTGTTGGTTTTAAACTATGACAATTTGGACAAAGAACTCTCAAATTTTCTAATCGATTATCATTTCTGTCACCGTTTATATGATCCAGCTCCAGAGGAATTCTTCCATCCTCTGAAACTTTTTTCCAGCCACATTCTTCACATTCTTTCTTTTTTATTTCCGCTCCAAAAAGTCGCTTCTTTAATTTAAAGCTCTGATAGCTTGAATTTTTAACAAGTATTTTTTCTAAAGTTTTCGGAGCTTTACGAGCAAATGGCATTCCCTTGCTCCAACCCATTCCTAAAAAATGACTCGTGTTGAGATTAAGTTGAGAGATTCTATTCTGAATTTGAACATAATTTCCGCCTGCAGGAATAAGACCAAGAGCATAGATCACCTGTCGGACACTTCTTGATTCTTTAACGGCCTCTACAAGTTGCTTCTCTGTCCATTTACAACTCCTCATATGGTACACTATCACTTATATCTTTAAGTATACCATTAAAAATCTTGATTTCAAATAACCTAGAGGTCGCGTCCGGAGTCGAACCGGACTAAAGGGATTTGCAGTCCCGTGCCTAACCGATCGGCCACGCGACCATTGTGCTTTTCAGTACTTCCAAAGCCTACCAAATAGGCAAGAGAGCGTCAATAAAATTAAAAGGCGCACTCCGGAATCCAGGTGCGCCCATCGAGTCTTCATACGGGATCGAGCAGACCTAGACCTGTCTCTTTACAAGGAGAAAGGTCGTGGTACAGACATCACTCGAGCCGCGGCGTTCTCGCAGCTTCGTGAGCGATACCGCTTCATACCCACGCAATTTGCAAATGGCATTCAGAATGGCGACACTTTCGCTTGCCATCAAAGCCTCCACCGACACGATACCTTGCTCGTCACAGAACTTGTTCAGTCCGTCTTGGTCCATGTTGAGATCAAGTTTCGCGTCCTCAGCACGAAGCCATAGGTTAGAGTGGTGTTGCGACATATCGAGCTCGTGGCTCGATACCAAAGTCAATGTTGCATAAGTCACTGTAAGGTATCCTCTCAAAAAAGTTAATGAGCCTGAATCCTCTGTAAAGCTTTCAAATCTAAGACTTGTCAACTTTATGGAAGAGGGGAGCCGAAGCTCCCCGTTCCGCTACTCTTACTGTACTATCTCTGCAGTCAGGTTCTGACGACCAAAGGCGAAAGCTTCTGACTTGGTTTCGACATAGATGTCGATGTGGTTACCCTTGATAGCACCACCACGGTCTTCACAACGGTACTCACCCATACCTTCGATAGCAATCTTGGTACCAAAGGGGAGGGCTGGAGGACAGGCCAAGGTACGTTTTTCTTGTACCTTCAAACCTGAAGCCGTAATACCATCCGACTTACCACATTCATCAGCCGCAGCCGTATAGGCAGAAGCATTGATGGTAAAAGGGTCAGTCGGGAGATTCTTCCACAGATGAGCCTGCTTTTCTTTCCAACGGGCAAGCATTTTCTCATCTTTGCTCATTTCGGTTACTGGCGTCGCTACCTGCTTGTCCTTGTCCTCAAGGATAAATGTCCATTCGAGGAGGTACGGATCGTTCTGGTAGCTATAATCAGTGTTCGAAAAAAGCTCATTTTCGTTTGAAGCAGCCTGTACGGTATCAATCTGGGAAAGAGCACTCACTAATACGATTATCGCGAAAAGAAAGTCTTTTCGTGCACCCATAGTATGTTCTTAGGATAAGCCGTGGCCCTCGGAAGGGTGACGGGCTAGCTCGTAAGCCAACTGAGCATATTAGCACATTTTTGTATTTTAGTCAATGCTATTATCTGAACTTGTGGCTTATATAAAGCAAAAAGCTCATTTTTTAATGAGGATTTTGGCTTATTTTAGGGAAAAGTATGGAAATTTTAGGTACCCGGGTCAGAACGATCCCACTCCTTCAACTGACCAGCCCGACGCTCTAGAGGCGAAGCTTTGCGAAGGGATTTTTCTTGACCTTTGGGAATGAGGGGGTAGTGCTTAGATTCATCGAGGGCCAGGGCGATATCCCAGAGATGCTTCTCTGAGGTAATCCAATCCGTTCCGAAGCGTTTCAGCGAAAATGGCCGAGAATAGCTCCGAAGCGTCTTTTCTCCGGTACTGACCAACACATATTCATGAAAATACGACAGGGCGAGTTCTCTTAAAGTGCGATAAATAGGGTCACGATAGCGGAGCACAGGGTGATTACTCTTACTGATCGCGCCCCAGTAACCATTGTGTTTAAAAGGGACAATCACATGATCAAAGTCTGGCGACTTTGCTTTCAAGTCGAGAAGGAGCGGCTTTTCTCCATGAAGCCACAAAGCCGTGGCAGCGATAAAAGCGCCTTCTATGCAATGAGCTCGGCCTTTGCGGAGCGCCATACGAGGAGAAGAACAGGAGTCACTGTACCGAGAGAGATTACTCGGAAAGGCATCGAGGAAGTCCTGGATCTTCTCTGGAGTATCAAGTTTCTTCAAAACTGCTAGTTCTTCTTTAGAAAGACCAAGCATAGAATTAGACCGCGTCAGAGAGACTGCGCTTTCCTTCTTTCACCAACGAAAGTGAAAGGAAAAAGATAGAGATGATAATGAGGGTACAGATAAAGCACAGGAGACAAAAGGCTTTGATGAAAAAGATTTCACGATAGATGATAAAACCATTGAAACACATACCGAGAAATGACAGGGTGGCGAGGATTTTCGCCTGCACATACGACTGATGCTTGTAGCCATACCAAGCCAGGCCGAGGAGTATCGGATAGACCACGAGCGCTACCCAGGGGAAAGGAATACCAAAGACATTCGAAAGAGGATGACGCAGCACTTCGCTACAGGAGTTGAATTTTGAAAAATCACAAAGCGAGGTCAGTCCCAATGGATCAACATAGCGGAAATAATAGGCTTTGTAGCTCAGATACGCGGCGTTGACCAGGGCTATGGCCGCTAAAATAATAATGGTGCGGTACTTTTTCATAAGGTAACATTAGCAATTCCTTTTGTAGTCTATCATATTTTCATAACAAAAAAGAAAAACTGCCGGCCGGAATTCCGACAGGCAGTCGTGAACATCATGACTCGTAGCGCCCTCTTGGCCATGTCTTCACATAGCGCTTGCTTGCCATAAACGCGTAGAAGGGTCCGAACAAAGCACCGAAGCAGACAGACCAGATGGCAAGATGCGTGACGACATCCCAGGTGCTGGCTGTCAGGCAGTACTGACAGAGCGTCTCTTTGAGAGCAACCGTGTTATTGATCGCCAGGAGGAATGTGCCCAGGAGAGAGAGGTAGAGAACAGGAGTGAACAACGCTCCCCAGAAGGCGTAGACATGAAGATCACGCTGGTAGTAGCAGAGAACCAGGGCTCCTGCTGCAAAACCCAGGCTAGTCGCCGTGAGTGAGTGCAGGCCACTGAGCCAAAACACCATGGTGGTGAAAAAAGTCACTCCTACCACCATGAGTCGATTGGTGAGTGGCTCCGTTTCCTTTCGGCTCTCGAGGTGATGAGTGCCCAACTGAGGAAGTAGCGTCACGATGCCGATGAATCCCGCTCCGAAAAGTACATCTTCGATCGTCAGATACACCGGACCGATGGCGACGCCGAAAACGCTGGGTGGGTTCCAGAAGTCCTTCCGGTAGAGCTGGGAGATAACGATACCTCCCACGCCACCACAGAAACTCATGACGTTGAGCTGACGCCGCCACTTGGGACGTCCAAATCCCAGAAAGAAGAAAATCAGGTACACCCAGACGGCAAAGGCCAGGTAGGCGAACTTCGGAGAAAGCGTGATCAACATGATCTACCTCCGTACCAGGTTGTTAAGGATGTCCTTGGTCTAACATAAAAAATACGAGGTGTCAATGATGTTCGAACTTTCTACTTCGGAAAAGTCTGATTGAAGTAATGAAAAAAGAGCTAGTCAGGCTCTTGAGTGTTTTGTGACCGTGGGCCGAGATGCTACTCGGTCCAGTGCGTTGCTACTTGCGTGTAACGTGGGGGTGATGTAGACGATACCAGAACCCACCGATGAAGATTGCCATGCCTAGGAGCATCAGCCAGAGCGTAATGTCTTGCCAGTGTTGGGCGACCGCACTTGGATCATGACGCAGATCCTCATACATGACACCGACGAAGACCATGAGCAGGATGCCAATGACCGAAGTCCGCGCTCCCTTTTCAGTTCGATCCAGTTTCATGAGAGACTCCTTTCGAGTCAGTTGAGTTGATGAGGTGATCAGACTTCTTCGTACGACCCGCGAACGAGACGCACCCAGACACCACAAGTGATGTCCAGGTCGTAATCGGCCAGCACCGTACGGATGCCCTCGGCAATGACATGACGCCGATCATCGATAGTGAACAGACGACCAGGGTACTCGTTGGCATCGATCAAGATGTCGCACGCATTGGCATTCACAGCAAAAGAGCAGAGCAACTGAGCGTCGACCATGACGTGATGCGCGCTCAGATGAGCTTCCGGATCGTCCTCGACATGGAGCGCCGATGCGACGATTTCAGGAAGCTTTGTTGCCAAAGCCCTGACGAAAGAGTCAGGCAAGCTAGCCTGATAGCGAATAACAACCAGCGGCATGGCGCTCTCCTTGTTAAGTTGCTGTTGGTCCGAATTGGACTGAGTAGAATACTATAATTTTACTTCCCTGTCCAGCCTTAGTTCGAACACTCGTCTTGGGTAATAAAAAACAAGGCTCTTCCGCCAACTGGCGGAGAGCTTCATTTTTGACTGAGCGGGTAAGGGGAGGATCGAACTACTCGCTACGCTCCGTTCTATAGGGCTTCCGCCCTCTAGTCCTCGAAGACTCGGTCACCCCAGACTGGAAAACAGGTGTTTTCCCGACCCCTTTCCCGTTCGACTCCCCTTTGCCCGATAAAACTAAAAATCACCCCTGATGGAGTGATTTTTAGCTTAGTGAGCGGGTAAGGGGAGTCGAACCCCTATCTCGACCTTGGCAAGGTCGCATAATAGCCGCTATACGATACCCGCTTGTGAAAGCCTATCTATCCTAGCGGAAGACCCTTTCGTATGTCAACTCGAGGGATTTCCAGTATAATGAGGAAATGTCACAAAAGAACCATCAAATACGTCTTTCAAGTATGGGCGAGGAGAGCAATATACAACGTGCACCCGTGGTAAGTCTTATGGAACTTGCCAAAAAGGGGGATCGGCAGGCTTTTGGTGAGCTCTACCAGCTGTACCTCACACCCGTTTTTCGCTACCTATTCTCCCAGACCAAGAACCGTGAGACGGCCGAGGATCTTTCCCAAACCGTTTTCATCAAAGCTCTGAAACACCTAGAACAAAGCCCTCCGAAAGCATCCGGGGGATCGGAGCTCGCCTACTTCTTTGCCATCGCCAAAACAACCTTGATTGATTTCTGGAGAAAGAAGAAGGAGGTAGCCATACTCGATGAACAATCTGAGGCCATGCGCACCTTAACTGACGAACGTGCCGGAGCTCTTGAGAATCTGACAGAGCAAGAACACCAGTTGCTCATAGAGAAAGGACTTGCTATTTTAAACGATAAGGAACGCGAAGTGCTGATACTGCGATTCTTAAATGATTACTCCCATCGCGAGATTGCTACGCTCTTGGGAAAAAATGAAGCCGCTATCAGACAGCTCCAGTGTCGCGGTCTGAAAACACTCCGAAAATATTTCTCCTCCCGTTACCCTTCGAAAACTCTATGAACCAAGACTGGAAAAAATTTACAGGAAGCGTCGCGCACGAACTGCGTGATGAACATCTTTCTCCCAAAGAACGCGCCGAGCTCGTGAGTGTCGCGGCTATGCTTGCCGTCACAAAAGAAAAAGCATTACCAAGTGAAGCGCTCCTCACACGCATCCTCAAAGAAGCATCTGTCACAACTGCGTCAACTGGTCGTTCTCCATATACGAACAAAAAGAAATATCGGTTTTCTCTTTCATCCCTTCTCGTTCTTTTCGAAAATTTCTTCTCCCAAAAGAAATGGCTCCTCGCCTCAGGCGCAGCTGCCATGCTCATTCTCGTCGTAACTCTTTCTTTTTCCGCTTCGGAAAAAACATTCATCGCCGAACGATCGTGGCTTCCAAAATTAGAAAACTCTACCCTCGCTGAAAATGTCACCGCTCTCGTCACTACCGGTTCTTTCTCAGGAACAGTACGTAAAAATACTGACAGTGAAAAAGTGGCTCTCTCAAAAATCTCCCCTCAACAAAACGAAGATACTGAAGAAAAAAATCTCGATACACTCTTGGCATTCACTCAAGAAAGTGAAGTATCAGCACTGACGTTTGACGAAGATACGGCCTTCCAAAGCATGGATCAAGATGTAAACTCCTTAAGCCAACTCTATGATGAAAATGGTTTCTAAAAAACAATATCGAAAAATTCTTTCGGTTATTGTTCTCACCGGATCGTTTCTCGTACCGTCGTTCAATGTCCTGGCCGCGACAGAGGTCGAGCTACGAACAAAAAACCTTTTCTGCAATAACATAGATACCATCAAAAGTCGCTTTGATCAAAGTGCAGAAAACGTCTACCAAAACCTGAAAGAGCGTCGCGATAATCGACTCGAAAGTTTGACAGAGTACCGCACGAAACGTGACACCGAACTTACTTCTGATCGTACGAAGCGCGATCAGGATCGAGAGAGTGGTTACCAAAAACTTGAAGGGTTAGCTGATACCGACGAAGAAAAAACAGCTGTCACAATATTTGAATCAACTATGGACCAAGCGGTGTCGACACATCGCGATACTATCGATGTCGCTATCAAGACTTCACGCGATGGACTCGACAAAGCCATCACCAATCATACCAGTGGCGTAGAAAAAGCAGCTTTAGATTTTCGGAATAAAACCAATGCCGCTTTTGAACAAGCAGAAAATGACTGCACAAAAAATGTCAGTCTCGATACTATTCGTCAACATCTGAAAACTGTCTTGGCAGAAGCCCGAAAAACATTTACCGCTGCTGTCCAAGAAGTCGCAACGTTCCGTGCTATCCAAAAAGATCTGAGAGATACTCGAAGTACGGCTCTGAAAAGTGCTGGTGAAACTTTCGAGAAAACAGCGGCCCAAGCTCGCGCTGATCTGAAAAAGGCTTTTGGTGAAAACTAACTCCCTTCAAAGAAAAACCGCCCCGAAAAGGGCGGTTTTTTATGTGGGACTGGATGGGATCGAACCATCGACCAAGCGGTTATGAGCCGCGCGCTCTACCACTGAGCTACAGTCCCGCTCGTGCTCATTGAACGTGTTTCTGTGCCGAGGGGCAGGATTGAACTGCCGACACAAGGATTTTCAGTCCTCTGCTCTACCACTGAGCTACCTCGGCATCTTATACCCAGAAGATACTGTGTACAACCAGGGGATAACTAACTCTTTTCCTTTATTCAAGCCTCTTGTGCGCACTTTGGGACTCGGTCACGGATATTTTTCCTGCAGGAAAAATTCCTCGACCCCGCCTCGCGGTCCATCCACTGATGGACAACGCTCCGGCTTTCTCGACCCTTCATAAGCCAAGCAGTTGGCTTATTCAGCCTCACAGGCTCACTACGTTCCCCTGTGCGTGCTGAGGGACTCGAACCCCCGACCCTCTCGGTGTAAACGAGATGCTCTAACCAACTGAGCTAAGCACGCCCATTTTGAGCGCTCATCGCTCATTTCATTCACTCTGTGCCCAAGAGAGGACTCGAACCTCCAATCCCTTGCGGGAACTAGCACCTCAAGCTAGCGCGTATACCAATTCCGCCACCTGGGCATGTGTCTCCTCTTCTTCCATCCCAATTCCGACTATCTAGGCAAATGCCTTATTCTATTTCGCACCCATACACTGTACCAATTCTTCGTCCCTCATGCAACAGGTAAAGAAAGAGGCCTTCTTTAGGCCTCTTTTTCTTCGCTTGCTACTGGAGCAACTTCTGCCTGAGGAGCCGCAGGAGCTACCTCTTCGGCTTTTGGTACCAGTCTTGCCTTGACTGCGACTTCTTTTAATTTCTTCGAAAGTACCTTGGCTGACTTGTCACGCACGAAATAGAGCTTGGCACGTCTGGCCGTGGTACGCTTCACGAACTCAATCTTCTGAATCTGATCAGAGGAGAGGGGGAGAATGAGCTCGACACCAATACCATCAGAAACCTTACGAACGGTAAGTGTGCGAGAAGCGCTCTGACCACCTTTTATAGCAATAACAGTACCCTGAAACATCTGGGTGCGCTCCTTGGAGCCTTCTTTGATCTTGCGGTATATCTTAATCACGTCTCCGGCGCGCAGTTCTGGCAAAAGAGAAAAAGCTTTTCTTTGCTTAAGATTAAAGGAAATGAGGCTCTGGTGCATAAACGTTTCGTTAAAATCGGATGTCTCAGACAAGCCGTTTGAGTAATTCAAAAAGGGAATACGAGAGAATACCCTAAAAAAGGCTTTTCAAGGCCTCATCATCATAGCTTGCTATCGCGGTTTCGTCAATACTCTGAAGTACTGCTTGAAAATCTCCCGGGAGCGGTGATGAAAAATGGTATTTCTTGTCAAAAAGTGTCAAAGAAAGACGGGTGGCATGAAGCATATGACGGGGAGCAGAAATCCTGTTTTCACCCTTTGCCTCTTTGAAAGCATATAGCTTGTCTCCTACGACCGGATGACCCAAAAAAGAGAGGTGGACACGAATCTGATGTGTGCGACCGGTCTTTGGCGTTACCAAAAGAAGATCATACCCCTCGAAACGCTGTATGACCCGATACGCAGTAAAGGCGCTGCGAAGCGTCCCGGGAAGAGTTCCTTTGTACGTTTCCGGATCGATAGCCTGGCGCTTCAGCTCTCCTGATCTTCGTATGAGAGGGGCGCTCACTTCACCCTGGAGAGCCGGCAAATGACCGGGGACCAAGGCGACATAGGTCTTTTCCACTGCCCGCTCCTGAAAGGCCTTTTTGAGAGCCTCAAAGCTTTTTGTCTCCTTGGCAATAATAAGTATTCCGGAAGTATCACGATCCAAACGGTGAACGATACCAGGCCGGAGCGGATCCTCTCCTACTTTGGAAAGATTCGGATAATGAGCCAAAATCCAGTCGACGACTGTAGCTCGTCCGAAAGATCCTCCTTGGTGCACTTGTATCCCGGGACCCTTGTCCACTACCAGTATATGTTCATCTTCAAAGAGCACTCGGAG
Organism: uncultured Bdellovibrionales bacterium; assembly: GCA_964612055.1. Lineage (GTDB taxonomy): Bacteria > Patescibacteriota > Minisyncoccia > Moranbacterales > UBA1568 > UBA1568. The sequence goes on from CAZTBI010000002.1 coordinate 59,243, forward strand.
TATCGGCAGTGCTCCTTTCTCCTCTTGAGACTGAACACTTCCCATGAGTGTCGCTGGATTGATAGAGAAGAGGTCGTGCGTTACTACCAGTGTCCGCGGCAAGGCCGGAACACTGTTTAAAAGTACCCTTCCTTCTTTGATGGCACGAGCGGCAAACGCACGTGAAAAGACCTTTTCTTCTGAGTAGCGCTCCTGAAGCAGCGTCGCCAAGGCACTATCAAAACGCTTGTCATGGAGATGACGAGGAACTTCCAATACAAATGGTGCTTCCTTTGAAGAAAAAGTCATACGTATTTCTTATGAACCTCTATCTGGCGAGCGTCTTTTCGGCTATACTATACAATATTATTGCTAAATACGTGTTTTATGAAGATAGCGTTCTTTGAAGCCACTGATAAGGATATCGCTTATCTCGGAGAAAAGCTCTCCCAACACGAAGTCACCTTCTTCAAGGAGCCCCTGGATGCGAAAAATGCCTCCGAGGCAGCTTCTTTCGATATCATATCGGTCTTTATCTACTCGGCGGTGACATCGGTCGTATTAGAGAAGATGCCTCAAGTACGAGCCATCATGACACGTTCCACCGGATTTGACCATATCGATCTCATTGCTTGCAACAAACGGGGCATTTCCGTCTCCAATGTGCCGTATTACGGCGAAAATACCGTCGCTGAGCATACCTTTGCTCTCATCCTAGCGCTTTCTCGAAACGTCCACAAATCCTATGCTCGCGGACTGAAAGGAGACTTTTCCATTGACGGCCTTATGGGCTTTGACTTGAAAGACAAGACTTTGGGCGTTATCGGCACCGGTCACATCGGGCTGCACGTCATTCGCATTGCCAAAGGCTTTGGGATGCATGTACTCGCCTTTGATACCCAGAAAAACACCTTCCTCTCTGAAGTCCTTCACTTCACCTACGCTTCTTTGGATGACATCTTAGCTCAAGCCGATATCGTCACGCTCCATGTTCCTTATAATGAGCATACTCACCACCTCATAAACGAAGAAAACATTGGCAAGATGAAGAAGGGGGCGCTCCTCATCAATACCGCTCGTGGCGGTATCATCGAAAACAAAGCACTCATCAAAGCACTCGATCAGGGCATCCTTTCGGGTGTTGGACTTGATGTTCTTGAAGGGGAGGAACTCATCAAAGAAGAGAGTCAGTGTCTCCATATCGACTGCCAAACCGATACAAAACATCATGAGGAAGGAAAAGGCCTGCTCTCTCGTGACAATGTCGTCTTTACTCCCCATATCGGATTTTACAGCACCGAAGCCCTAGAGCGCATCCTCGATACTACCATCGAAAACATCGAACACTTCGTCTCTGGGAAGAAAAAAAATCAGATTCCCGGAAATCTCATCTAGAGATATTTCTCTTCCACAAATTTTACGAAAAAATCCCTTGTTTCAGGGGATTTTTTATTACAACACGAAAACTTTCATTGTGTCTAAAAATGAGTTTATAACACTACATGTTGTTGAAAATATCTTTTTTACGGAAAATATGATCGAATTTTACCGCTTAAAAAGCGGCTATTTGACAGCCTATTTTTGACCGCCTATTATAGGTAAGCGACCGGGGTCGCTTTTAATCATCTTTACACAAAACTATGTCCCAAGATGCCTGCTGCGGTGGTGGAGGCTGCCACGACGAAATGAGCGAAATGCCAGGATACTTTCCTATTATTGGAAAGCGTGTGCCGAACCTGGAATTTGATTATTTCCACAAAGAAGGGTTTCATCGTTCTCATTTTTCAGACTTCCATGGAAAATGGGTAGTAGTGTTTTTCTACCCAGCTGACTTTACCTTCATCTGCCCAACCGAACTAGAAGAAATGCAGAAAAATTACGCCAAGTTCCAGGAGCTCGGCGCTGAAGTATTGTCCGTTTCGACTGATACCAAATTTACCCACAAAGCCTGGCACGATCATTCGCCGGCTATCAAGACTCTCGAATACCCGATGGTCGCTGATCCATCTGGTGAGATTTCTCGGACCTTTGGTGTCTATATAGATGAGGGGGAGGATAACGGACTCGCGCTCCGCGGTTCCTTTATTCTTGATCCAGACGGCGCCCTCCAAGCCTACGAAGTCCACGCCAATAATGTTGGACGCTCTGCTGATGAATTGCTCCGCAAGCTCGAAGCAGCTATCTTCGTCCGTGAACACGGTGGTGAAGTCTGTCCTGCCAACTGGAAGAAAGGCGGCAAGACGCTCAAGCCTGGCATCGACTTAGTCGGTAAGATCTAAACAAAAAAACAAAACGCTATGTCCGATATCTACACCGCCAAAGACTGGAAGCACCTCCTCGGCCTTCCGGGATTCAGCGACACGATGCTCACCAATCACTTCACTCTCTACGAAGGTTATGTGAAGAACACGAATCTCCTGATGGAGAAACTGGATGCTCTCGAGGCTGGTACACCGGAATACTATGAACTGAAGCGAAGGCTCGGCTGGGAATTTGGCGGCATGAGGATGCACGAACTCTACTTCGGGAACATGACCAAAGAAACCTCTTCTCTCAATGAAGAGTCAGCTCTTGGAAAAAAGATTCTTGCTACCTGGGGAAGCTTTGCAGCCTGGAAGGAAAGCTTCATGAAGCTCGGTACCATAAGAGGTATTGGCTGGGTCGTTCTCCTACAAGACAATGAATCAAAAGAACTCTTCCACACCTGGGTTGGTGATCACCATGAAGGTCACATCCTGAACACTACGCCAATCCTCGTTCTTGATTGCTGGGAACACGCTTATATCACTGACTACGGTATCAAACGAGCCGACTACATCGCAGCCTTCACCCAAGTCATCGACTGGCAAGCGGCAGAAAAGAGATTTGGTTAATATCTCCGTCCGTCCCTTTCCCTCCTTCAAGAACCTAAAATAAAACGCTATGACCCTGAATCAAATCAAACGCCGTGATGGAGAAATCGTTCCTTTCGATCGAGCCCGTATTGAAGTTGCCATCACGGCTGCTTGTGATGCGATCGGTGAAACCGAAAAGGACTTTATTACAAAAATGACTGATGATGTTGTCGCTGATCTCATCGCTTCTTGTGACAGTGGCGCGAACAGTCATGTTCCTTCTGTTGAAAAGATTCAGGACCTCGTAGAGAAACACCTCATGAAGGAGGGGAAGTATGAGATCGCCAAAGCCTACATCCTCTACCGTGAAAAGCAGCAGGAAAAACGCGATGAGAAAAAGGAGAAGTTAGTGGAACAATTCGAACAACACTCGCTCACCGTGACGAAGGCGAACGGATCGAAGGAGCTCTTCGATATGAAAAAGATCAAAGCAGTTTTTGATCGCGCTGCTGTTGGCTACGAAAAGGATTGCACGTATGAAGCAATGATTGAGGCCTTCAAGAAAAATATTGTCGATGAGATCAAGACCTCTGATATTAGCAAGCTCCTCATCAAGACTTGCGTTGACTTGGTCACCGTAGAAAATATTTTCTGGCAAAATATTGCGGCTCGTATTCTCTTGGGAGACATCTACAAACAAGCTATTAAAAATCGTGGTCTGGAACAGAAAGATATCTATTCTCCAGAAGCGTACCAGAAACACTTCGATGACTATATCGAACGTGGCTTGTACTACAAGGATTTCTATCAGTACTACTCCAAAGAAGATATCCTCGAAGCAGGTCGTCATCTCTCCAAAGATACTGATACCAATTATGAGTACACTACCGTGGTCTCATTCATCAAGCGCTATCTCTTGAATCCCAACAAGATCACGCGTGAATTGCCACAGGAGATGTATATGTCGGTAGCCCTCTTTTTGGCTATCCCTGAACCAGCCGAGAATCGCCTCAAATTCGCCCTTCAGGTCTACAAACACTGTTCCGAACAACGTATCTCGCTGCCGACCCCAACACTCTTAAACGCCCGTACCAACTATCACCAACTTTCAAGCTGCTTCAAAATCAATATCAATGATGACCTGCGCGCCATCTACCATGCCATCGAAAACATGGCTCAAATCTCGAAGTTCGGTGGTGGTGTCGGAGTCTATCTCGGCAATATCCGTTCCCGTGGTAGCTCTATTCGTGGTGTAAAGGGCATGTCAGGCGGTGTCAATCCATGGGTCAAAGTGATCAACGATACGGCTGTAGCCGTCAACCAACTCGGTTCTCGTCTCGGCGCTATTTCAGTCACGCTCGATATCTGGCACCTCGATATTCATGACTTCCTCGATCTTCAAACTGAGACCGGTGACATAAGGGCCAAGGCTTTCGATATCTTCCCGGCCGTTTCTATTCCGGACCTTTTCATGAAGCGTTTGCAGGATGATGCCAACATCACCCTCTTTGATCCTCATGAGATCGAAGAGCTCTATGGGAAGCGTTTGCAGGATAGTTTCGATAAAGAATTCGAAACTTTTTACCTGGCAGCCGAGCAAGATGAACGCATCACCATGAAGAAGTCCATCAAAGCCAAAGAACTCTTCAAAAAGTTCTTGAAATCGACCGTGGAAACAGGGATGCCGTACGTCTTCTTCCGTGATACCGTCAATCGCTTGAACCCAAACAAACACGTCGGCAACATCTACTCTACCCAGCTCTGTACCGAAATCTGTCAGAATACTTCAGACACCAAGTTCATCGAAGAAACTATCGAAGACGGCAAGATTATCATCCGTTACGAACCTGGGGATTTGGTAGTCTGTAACCTCGCCTCAATCAACATCGCTACTGTTTTTGAGGAAGCAACCATCGCTGACGTCTTCCCAGTTGTCATGCGTGTCTTGGATAACGTGGTGACGCTCAACTACTACCCAATCAAAGAGGCTGAGCGTACGTCCAAGCGTTACCGGAGCGTGGGCTTAGGCTATCTCGGTCTCGCCGAATACCTCGCCACTCACAAACTCGCCTACGACAGCGAAGCCGCGCGCAAAGAAGTCGACCGTCTCTTCGAACGCTATACCTACTACACCTACCGTGCTTCCATCGATCTCGCCAAAGAACGTGGTACCTACGATCTCTATCCTGGCAGCGAATATTCCAAAGGCATCCTTCTCGGACGTGAAAGTGAATGGTTTGAGAAAAATACACCACACGCCGCTGACTGGAAGCAACTCTTCGCCGATATGCAGACCGATGGCGTCCGCTTCGCCTACCACACCGCTCCCGCTCCTAATACCTCGACCGCTGGTGTCGTCGGTACCACTGCTGCGCTCCTGCCAATCTACAAGAAGTTCTTTGTTGAGACCAACCTTTCGGCCCCAACGCTCCGCGTCGCTCCAAAACTCTCCAAAGAAAACTTCTGGTATTACAAGGAGTACATCAACATGAACATGAATGACGTCATCGATATGATGGCCGTCATCTACCCCTGGATTGACCAGTCAGTCTCGTTTGAATGGATGATTGATCCGTCCCGAGTCAGTCCCGCTCAACTCTACGGTTACTACGTCAAGGCCTGGGAGCAAGGGATCAAGACTGTCTACTATGTACGCAGTCTCTCAGCCGAAGTGAAAGATGACTGTGTCAGCTGTAGCGGTTAGAAAAAGCTGGGAACAGGTGGATAGGATATATAACAAAAAGGACAAGATCTATGACCGAAGAAATGAAGCGCAATCTCATGTTCAACCCGAAAGGGGATGATGCCGTTGCGGTACGTACCATCATCAAAGGCGCTACCACCGGGTTATTCAACTTAAACGCTACCAAATACCCTTGGGCCAAGTCACTCTACCAGGTAATGGTGGGGAACTTCTGGGTACCAGAAAAAGTCTCAGGGCTCAAGGATGACGCTCGCATGTTTCACGCTGACCTGAGCCCAGATGAACAAAAGGCCTACAAGGGCATCTTGTCCTTCTTGATCTTCCTCGACTCTATCCAAACGGTCAATTTACCGCACTTTGCTGATTACATCACCTCTCCTGAGGTCAATCTCATCCTGGCAATTCAGGCCTATCAAGAAGCTATTCACTCACAATCCTACGCTACTATCCTCGAATCCGTAGTGGAAAGTGAGGAACGCGACGAGATCTATTACTTTTGGCGCACTGATGAGACACTCCTCAAACGCAACAAGTATATTGGTCAAATCTACCAGGATTTCACGGATAATCCTTCTGATAAGACCTTTTTCCGCGGTATTGTGGCCAATTTCCTCCTCGAATCCATCTACTTCTACAATGGTTTCGCCTTCTTCGATACCTTGGTAGACCACATGAAGATGCTCGCTACCGGCCGCATGATCGCTTATATCCGCCGCGATGAACTGACTCATGTCACTATCTTTGCCAATATCATCCGAGAAATTAAGCGTGAATTCCCGGAAATCTACGACGAAGCCCTGATCAAAGAAATGATGGCGGAGGCAGTGCGACAGGAAGTCGAATGGGGCAAGCATATCCTAGGTAACAAAATTCCTGGCATTAGCGGCGAAGCGACCGAAAGCTACACCAAATGGCTCGCCAATAACCGGCTTGCTATGCTCAATATCGACCCGCTCTATCCAGAGGCTGTCACCAACCCGTACAAACACCTCGATCGCCTCCAAGACACCAATAGCGACAAAGGAAACTTCTTTGAGACAACCGTCGTAAACTACACGCAGTCAACCAGCATGAAGGGCAGTTGGGACTTCTAACCCACACTCTTTATTTGGAAATAGAAAAAAAAGATATCCCGGATCAGTCCGGGATTTTTTCTGAAAAAATGTGCTATACTAGCGGGGTAGTATAGCTTCTTTTTTTACTATGAAAAAAAATATAAAAGCCTTCTTAGTAGTTTTAGGTCTTCTCTCGATGAGCTTCGCCTTTACTCCAGAAACCAGAGCTCAAGCTCCTCAGGCTGGACTTCAGTATCAACTCTTGGAAAAAATTCCTTTCACGAACGACGTTAGCGGCAGTGATCTCCCGAGCTACGTCAGCGCGCTCTATAAAGTAGCCCTCATTGTTGTCACGCTCTCAGCCGTCCTCATGCTCTCTATTGGTGGTTTCATGTACCTAACCAGTGCTGGCAACACCGCTTCCATGGGGAATGCCAAGGGCATTATTTATGACTCTCTCATCGGTCTCGTTATTGCTCTTGCTGCCTGGCTTATCCTCTATATCATCAACCCTGATCTGGTCAAAATAAGTTTGAAGGTTCTCCCTCCCGTGACGCCCTTAACCGGTCAAGCAGGGACTCCAGAGGGTCTCGGCACACTCCCTCCTGAAAGCACAGTCGAACTCGCCAAACAAATCCTTGCCAGTGGAAATATCAACCTGGCTTCTTCTGGAAGCTGCAAAAGCCCAAGCGGCACAGTTTCTCCGAGAAAAAATATTGAGGATGTGGCCGCCGGAAAAAGGATGGCTGCTTGTTATGCTGGCCCGAGATGCGTCGCTGAAGGGGAAAGAGGCTGCGCAGATGATGCCGTACGCCCAAGCGAGACCATGCTCAAAGCTATTTGGACTGTCGGCCAGAGCCAGCGATTCACCATCACCAGTATGAGCGGCGGACCACACGGCGCGAATTCCGCTCACTACAAAGGCCAGGCCATCGATATCTCTCCCGCTACTCAAGCGCTGATGGATGCCTTCACCAAGGAAGGAGCGGCGGCACCGAATGGCCAAAGTGCCTCTATGTGCGAAAATGAAAATGGCAAGAATGTTGGTTGCGCCCAAGGCAGCGGAGCTGACCATATCCACCTCGTTTTCCCGAATTAGACTTTCGTTTCTTCTGAACTCTATAGTTATGGCGAAAAAGATTTTTTTCTTTTCTTTGGGTTTTTTTATCCTAGTACTCATCTTTCTCGGTGCCTACAACTTTGCTTTTAAGAATAACGTTAACGATCCCGTCGCCGACCCAACCAAGAAAGAGTTTGGGAAAGAAGAGGAAGTCGTCGCTTCACCAGAGAGTATTACCAATCCTATCAATGAGGCTGTCTTAGGAGCGACAGCGGGAGAGGATGAGGCGCTTTACTATTACTCTCTCGATGACCAGTCACTGAAGAAAGCCACACTTGAGGGAAGAAACAAGACCGTCCTCATGAGTAACCTCCCTGGGACTGCCAGCCGCGTCCTCTGGTCACCCAAGAAAGACAAGGTTCTCCTGCTCTTGAAACAATCGGGTACTGGCGGCACACTCTGGTATAGTGCCAATGTCACCACCAAATCACTCACCCCGCTCAAAGCCGAGATGTCACGCCTCACCTGGGATAATCTGGGGGAAAAACTTTTCTATCAATATACTGATCCGACTTCCGGAAAACGTTCCTTAAATATTGCTAACACTGATGGTAGCGCTTGGAAAAAGTTAGCTGATCTCGGAACGAAAGATTCTTTTCTCGCTTCTGTTCCACAAAGTAGTCTGGTATCGTTTTGGGCACGACCTCTGGCCAGAGAAAAATCACCCCTTGAGACTGTGAACACTGTAGGCGAGAGTCGTCGCACCCTCTCGGGAGACTTTTTTGGCAGTGATTACTCCTGGGCACCCAATGGCGAAAATATCGTCATAAGTGGCAGCAATACGAGCGACGGCAGCCCTTCGCTCCGTGTTCTCCCAAGCACCGGAGGAAAAGCGAGTGACCTCTCAATCCCAACACTTATTTCAAAAACAACCTGGTCCAAAGACGGGCGCACTCTCTACTACGCACTTCCAGGTGCTCTGCCAGAAGGATCCATTCTCCCCGATGACTACTTCGGAAAACCTCTCTACACCAAGGACACTTTTTGGAAGGTAGATGTCGTCACTGGTAAAAAAACACGCCTCATTGAATTGAAAGAAAACACCCAGGCTCTCGATAGTAGCGACCTCTTCCTTTCACCAAAAGAAGATTTCCTCTACTTTACTGACCGTGTCAGTAAACGCCTCTACAGCATAGAACTCTAAAAAGAAAAAGCTCCTCACTCCCCAGATGGGGAGTTTTTCTTTTCCTGACTCTTGATATTCGAAAAACCAAGCGCGAGAAGTAGCGCAAAACCCAGTGCCAAATCATTCTTGAAATACGGAGTATCCGTCACTCCGTAAACAAGTGTCAGGAGAAGTAGCGCCAAAGTCAGCGCTGCTGTCAGGCGCTTCACTTCATTTACTTCAGAGACGAGGGATTGAAACGCGAGGTAGCCGAAACGCCCAACCAAAAGAAGGAAGCCGAAAAAACCCGTGAGACCGGTACTGAGAAGAACCGCGAGATACAGGTTGTGCGGCTCTGGAACAGCCCATTCCAAATAGGGAGGAAAATACTTCTGATATTCGAGGTACTCCGCCTGAAACCTGCCTGGGCCAATACCGAAGACGAGGTTGTCCTGGAGTATCTTTTCAGCGGCCCGCCAGATCATCACCCGTGAAGCAAGCGAGGAGCGAGTATCAGAAGAGAATGTGGCCTGCCATTTTTCACTCCCATGCTCAAAGAAAAAGAATGTTCCTATAGAAAAGAGAACGATCAGAATAAGGGAAAGTGTCTTTTTGGAAAAATGCTGAAAAATGCGGCTCCCGAAAAGAAAAAAGGTTATCGCTCCAAAAAGCGCTCCCCAGACTCCATAGGAACGGGTAAAGAAAAGTACCACGAGAACCAAGGCGCTTCCGGAAAAAAGAAGTGCCTGTTGGAAAAAATTCTTTCCACCTTGTTCCTCGGAAAGGAATGAGAGATAGAGGGCGATGAGCGGAGCAGGAGCCAAGAAAAAAGCCAGGAAGTTCGGAGAAGGATATGGTCCGGAAAGTCGATGATCATAAGTCAACACATCAGCAAAGAGAAAAAAGAGGGTACCGATAGCAGTGGCAAGAAGCATCAGAAACCAAGCAAAGAAAAAGGCTTCGCGCTTTTCCAAGGTTCTCGTCTCAGAAAAAATGAGCCACCCGGCCAAGAAAGGAAAGAAAAACCAAGACTTGAGCATCCCCAAGCCCATCAGAGAAAATGGGTTAACAGAAAATGAAAGAATAGCGCCAAGACAGAACAGGACCACTCCGACAAGAAACGGCGTGTCTCTCAAAAAAAACTTGTCCTGCTTTTCTTTGAGACAAGAAAGTGAAAAAAAGACGAGGGCTATAGTAATAGCTATCTCATGAAGATAGAGTGGTAGGCCAAAAGGGAGCACCTTCACCTGGGCAAAGGGTAACAAAAAAACAGCTACGATGAGCAGGAAGGATACCAGATTATGCTCGAGGAGAGATGGTTTCATGTCTGTAGGATACACCAGCTGCTATGAGAAGGAGAAGGGCCGGTAAAACGTGAACGGAAAAAAGTGGTGTCTCAAAAAAAGCATGCGCCAAGAAGATAACTAGGGCTGTAAGAAGCGAAAGAGCAAGCCAATCATCTTTTTTTATCTTCCACCAAAGAAAAAGTCTAGCACTAGAAAGTACAAGCATCCCGAGAAAAAAGAAGAGGCCGATGAAACCTACTTCCACCGCAATATCGAGAAAAAGATTATGCGCATAGATAGGCTCCCGGTAAGAGGCGCCCGGCTTTACTAAAAGCGGGTAGTTTCCGAGGCCAACTCCAAAGAAAGGTCGCTCCGCGATATGAATAACCGCTTCTTCCCATAAACGTAAACGCTCCACATTCGATCCATCTGTATGGGAAAAACTTGAGAGGAAACGAGTTCCAAAAGGACTCAAAAAGATGACTGTAACAAGAAAAGGGACAAGGAAAAACACTCCCATTTTCTGGCGCTGATTCCAATAACTCAGTGCTCCTGAAGCAAACAAGAAAAAAATACCTCCTGCAAGAAGCCCTACATACCCCCCTCGGGAAAAAGAGAGTAGATCAGCGAAAAAAATAGTCACAAATACCAAAGACCATATTTTTTTCTTTTTTTGAGACGAAGCAAGAAGTGTAAAAGCAAGGGCAATCGGACTCGCCATACCGAGGTAAAAAGCGAACATGTGAGGATCTGGGAAAACCCCTGAGGCACGTAAAATAGTCGCTCCAGAAATATTCACCAGGAGACTGGGATGTTCGGCCACTGATTGAGCAAAGGCCGTTCCAAGAAAAAAAGGAAGAATACTCCCAGTCAGAAAAGCGAAAACTTTTTCGACCCCAAAGAGAAACTGCGAGAGGAAAAAAGCTATTCCGCTGCAAGCAGAAAGGAAAGCGCCGTAAACGAAAGATTTAAGCAGGAGCGGAAGAAATTCCTTCCTTTCCTCAAAGACCGATGAAAGAACGATCAGAAGCGGGAGAAAAGAGAGAAGGAAAAATTCTTTACGTAAGGCAAAGTCCCTGTTTTCCGACCAGAACACCGAAAGGGAAGTAATGACCAGAAAACCGGTCAGGAAAAATGTCGTAAGGATATCCGGAAGAATAATTCTTCGGCGAAGCAATCCGCACAAAAGCCACCCTAAAACCAAAAGGGGGCTCACCAGACGAATGACAGCCAGATCAAAACCTTCTTTGGGGGAAAGAGCGAATTGAAATGGTAGGAGGAAAAAAGAGAGAAGGAGGAGCCAAGAAAATGTGTTCATATGTTTCAAAGGAAGCGATGAAGCAGTTGGAGTACGAAAAACTCAAACGGTGATCGATGCTTCTTGAAGAATACTTTTTGCGAAATATAAAAATTCTTTTTTTGAGACGAACGGGTAGAAAAACTTTTCCCTCCGCGATGCATCAAAGTGAAGCGCGGATCACGGACAACGACAGCGCCGTGCTTTTTGGCACGTACACAAAGATCCACGTCCTCAAAATAAAGAAAAAACTTTTCATCGAAACCACCAACACTCAGAAAAGTACTTTTTGGGAGAAAGAGACCACAACCACTTACCCAATCAAGTGGCTCGTCATAAGAAGGCTGCCTCGGAATGAATTTCTGAAGAGTATTATTCCAAAGAAGCGACCCCAACCAAGGGGACTGGCCAGCGCTCCACGCTTCTTCCTCGCCATCCGCATCAAGAAGACGGAAACCAAGGAGAGTTGGCGCTGTTTGGTTCAGAAAAAAATCCTTGAGTTGAGAGAGGCTCGCCTCTTGCCAGAGAGTATCCGGATTGAGAAACCCCACGATGGTTCCGGTAGCAGCGGAAACAGCCTTGTTTGCTCCTTGACCAAAACCATGGTTGGCATCATTCTCTATAAGCCGAAAAGGGAGGAGACGGGACATTTCTTGCAAAACACGACTTTCTAAAGCGTCATTATTGACCACAACCACCTCAAAGAGCGTCCGATCTCGTTCTAAAGAAAAAAGGCTTTTTAAAGCCAAAGAGAGCGACAAGGCGCTCTGATAATTCACAAAAATGAGGGAGATGTAGGGGCTAGTCATGGTAAAAATCATGGTATGCCCGACGCACCACAAGCGCGTCGTCCCTCCCGCGCATACTATCAAGAGTGTTTTTTATCCTCCGTATTGTACCATACAGAAAAAAGTAAGGTTTCTGCCAGAAAGAGGCATGCTTTTGAAAAAAAAGGAGGCCGGAGAGAACAAGATAATAGAGTTTTTGGGGATTCTTTTGGCTCTGCTCTTGATGTACAACGCGAGCACCAGGAACCACGAGAGTCCGAAAGCCACTTTTCTTTGAACGAAGTGAGTAATCAGCATCTTCATAATAAAGAAAAAAGCGCGGATCAAGTGGACCCACTCTCTCAAAGACTTCTTTTTTTATGAGCAGGGCGCATCCTGTCAGAAAGTCGCTGGGATAACTCCGTCTTCCCCATTCCTTGGTGGTTGGAATTTCATGGACAGCACGCATCCGTAAAGAATCTATCCGACCCTTACCAAACCAGAGCTTCTCTGTGTCAGCGCTAAAGATGGCGGGACTAAGAAGACCAGCACTCTTCTCCTCTCGAGCGGCTTCTATGAGATTCGTCAGGGCGTTTTCGTCAGCAATGGCATCGTTGTTGAAAAGCCATGCCCACGCTGCCTGGCGAAGAGTAAACACTTCTCGTAAACCAACGTTCATCCCAGCGGCAAATCCGGCATTCTCCTTGTTTTCCAGATAGGAGAACTCTCCAAATTCACGCTTGGCCAATTGAAGCGAGCCATCTTGTGAATTATTATCTACCACAACAACAAAGAAGTTTTGGTAGCGCAGACGCCGAAGCGAAGCAAGGGAACGAAGAAGGCAGTCCCGCCCATTGTAATTGAGGACAACGATACCTACCAGCGGATAGGAAGTCGACATACGAAAAGTATTAGGCAAAGCGTCTAAGGAACGAGCGTTTCTATACGCTCAGCTTCAGAAAGAGGGAGTTTTTGTTCTTTTTGAAAGAGGCTCGCAATTTCATCAGGGTTCACGGCCTTGGTAAGCCAAAGCATCCCGACGTAGACAGCGACACCGACGATACCGGAAAGAAGAAAAGAGTAAGGCTCGAGGAAAAAAAGCGCCACCGCCATGACTGCTCCTGAAAGTAAAATGCGCTTTATATTTTCAAACGAAGGAACATACTTCACGTACCGATACGTGAGGAATCCTGTCAGAAAGACGACTAAAGCTTCGGTCATAAGAGCCGTGCTCGCTGCTCCAATATAGGAATAACGGGGGATGAGGAAGAGATTGAGAGCGATATTAAAAACCGCCGCAAAAAGAAGTGTCTGCATGAGCTTCTTCTGGGCATTTCCTACCACTAGGAGCATGTTGAAATAACTTCCAAAGAAGATCCACCCGAGAGCAAAAATAAGAATTCGAAGCACAGACACCGATTCCTGGAACCCAGAGCCGGACACGATAGCGATGATATCCGGAGCCAGGAACCACGTACCCGTAATAATAGGAACGATGATGATACAAAACACTTTAAAGGTCTTGTCAGCGATTTCAACAAAGCGCGCTCTCTGCGTAAAGATGAATCTGGAAAGAAGAGGGAGAATAAGACCCGCCAGCATCGCTGGGAAGAAGATGAGATTTTCCATAATCTTATAGGCAACATTGTAGATGCCTACATGAGCATTGGACTGAAGCAGGGACAGGAGGATGGTGTCCATCTTGAAATAGGCGAAGGTAATAATCGCTGTCACCCCCATAGGGAAAGAATTCTTTAGGAATTTTTTCCAAAAAGCGATATCAAAGCGCAGGCGAAATGTGGCGTAACGACGACTCAAAACAAAAGCCGTAATGGCATTAAACGAGAGCGAGACAATGAGCGTACAGGCGATAGGAAGAAACCCCCAATCTTCTCGAACAATAAGCACAATCAGGCCGACTTGGAGGAGCTTTCCCAAAAATTCAACCATAGCCACCCGATCCATGGCGAGGTTCTTTTGAAAAATACCATTTAAAACAAATGAAAGGGTAGAAAACACGGTGGCCAAAGCCGCAATAAGAATCCCTACTTCAACATCAAACGAGTAATCGAAGGAAAATATTACTATCGGCGAGAGGAGAAGGAGGAGAAGGAGGAGAAGAGAGGCGGTCATACGAAGAGCAACCACATTCCCCAAAATTTCCCCTTCGTTAGCGCCTTCCCTGGAAATCTCACGTGCTGTTACCGAACCAAGGCCGAGATCAGCAATCGCTGTAAAAAAAGCAAAAAAGGCGAGAATAGTGGCATACTTTCCGAAACCTTCCTGTCCCAAGTACCCCGTCATAAGACGGATAGAAAGGAGAGAGAGCGCCACGGTTGAAAAAACCTTTAAAAAGGAATTTAAAACGACGTTATATGCAATTTTCCTTGCCAATACCATACTCAACACTTGTCATGGCAAAATAACCGACTTTACTCAGCTCCGATAGGCTTTGGGCGCACCATCACTTTTCTTTCTTCCCCCATTCCAACGCTTTCAGTCATAACACTGTTATTCTCAGAAAGGAAGGCGTGGACGATTTTCCGTTCATAGGGAAGCATAGGGCGTAAAGCGACAGAAATATTGTTCTGCAACGCCTCTTCAAGAGCTTGGGTAGCCTCTCTTTCTAAAATCTGTTTCTTTTCAGCGAAGTAGTCATTAATATCAACGATAATATCTAATTTCTCTTGAAGCTTTTTTCGCACAAGAATCCGTGTCAAGTGCTGCAAAGCAGCCAAATTCATCCCGTACTGCCCGATGAGGAAGTTTTGACCCTCTGCTACTCGTACAGAACATAAGAAGCCCTCCTGAGGGGATTTTAGAGGGGAAACAGTCACATCAGCAGCAAAGCCCATCCCTTCAATAAGCTCTTTTACTATAGATTGAATTATATCTTGGGAAGTATTGCTCATAGAACCTTTTTTGGCTTGAAAATAACCATTTGTTGAAAAATCATGAACAGGGTGGAGAAAAGCCAGTAGAGAGCGAGGGCTGCCGGGAAGGTAACACCGATGAAAAAGGTAATTCCAGGGCCAAGATAGAGCATCTGCTTGTTCATTATAGTGGCAAAGTCTGGCTCATCGGAAGGAGGAGGGGTTGTATCCTCTTTTTTGCTTTGAAACAGCATTTTTGTCTGATAATACTGCGCAATAGCCGAAAGAAACGCCAGTACATAGTTTGGCTTTGTCAGATCAACAAAATTCAAGAAAAGGTGCTTCACAGAGCCTGGATCACTGATAAATGTATAAAGATCAGCGGCATTGATAGTAAACCCTGCTTCGGAGATGTTAATAATGACCCGATAGATAGCAATGAGCACTATTAATTGGATAATAAGGGGGAGGCAACCGCTAAAAGGATTGGCTTTATTTTCCTTATAGAAGGCCATAATAGCCTTCGTTTGCTGCTCTTTATCATCCTTATACTTCTTTTGCAGCTCTTTCAACTTCGGCTGAAGCTCTTGCATCTTCTTTTGAGATTCAATTTGCTTCTTAGAGAGGGGGATAAAAAGCGTTTTAATAAAAAGGGTGGTCAGAATGATAGCCACACCAAAGTCATGTCCCGGAACGGTATTATAGAAAAATACCAAGACATTGTAGACCGGCTGGTAAATAAAGGAGTGAAATATATCTCCCATAAAAATAGATGCTTACTGATTTATGTATTCTACAACGCTTTTGACTATTGAGGCAACGGACGGAGAATCTCCCTCTGGAAGCTTTTTGACTGTAAAGAAAACGATATCCACTCCCAGCACCTTTAGCTCAGGAAGAGCTAAAAAAAGAGCTTCCGAGAGGACTCTCCTCAGACGATTCCTCGCAACGGCACTTTCTATATGTTTTTTACCAAAAGAAAACCCCAGACGGATGTGATCAAGGTCGTTTTTGGCTATTTTACAGGCAAGAGCACCAAAAAAAAGAGGTTTCCCTTGACGAAACACCCTTTCAAACTCTTCGATTGTCTGGAGACGGAGGCTTTTTTTCAGCATAGCTGCTCTTCTCTTCGAATAAGCTAGGGTGAAAATTGCTAAAAATCCCTCTAATAAAGGAAAATTAGGCTGTAGTCAGCTTCTTTCGTCCCTGACGCCGACGACGAGTAATAATCGCCTGCCCACCCTTGGTATTCATACGCTTAAGAAACCCGTGGCGACGAGAACGTTTTCGGCTTTTTGGTTGGTATGTTTTCTTCGACATACTCAGGGCTATAAATTAGTCTTATGAAACGTTTGTCCAGTGTACCAGAAAAAGAAAAGAAGTCAATCTTCACTTGATAACACCGCTCTTTTCTTCACTTATCCACTGCTTATCCACTTTTTAGCCCTTTTCTGCCTCGCTCCACCCATTGTAGCGTGCTATAATGGTTTTCACTGTTGATAACTTTCCCACTATGACCAATGAAGAGCTTTGGAGGGCTGTTTTAGGCCAAATAGAGCTTTCTATTTCTAAGGCGAATTTTGTTACTTGGTTCAAAAATACCAGTATCATCAAAAATCAAGATGGGAGTATCACTATTGGCGTCCCCAATGGCTTTGCGAAAGAGTGGCTTGAAAATAAGTACAATCATTATATTTTAAAAGCGTTAAGAAGTTTTGATCCCAATATTCGAGAGATCCACTGTATTCTGGCTCCAGAAAAAACGGCTGGCTATTCGATGGATTCCGTAAAAAATATTGATGCCGTAAAGGCCCCTGAAGGAACCGCTGGATTTGTTCGGAAAAAAATTATTGAAAAACCATCCTTTGGTACTACCCCTCACGATACAACCGTATTCCACGAAACAAATTTAAATAGTCGCTATACCTTTGAAAATTTCATTGTAGCCGAAAATAATGAGCTCGCTCGTGCTGCCTGCTATGCTGTTTCACAAAATCTCGGCATGTCCTACAATCCGCTCTTTATCTATGGCGGGGTAGGCTTAGGGAAGACCCATTTGCTCCAATCTATTGGAAATGAGGTCGTAAAAAATGATCCTGAAAAACGCATCAAGTATATTACCTCTGAGCGCTTTACCACCGAACTCGTTGACTCTATCAAAAACCAGAAGATTGATAAGTTTAAGGAGTACTATCAACAAATGGACCTCCTTATTATTGATGATGTTCAGTTTCTTTCTGGTAGAGAAAAAACTCAAAATGAATTCTTTCATATATTTAATGCCCTCTACCAAATCAACAAGCAGGTAGTTATCTCAAGCGATCGACCCCCAAAAGCCATTCCTACTCTGGAAGATCGTCTCCGTTCACGTTTTGAAGGGGGTATGATTACAGACATCAGCCGCCCAACACTTGAGACCCGCATCGCTATTCTAGAGTCTAAGCTCACAGAAAAAGGCTTCATTATGGACTCTCCTGCTATACGATTTATTGCAGAAAATGCCTCTCAGAACATTCGAGAACTGGAAGGCGCGCTCAATCGTGTCGTGGCGTATTGTGAATTCCACAAGATGCCCCCATCTATGGAAAATACTCAAAAAATCCTCTCCGAGCTCATTGAAAATAACAAGAAAAGCCTCCAGACTGAAGACATTTTCAGTGTTATTACTGAATTTTACAACGTTACTAAGGAAGATTTGATAAAAAAGGGACGCAAGAAAGAGGTAGCTCACCCGCGCCAGGTCATGATGTTCCTCCTCCGTCAGGAACTTGGGATCCCATTCTCTACTATTGGGGACCTCCTCGGGGGGAGAGATCACACCACCGCTTTACACGCTTTTGAAAAAATAGACTCTCAAAAAGAAACCAACATCCGTCTTAAAGAAGAGCTCCATACCCTCAAAGAGAAAATTTACTACTCCTAAAAGTGTACAACCTTGTATAACCCTATAAAAAGGCTGTATAACCTGAGGGTAAAAAGAAGTACTCTGTGTATAAAATAAAAATTCCTTTCCCATCCTTCCATATAACCTTCCTTATTCTCTACTCTACTCTCTCCAAAAAATATCCTTCCCCCTGAAAATATCCCTCTCCTACAGTCTTATTAAGACTTATCCAGATATCCACAACCTTAATCATAATAAAACTCTTAAAGTATATAAAAAGAAGATTAATTCTTAGAGAAGAACCCTTATGAAAGTCACCTGTACCCAAGAAAACTTTGCTCGAGCCCTTTCTTATCTTGAGCGGGTAGTGGGAAAACAAACCACCCTCCCGATACTGAGTAATTTTCTTATTGAAACAGAGAAGGGGAGGTTGAAAATATCAGCTACTAATCTTGAAATAGGGGTAATTGCCTCTGTGGGAGTAAAAATAGAAAAGGAGGGAAGAATAACAGTACCAGCGAAAATACTGAGCAATTTTATTTATAACCTTCCAAGTGGAGATATTCTTGATCTTGAAGAGGAGAATCAGCATTTAAAGGTAGTGAGTACAGGGTATCAGATACGTATTAAGGGGATGGATGGGAAGGATTTTCCTATTATTCCTCAATATAAAAAAGAGTATCAGTGTACTCTTCCTGCTCAGGACTTAAAAAATGCTCTTTCACGGGTTTTGTTTTGTGTGAGTGTGAATGAGGCTCGCCTTGAGCTTACTGGAGCCTGTATCTCATTTTCTGAAGATATGCTTTGTATAGCTGCCACGGATAGTTTCCGTCTAGCAGAAGAAAGTATTGTTTTGAAAGATAAAAATACTAACTGGGGGAGTTTTTTAACTGAAAATCAGTCACTTATTATCCCAAATACAGTTTTGAATGAATTGGTACGAGTTATTACTCCGGAAAGCCTCGAAGTAAAAGTGGCTTTAGAGGAAAATCAGATATTTTTTAACGTAGATGGAGTGGAGATTATTTCTCGAGTGATTAATGGGAAATATCCTGATTATCATCAGATTATACCGAAAGAGTTCTCGCTCCAGGTTGTTTTTAATAAACAAGAACTTCAACGAGCAGTAAAAATAGCGGGAACACTTTCTTCCTATAGCTCTGGGGAGATAGCCCTCGTATTTGATGGGGAGAATAAAACATGTACTTTTCTGTCGCGATCGCAGGATATTGGAGAAAATAAGACGGTGCTTTCAGTGGGGTATATTCAAGGAGGCGAGACGCCTCTCACCATAGTGTTTAATCCACGGTATGTTCTGGAGGGAATAAACGCTCTTTCGAGTGAGAAGGTACTCTTTTGTGCTAATAATGCCACGACGCCAGCAGCTCTTCGTATGATAGATACGGAAGAAAATCCTGATACCCACTCCCTCTATATTATGATGCCTATTCGCAAGTAACAGGGTATGCGAAATCTGAAGGATCTTCTGTCAAAAAAACATTCCGTACCTGAGAGGCAAGAGCGCCACCAGGGAGTTCTTGATGAAAAAACAGTTTTCCATATTGCGAAAAAAGTTCTGGTAGAAGAGTATGGTATTCGGGGAGGTGAAAATATTATTCCTACCTTCTACAAAGAAAAAAAACTCTTCCTTTCAGCCCGAAGCTCTCTCTGGGGGAATGAGATTTGGCTCGAGCGAGATCGGCTGAAAGAAAAAATGAACACCCTGTTAGGGGATGAAGCTATAGAAGAAATAAAGATGGGAAGAGACTAGTAGCTTACAGAGAGGTCTTTTGTTGTCTCTACTTCATTGCCATTATCATCCCGAAGCTTCGCTTTGATTTTTAGGGTAGAGTTGTTTTTATCGGAAGGGATAGAATAGCCTACAGAGTAAGGGCTGCTCCCACTTGAACCCACCTCGCTATCGTTGACGTAGTAGGTTACTTTGTCGACGCCATACGGAGCATCGGTATCAACGCTAAGTGTCACGGAGGATGAATTAGTGCTACCAGGAGTAGTGAGAGTCACTTTTGGTTTGTAATCACTGAAATCGTCCGCCTTACACTCCTCATCTGGAGCATCGCCTACGACAACTCCTTTTTGTTTCTCGTACCAATTTTCCACGCCCTTTTCCCAGTTTTCATACTGAGCATCACGGCTGGATTTCCCAGGGATAGGACCACGAGGGTCATCACGATTCACGTAGTAGAGGATATCGTGATCACTGACGAAATCTTTTTTATCCTTATCCTTGTCACGACAGTATTTATTGGCGATACAGTATTTGTCATCCTCATCAGGAATCTCACAGACTTCTAGGTCTTTTTCTACTTCCAATTTTCCAGCGAGCATGGGTTTATTTGTCTTGCCTTCTCCGTCACCAATCTCATCGTCAGGGTTGTATTTTGGAAACTCTTCAATAGGGTAATTGACGAGGGTTTTATCAAGGAAGGCTCGAAAGATGGGAGCGGCTACATTGACGCCGTCTGCCCCTTCTACCATAGCGGCATTGTCGTTATTTCCGGCCCAGACACCGACAGCAAGTGAGGGAGTATATCCCATGGTCCAGCCATCACGGAACTCGTTGGTGGTACCAGTTTTTGCTACTACGGGGCGATTATCAAAGCGGAGAGGACTGTTTTCCCCAAAAACCCAGGCCCGATTCTCATTGTTAGAAAGAACAGAATCAAGCATGGCGACATATTTTTCTTCAACTACTCGTTCCCCGGGGGTGGCCTTAAATTCCTCGAGGGTTTCTCCTTGCGCGCTTTCGATGCGGAGAATAGCTGTTTTTTCGTGTTTGATACCACCGGTAGCAAGCGTGCTATAGGCCCCGACATGGTCAAGAAGCCGTACCTCGCCGCCGCCGAGTACGAGAGAGAGTCCTAGGCGCGATGGATCATTCAAGCCGCTAATACCGAGGTTCTTAGCCAAGGTGATGGCATCATTGACTCCTACAAGATAGAGGGTTTTTACGGCTGGTATATTGAGTGAGCCTCCGAGAGTCTTCATCATAGGGAGTGGCCCGTGGGCCTTCCCATCGTAGTTTTTTGGGGCATAACTTTTTCCCTCGGCGGTTTCAAACTCAGTATCAACGTCGTAGAGCATCGTCTCAGGAAGGTAGCCCTTAGTGAAAGCCGTCAGGTAGACGTAGGGCTTGAAGGATGATCCTGGCTGACGATCACGGATAGCGACATTCACGTTACCATCGATAGAGTCATCAAAGTAGTCTTTGGAACCAACCATGGCGAGTACCTGACCAGTTTTTGGATCCATAGCTACCAAAGCAGCATTAGAGGCTTTCCATCGGATATTTTTGGCGGCGCCTTCTCGGACAGCTTGTTCAGCAGCCTCTTGTTTTTCCCAGTCGAGGGTGGTGATAACCTTGAGACCGCCCTGTTCTACAGCCTGATCGCCATACTTTTGCTGTAAGTAATCTTTGATATACATGACAAAATGCGGTGCGGCGATGATGTCTTTTTGAGGGAGGATCTTGTCGAGAGTTGGGGTCTCAATAGCGGTATTGGCTTGTTCTTCAGTGATATACCCGAGCTTCATCATGGTACGAAGTGCGTAGTCTTTACGCCCAACGAGGGCATCGAGGTGAGATCCATAAGGAGAATAGTAAGCTGTGGCCTGAGGAAGGGCAGAAATAAGAGCCGCCTCATCAAGGGTGAGCTCTCGAGCCGGTTTGCCAAAAAAGGTCTGAGCAGCCGCCTCAATACCATAGGCATTGGAACCGTACGGGATTTCATTTAAGTACATGGCCAAAATTTCGTCCTTGGAGAACTTCGTCTCCATTTCGATAGAGAGAATAACCTCCTTGATCTTGCGCGTGAGAGTTTTTTCGTTGGTGAGGAGAGAGTTTTTGACAAACTGCTGTGTGATGGTCGATCCTCCCTGAGACTTCTCAAGGGTGATAATGTCGTTTAAAATGGATCGAATGATGGAGGTAATCTTGATGCCGTGGTGGCTGTAGAAATCCTGATCCTCGAGGCTAATGGTGGCGTACTTAATAACATCCGGCATGTCAGAAAAAGGGATAATCGTACGTTTTTCCTCGCCATGCACCTCATAGAGAAGGTGGGTCCCGGTGCGGTCATAGATTTTGGTTGATTCTACGATGGCACGCTTGCTGATTTCGCCGGTATTCGGGAGATCTTTGGCAATATAGGCAAAGATAGAGCCAACTACCACAAAGCCAATGCCAAAAACGATCATTCCTATTCGGAAGAGTGTTCTCCAGATATGATTTTTTGGCTTATCAAGGCCTGGAACTTGGCGTTTTCTGTGAAAAAATTTCATAGAGTAATCAAGGGAAGTATCTCTATTGTATATCACAAAAAAAGGAAAATTGGAAGTCTCACTCAGCGAGCACAGGAGAGGCTGAGAGTTTTTTTATCGAGTCTTGAGTTTAGGGAAGATGCTTTTAAGAATTTCACTCGAAACATCGATGCCTTTACCTTCTACGAGCGGCTTCTCGTGCATGTTGTAGAAGGGATTGGGGTTAATTTCAATGATAACGTAGTCACTTTTGGCTGAAGAAATATCATGAGCGAAGAAGTCTATGCCCCCATAGGTGAGACCAACAGCTTCAATGGCCCGTGCACATATATCTTTAAAATGAGGATGCATTTCCTTTGTGCGTTCAATGGCCCTTCCACCGTCAGACATATTGAGATTGTTTCTGAGTTTGAAGAAATGCCCTTTCGGAAGAACCGATTTGAGAGTCAGTGAATGAAGTCGCAGAGTCTCTTTTGCAGTTTTATCAAGTTTAATTTCGAAACCAGGAAGTCTTTCAGCATCGAAGCGTTTAATAAGCTCTTCTATAGTAGAAGCTCCATCGCCAGTTATCCCTGCAGAAATTTTCTGTACACACGAAAGAACCTTTCCTTGAAACACTAAGACGCGGTATTCATTCGCAACGAACATTTCTTCGATAAGGAATCTGACCCGTGGGCGCTTTCCATATGCCCCTTTGGCGTGAGCTATGGCGACACGAAGTTCTTGAGGAGAAGCAATATCCCAGGTCACCCCTTTTGCTAAGGAGCCATCAACAGGTTTGCAGATAAGAGGATATTTGAGCTTCCTTTCTTGGACAAGTCTGAGGGCTTCTTGGAGAGAAGTGGCTGTAAGTCCTTTAGGCGTCTTTATATTTGAGGCATTGAGAACGGTTTTCGTAACTTCTTTATTTGTTGTGAGGTTTCCCATTCTTTTATAGATAGGAAGATTCCTTTTATAACAAAAAATAGCTCTTCCTCCATACTCAAGTTTCAGGATAGGGACCCCACCTTCCTCAATCATTTTTATTTGAATACCAAGTTCCACGGTCTTCTTCAGGAATGATTTAAACCCTCCGTGCTTGATGTTTCTAATATATTCTTTTACAGTCATACTTTTATTCAAAAGTTTAAAATCAACTTAGACGGCAGGTGTATAAAAGGGAATGAGAAATTATTTGTTGATATCAATGAGAAATTTTCTCAAATGTTTTCTTCCTATGATGACAGGATATGTAAGGTGCCCACGGTCAATGCAAGAAACTTTAGCAGGCATTGTAACAGAATCAATAGTAAGCGTGACGAGAATCACTGGACGATAAGAATGTCCGTGAGACGATTTGACAGAGAAGGTATCTGCAAGATCCGGAATATCTTTAAAAAGTTTTTCACGTTCTTCCTTGGAGAGTTCGTTCACTATATCACGGCCAGCTATTTTTTCTTCGAATGTCTTAAGAACATCTTCAAATCCGAGCTCCTTTGCTAATGTAATATCGATAGAGGTGGAGTCGGCCCCGGTGTCGATTTTGGCCTCGACTTCAATTTCTTTGCCATCCTTTCCAATTAGCTTTACTTTTTCAACGCCTCCAATAACGCGTTTACCAGAAAGCTCCTCGATTTCCTCCTCGATTTCTCCGCCGAAAAGATTTTGTCCCACGCGCATGCCACGTTCCGTTGACTTGATTTTCAGTCCAGCTACTCGCTTGAGGCGGCTTTTCAGCCCGGCCAAGTTAGCGAGCTGGATGGAGAGTCCTGGCCGAGCGTTGAGCTCCAAGATAACCGGTCCACGATCGCGGTCGATAGCAATATCGGCGCCAAGAAATCCCAGACCTGAAAGCGTCTGTGCTTCGACGGACATGCGTAAAATTTCTTTCCAATAGGGGATCTTGATACCAGAGAGCACCAGTCGTGTATCAGGGACATATTCGATCAAGTGACCCTTGCCGATGATGGCAGTCGTAGTAGTACCGGTAGCAAGGTCGATACCGACACCGATGGCTCCTTGCTGGAGATTAGCTTTGCCATCAGAGGCCTTGGTCGGTAGGCGGAGCATAGCCATGACAGGCACATGATTGAAAACGATAACACGGATATCGGGAATACCTTTGTAGCTGTACGGTTTAAAAAGTTTCAAGAGTGTGAGGCGTTCTTCGAAAAAGGCGATATCCGGTGTGTTGGCCAAAGAAAACGAGCCATCAAGAATGTTTCTAATATGTGATTTCAGGTCTTCGACAGTAATGATAGAGCCATTGGCTTTGACCCAGGCGTCCTCACGACCCTTCTTTTTGGCGTAGACAACGATGATGCCCTCACCGCCAAAACCACGGTTTGGTTTCAAGGCAAAACTACTAGGGAGTGAATTCCAATCAAACTGCTCGAGCTCCTCATGGGTCTTTATCTTCGCAATGAGGGCTGAGACACCGAGGTTGTTTTTTTTCAGGAGACGTTTGCAGAGCAGCTTGTTGTCAGCGATCTCCATCCCGCGCTTGCGGTTATTCGGTCGGATGTACTCCAAATTCCGGGCATTCATGCCGAGGAGCAACCCACTTTTTTTGAGGAAATCGAACATACAAGACAGAAAACAAAAAAGAAATCAATGGACAAGTGATTGTCTATTGAAGGTGACGAATAATTTTCCGGAAGCGGAGAAATTCGGTAATACGGAGACCGGTCCACTTACCAAGCGAGAAGTTGATAAGAAAAGTGAAAAGAATAATCCATGGGAAATGGAGCACCAGCGTCGTGAGGAAATCCCAACTGATAAGGTAGTAACCAACAACGGAGATGATGAGTGTTTCGACAGCGAGAACAAGTGCGATCTTGCTTCCTTTCTCGATCTGAGTCGCGACGAATTTCTCCGCCAGCGTGATCATGATGAGGAGCGGAAAGATCGAAACAGCGGCCAGTCCAGTGCGACGATACATACCTCCGATAACGAGGACACCGAGAATAGCGAGTGACACAATAGAAACGGTGATGGCGACGCGGGGAAGATAGAGGAGTCGGAACTGTTTCATGAGGAGGCGAGACAGTGTCCCGACGAGGATGACCGAGACGAAGATAGCGATGCCGTATTTGATGCCATTGGGATCAAAGGCGAGGAGGGCAAAGGTGATGATGGAGGGGGTGTAGATGCCAAAGGCCTTGATCCCAATAACCTGACGAAAAAAAGCAACCAAGGTCACGACGATGGGTAACATCAAAAGAAGGGCCACGGTTTGGAGTGGTACTCCCTGCTCCACAATAAAGTTGATGAGTGGATGGTAGGACATAGAGTATGAGTGATAAAAATCACGAAATAACTAGGAGTTTTTGATCGCTTCCATTTTTCTTCGGCTCGCATGACACAGGGCAATGGCGAGGGCATCTGCGGTGTCGTCTGGTTTTGGTATTGAGGGGAGTTTCAAAAGAGCCTTCACCATCAATTGTACCTGACTCTTATCGGCTCGCCCATAATTTGTCAACGCCTGTTTCACTTCGAGCGGAGTGTAACCGAAAATACTAACACGTAAATTCTCTAAAGTCAAGAGGATAACGCCGCGAGCTTGGGCAACAGAAATAATGGTTTTTTGATTCTTAAAGAAGAACAATTCTTCGACCGCGGCTTCCTCTGGTTTATAGCGTTTGATAATAGCCTTCAGATCGTCGGCAATTTCTGCCAAGCGTTTTTCTGGCGCTAGTTCTTTGTCGGTACTGATATGTCCAAAAGCAATGGAAGTTGTTTTCCCGCCCACACTCTCTATTACGCCCCAGCCCACCGTTGCGGTGCCGGGATCAATACCGAGAATTCTCATAAAAGAGTTTTTCAAAAGTCGCCAAGACTAGGCGCGGTTGTCCCAGACGCGCTGAACATCAGGATGATCATCCAAGGTTTCGAGGAGTTTTTCTAAAGCAGGCAGATCGTTTTCAGCAGGGGTAGCCATTTGTGACGGGACATAGCCAAGCTCGGCACTCTCGCACACAAGATTCTTGCCGCGGAAGTATTCTTCAACAGACTGGAGCTTATCAATAGCGGTGATGACGACAAACACTTCGTCGGTAGTGAAAAAATCATCAGCACCGGATTCGAGCGTTTCCGTCTCTAGAGTTTCGGCAGAATGTTTTTCGAGTAAAAAAGTAATGAGGCCAACGCGACGAAACATGAAACTGACAGCGCCGGTGGGAACGAATTTTCCATTGCCCTTTGTGAGGATACTCTTCACTTCACTGACGGTGCGGTTCTTGTTGTCGGTAGCGGTCTCAATGAGGAGGGCGACTTGGCCGGGACCGTAGGCTTCGTAGGTGAGCTCCTCGATTTTGGCGCCGTCTTTCAGTTCGCCGGTACCGCGTTTGATAGCCCGATCGATATTGTCTTTGGGCATGTTGACGGCTTTGGCGGCATCAATAGCCATCTTGAGTGAGTAGTTGTTATCGGGATTTCCGCCACCAGCGGCAGCCGCGATGATGATATTGCGTCCATACTTGGTAAAAACAGCAGCGCGTTTGGCATCGTTCAATCCTTTTTGGCGATGGGTAGTAGCCCAGTGTGAGTGTCCTGACATAGTGTTTGTAGCGCCCTTGATTTCTGGCGCATTTCTTTGTCAGAGCTTTACGGTGCGCGACACCGTACTTTTATTAGTACGGCTTACTGCGCTCCGCAGCTCTTTCGCGAACTGCATCCAGAAACCAAGGGCTTGAATGGTGCTTAGATCAAGAAGTATTCTATCGGAATTTTCAAAAAAAGAAAAGACTTACCGTTTTTTGTTGAAGACTGTTGCCATGTCGCGTATGTCGTCTTGGGCGGCCTGACGAGAAAGCGTCATGACATGATCTTTGACAGCGAAAGGATCGCCGACCTGACGAAAGGTAAAGCGTTCTTCTTCGGCAGCGGTCTGTACATAGACATCGCCAAAATTGAGGATAGTTGGGATGAGGCCATTGACGGAGCTCGTCACATCTTGGACGCGAGAAAAACGAAGCTCGCTAATACGACGAGTGAAAAGTCCTCTTTGCTCAATATTCACAATGCGTTCGTTGGTAATAATCCAGACATCAAAGTAGTAATCAATCCAGACCAAGAAACTGTAGAGCCAAATAAAAAGAAGAAGAGTATTTTGAACAAAGAGAAAGAACGGCCAATTTTCTTCAGTGAGAGCTTCTGGGAAAAGGGTTGGGAGAAAGGCAATGCTTCCCATAAGGAAGAAAGAGAGGAGGAGTACCATCCCAAGATGCATAACAATATTGAACCAGTGACGGTGAATAATCCGGAGGACGGTCTCGTTTTCATGTTGCCCCTGAAAGTGGTGGCGGCCAAGTGGCGTGGAAGGAGACATAGTCTTTAGAATGACGATTGAAGAGGCAGCATTTCTTCGAGTGGGAGTGAAAAAAAGAGAAGAGCATTCGTAAACAAAAGTATACCGAGAACGCTCATAAAAAGAAGAGTGCCAAACAGAGCTACCTTACGGTTGAGGGAGTAACGGAGTAAATGAAAAACAACAAACAACCCAGTGATGACGAAACTCAAAAAAAGAAACGTATAGAGAAGACCAAAAACAAAACGCATAGGGAATATTTTTTGTTGACCTCGTTATTGTATCATCGCCCGATGATGCCTACAATAATTTTTCTTGATGATTTTTTGGCATCGCTATATCGAGATGCTTGTAACCATGTTCTGTGACGACGCGGCCACGCGGAGTGCGAGCCAGGAATCCGAGCTGGATCAAGTACGGTTCGTAGACGTCTTCGATGGTCTGTATCTCTTCGCCAGTAACGGCCGCGAGTGCCTGGATACCGGCGGGACCACCTTTGAACTTATGGATGAGGGTGTGAAGAATGTGACGGTCAGTTGGTTCGAGACCGAGATGGTCAATTTCGTACAGATCGAGCGCTTCACGGGCAAGGTCCCCGGAAATGGTAGGGACATCTTTTACTTCCGCATAATCGCGGACGCGTTTCAAAATGCGATTCGCCACGCGGGGAGTTTGGCGGCTACTTCTGGCAATCTCTTCTGCTCCTGATACATCGAGACCAATACCAAGAATACCCGAGGAGCGCTTTACGATCTTTTCGATATCTTCCGGAGTGTAGAATTCTAGTCTGTGAGTCGAGCCAAAGCGATTGCGCAGGGGATTGGAAAGCGATCCCAGTCTGGTAGTGGCACCAATCAGGGTGAAGCGGGGGAGATCAAGCTGGATGGTTCGGGCGGCTGGTCCTTTGCCGATGATGATATCGAGTTTGTAGTCTTCCATGGCTGGATACAAGACTTCTTCGATCATTTTATTGAGTCGGTGAATTTCATCAATAAAGAGGACGTCACCGGGTTCGAGATTAGTGAGGATAGAGCCGAGGTCACCTACTTTTTCGATGGCCGGTCCCGAAGTCACCTTGATACCGACACCCATTTCTTTGGCGATGATGTGAGCAAGAGTTGTTTTTCCGAGTCCTGCTGGACCATAGAGAAGCACGTGATCAATATTTTCAGAGCGTTTCTTGGCGGCTTGAATAAAGATATCGAGATGGCGCTTGATCTTGTCCTGGCCAATATATTCTCCGAAATTTTGTGGCCGAAGGGTGTTATCCAGGTTCTGATCTTCAGCAGCCTTTTCTGGCTCTAGAGGGGAAGAAGTTTCAGCGTGAATCATAGGAATAAATGCTTGAATAAGGGAAAAAGTGACGTTTACTACAGTTTCAGTATAGCACTAGTTGACAAAGATTCAAAGACATGCTATTATCAGGGGTCGCTTAAAAAACAAGTCCGCCTATTTCGATAGGACTGCTTCACATGTAGACAATTGGGGATTTCTATCTTTTATCCTCAATCACGGGAACTGTTGCCAAGATCCGGGTAGGGTGGTTTCGGCTGCGCTATACCTCGACACTTTTCCTTTCCTCGTGCTCCCATGCTTGAGGATTTGTCTACAGCTGAAGCAGTAGCGATAGAAAAACCCCTCCATCTCGGAGAGGTTTTTTGTTTGGAGATTCCTATTACTATTTTCCGCGACCGCCGCTTTTCTCAAGAGTTTCTTGGATACCAACATCGGAAAGGATGTCATCGTAGAGGCTTTGGAGGGATTCTTCTTTGCCGGCGCTGTTCCAAACCTCATCCATGGTGGTGATACCGTCGATGACTTTCAGTATCCCATCCTGGCTCATCGTGAGCATGCCATCTTCTATCGCTGCTTTGCGAATTTCGTTTTCGAGCGCTCCATCAGAAATAAGTCCAGCCATTTTTTCATTGACGGGAAAGACTTCAAAAATACCTTTACGGCCTCGGTAACCGTTTAAGTTACACTCACTGCACCCCACAGGTTTGTAGAGGGTGGGGATATCATCCGGAACCTTGACTCCTGCCTTTGGCGAAATGAAAGAGAGAATTTTTTTGATAGCATCAACGGTTTTTTGGGCCGGAGCATAGGCCACTTTGCACTTGGGGCAGAGGATGCGTACCAAGCGCTGGGCGATAAAGATAGTCACGCCCGTAGCAATGGATGATGGTTTCGATCCGAGTTCCAGGAGACGAGCGATCGATG
The DNA here is from genome assembly GCA_964612055.1 of uncultured Bdellovibrionales bacterium. Classification (GTDB taxonomy): domain Bacteria; phylum Patescibacteriota; class Minisyncoccia; order Moranbacterales; family UBA1568; genus UBA1568. The sequence goes on from CAZTBI010000002.1 coordinate 88,935, forward strand.
CGGCGGCGCTATTGGTGTGAAGAGTGGAGAAAACTAAGTGACCGGTGAGCGCTGCGTTAATCGCGATATCAGCTGTTTCCTCATCACGAATTTCTCCCACCAAGATAACGTCAGGATCCTGACGGACGATAGCGCGCAGTCCTTGCGCGAAGGTGTAGTTTTTGTCTTTGGAGACTTCTGTCTGAACGATACCGGGAAGCACGTATTCTATCGGATCTTCGATGGTAATAATCTTGAGTGATTTATCATTCACGCTATTCAAAAGGCTGTAGAGAGTGGTCGTTTTTCCGGAACCCGTTGGTCCGGTATTTAGGATCATGCCAAAAGGCTTTTCGATTTGTCGTTTCACTTCATCGTACGCCCGACCGCGAAGCCCGAGTTCTTCGACTGGCACAAAGGCTTCTTCGCCAGTGAGGAGCCGCATGTTGATGCTTTCGCCGTTATTGCCAGGAATGATGTTGACGCGGATATCGATGTGGTGCTCTCCGAGTTCTGCAGAAAAATGACCATCTTGAGAACGATTGCGAATATTGATTTTCATTTTCGCCATCATCTTCACTCGGGAAAGCGCTAACTGATAGACGGACTTAGGAAGGTTCCCGACTTCTTGTAAGACGCCATCAATACGGTAGCGCAGACGAACATTTTCTCCGAAAGGCTCGAAGTGGATATCGCTTGAGCGGAGTTTGTAAGCACCGGCGAGAATGATTTCCAAAATGCGGGAAGTAGGAATGCTGGAAGAATCTTTGTTCAGCTGTAAGAGGTCTCCGAAATCTTGTTCAAATTTTTCGAGGTCAGGGCCAGAAAGAGAAACGTGCATGAAGTCGAGACTTTCGATCAAAGGTTTCTTTTCGTACTCCATCCAAACTTTTTCGAGTGATGGTTGTGAAACAAGAAAGAAGTCAGCTTCTAGGTCATGGCTCTTGGCAAAGGTATCGAAGAACTCCAGGGCCTCAGCATTCTTTGGATCAGTGATGGCGACACGGAGCTTTGGACGTTCTTTCTGAAAGATGACCGCTCCCAGGCGTTTCGAATCCTCCTCCGAGAGCATGAGCACTGCTTCTTGGTCAAGAGGGAAGATAGAAAGATCGAGGTAGCGCATGCCAAGCTCGCTTGCAGTACGAGCGGTAGTTTCTTCTATAGACTGCGAACGCATTTTATCGAGAACGCCCTGAGTTTTTTCGTCAGAAACGGTATGCGTCGGTTCTTGATGAACAACCTTGACCATACGAAGAGAGTAAATAGCTTAACTCTTTCTATTGTAGCGCAATTCTCGATGCGTAAGCAAAAAAACTGCCCAGCATCTGTGGGCAGTTTCTTGGAAATCGTTTCGAAAATCTACTTTGTTATCAAAAGATCTTGCAATCTGGCAATCGCCAACTGCTCAGCTTCCTCGAGGGTGTTGGCAGGAAGAGTGAATTCGAGTGTATCACCATGGAGAGCTCCTTCTTTGAAACGCTCGGCGAGGAGTGACAAGCTTTCTCCGTTTGCTGCCTTGATCAAGCCTTTTATCTGGAGGTGGCTTTCTGGGTAGAGAATCATGAAGAAGTTACCCGAAGAGTAGTTGCTGCGAATCTTTTCCAATACTCGTGGTAGATCAGGAGTGGCTGCTCTTGATTGAACCAGGTCTTCGACAGTGACGAGGGCCCAGATAAGCTTGAGACTTTCGTTCCATTTGACGCCGGCCATGACACGCCCCCAAAGTTTGAGAAGATGGAGCGGTTGGGTCTTGTAGAGCGAACGGATGATCTTTTGTTGATCGGCGCCTTTATCCATGAGCCGTGAAGCGATCTGGAGCGCTTTTGGTGTGGTATTTTTTTTCTGAAAACTCTCTGTGGCACTGATGATGCCGGCAAGCAGGCTCTCGCTCTCCTTCTCTCCCAAGCTCCCGAGAGTATTTTTTTCAAGAATCTCTGCCAAGATTTCGGCAGTGGAGGAGGCGGTGATATCAACCAAGTTTATCTGACCAAAGAGTTCGTTGTCGGAATGGTTGTCGATATTGATGATAGGAAGCTCGTAGAAAATATCAGGATTTTCTTCATATACTTTCCCGAGGTGCTCCTTGTCTGGAGAGCCGATGACGATAGCGAGATCGAATTTGAATTTTGCCGGAATGAAAGAAAAGTCTCGTGGATCGATAGCGCCGTTTTCTGGAGTGAGGTAAATACGGAGTTCATCAGCGCCGGTCTCGGTCCGGACATTCATGATCTTGTTGCGTGTGGTACTAAACGACAAGACGAAATCTCGAGCCCCAGTAATCGATGGCAGGAGATTTTCAGGTTCACCGATAAAGGCGAGCGTTTCTTTGTCTCCCGTAATATTTTCTCCTGCAACGAAGGCTTCTTTCCCGACATTTTTCAGGAAAAAAGCGAGTGCAAAAGCAGAGGCGACAGCATCGCGGCTCGGGAACTGAGGAAGAATAATCAATGGGGCAGTGGTCTTTTTGAGGAGTTCTTCAAATTGCTGGGAGGGGGTGAGGGACATACTGCCTTCGTTGGTTGAAATTGATAAGTAGTCAAAGGTACCAAAGACTGGGCGTCGTGTCAACTTGAGGGCGCTTTCTGGCCAAAAGGCCTGATTTGGCATAGGATGAAATCATTATGGATCAGTACTCTACGACGCATTCTGCCGAAGAAACCCGGGCTTTTGGAAAAAAGCTTGCAGGGGAAATTGTTCCTGGGACGACTCTCTGTTTACAGGGAGATTTGGGCGCGGGCAAGACGACTTTGGTACAGGGCTTGCTTGAGAGCCTTGGTGCCGAGCGGCCGTATGTCAGTCCGACATTTGTTATCATGAAGCAGTATGATCTGCCTGCGCCAAGCGCGACTGGTATACGGCGTATCTATCATGCTGATGCCTATCGGGTAGAGGAAAAAGATTTTCGCGAGATCGGTTTTGCCGAATGGTGCGCTGACGATGAAGGCCTGGTGATTCTTGAGTGGCCGGAACGCATTTCTAATATGCTGCCTCAAAAAAGAATCGACGTTACGCTACAATCTCTTTCTGAAACCGAGCGAGAAATTTCTCTGAAAGAAAACTCCTAAAGCACCCTCTTGTTCTATGGAAAAGAAGAAAAAAATCTTGGTCCTCCTTGATGGGAATGCGCTCATCCACCGGGCCTATCATGCCTTGCCGCCTTTGACGACCAAAAATGGTGAAACCGTGCAGGCGGTCTATGGCTTTACCATGACCCTTCTGTCGGTACTGGAAAAGTTTCATCCAGAATATATCGCGGCCACATTCGATTTGAAGGGGCCGACCTTTCGTGATGACATGTACGCTGACTACAAGGCGACTCGTACCGCCGCACCCGATGATCTCTATGCACAGATTCCACGGGTGAAAGAATTGGTGCAGGCTTTCAATATCCCGATTTATGAAAAGGAAGGGTATGAAGCAGATGATTGTGTCGGAACACTCGCGAGGCAAGCGGAGAAAGAAGGGGTCCAAGTGATTATTGTGACCGGTGACAGCGATGAACTACAGTTGGTCACTGAAGATGTTAAAGTCTTCATGCTCCGCAAGGGTATCAAGGATATCGCACTCTACGATGAAGAAGCGGTACAGAAAAAGTATGGCTTTAGTGCCAAGCAGATTCCGGATTACAAGGGCTTGGCTGGTGATTCATCGGATAACATCCCCGGAGTGACTGGTGTAGGCGCGAAGACAGCCACTGATCTTTTGCAGAAATTTGGAACCCTTGAGAATATTTATGAACACTTAGACGAAGTCAAAGAATCGGTGCGGAAGAAGCTGATAGCTGATAAGAAGAATGCTTTTCTTTCGAAGGAGCTTGGTACCATTCATCTTGAAGCGCCGGTACGTTTGGATTTGCTGGCCTGCGTGGCCAAGGATTATGACAAGAGCGTGGTGACCAAGATGTTTCAGGAACTCGGGTTTTTTAGCTTGATCAAGCGTCTTTCTGGGAGCGAAGCCGTGGAGAGTAATCACAAAGAGACGAAGTCGAGGAAGATGAAGGAAAAGGAATTAAAAACGAAAGAAGAGCTTGCGACATTTTTTAAGAACATAGCCGGAAAAAAAGTAGCGCTCTCAGTCAAAAAGGAAACAGCATCGCTTTTTGGGGTCGGGCTGCAATCACTTCACATTTCTTCTTCGCCAGAAGAAAGCGTGGCGATAATTTGGAATGAGGAGAATAAGAAAAGTATCCGTACTTTTCTCGAAGATGAGCACCAGCCAAAGGTGGTCTATGATGCCAAAATGCTCATGCATCTTTTTCAGAAAGAGGGGATTGCTTTGCGAGGAGTCGTTTTCGATGTCATGCTCGCTGCCTACCTTCTCAATTCCGGGAGCAATGTAGAGCTTGATTATCTGGTCTTGGTTGAGTACAGCGAGGAACCGCCGTATTTTGAGGCGCCATATATTTTCAGACTCGAAGGTCGCTATCAGGAAAAGCTTGACGAGGTAAGTTCGACGCAGAAAAAGGGAAAGACGGTGCGTACCGTGCTGGAGGAAATTGAAATGCCACTTTTGCCGATACTCTTTGCCATGGAAGAGCGGGGCGTAATCTTGAATACCAAAAAATTCAAAACTCTCTCCGATGAACTTGGAAAAGAACTCGCTTCGTTGGAAAAGGATATCTACACGTTTTCGGGACGGGAATTCAATATTAATTCACCGAAGCAGCTGTCAGAAATTCTTTTCAAGGATTTGAACATCCCGACGACCAATATTAAAAAAACGAAGACCGGCATCTCGACCGCCTCTTCCGAATTGCAGAAGTTGCAGGAATATCCCATCGTGCAGAAGATCGAACACTACCGCGAACTGTTCAAACTAAAGACAACCTACCTTGATGCCTTGCCGACGCTCGTGGATGAACATTCGCGTCTTCACACGACCTACTATCAGGCAGTAGCGGCGACCGGACGTCTTTCATCGTCGGATCCGAATTTGCAAAATATTCCAGCCCGCGGGGAGTGGAGCGAGCGCGTGCGCGGCGCCTTTGAACCAGAACCGGGGTATGTGTTTGTCGGGGCGGATTACTCACAGATCGAGTTACGAGTTATGGCTCATCTAAGCCAAGATAAAGAGCTTCTCATGGCCTTCAAGAATGGTGAAGATGTACATAAGGCAACGGCCTCGGTGGTTTTCAAAGTGAAGGGAGAAGAAGTGACATCTGATATGCGCCGTCAGGCCAAGGTCTTTAACTTCGGCATTCTCTACGGCATGGGAGCCTACGGATTGTCGCAAGCAGCCGAGATTGATCAAAAGACGGCCGCGGAATTCATCGTCGAATATTTCAAGAAGTTTGCTGGTGTGAAAAAATTCATCGAAGAGATGAAAGAAGGGGCGCGCAAGCATCACTATGTAGAAACTGAAGTAGGGCGCCGGCGCTACACGCCAGAAATCGAGAGTCAGAATTTTCAGGTGGCCCACGCCGCTGAACGGATGGCGATCAATATGCCGGTGCAGGGACTGGCAGCGGATATCATGAAGCTTGCCATGCTCACGGTGCAAAAATTGATCGAACATGATTTCAAGGAGAGTGTGGTGATGGTGCTGCAAGTGCACGATGAACTGATCTTTGAAGTAAAAGACGGACAGGCGGAAAAGTTTGCCGAAGCAGTGAAGAAAGTCATGGCCGAAGCTTATCCGCTCAGCGTCCCGCTTCTTGCTGAAACTGAGATTGGGAAGAGCTGGGGAGAGATATAGGGAAACAAAAAACCGTCCGCCAGCTGGCGGACGGTTTTACTTCAGATTCTAATGAAGTGTTCCCCTCATAAGCTCTTGAAGTCTTTTGTGTGCTGCTTCAAGTTTCGCTTTGTAGTCAGGATCATCTCCAAGCTCTGGTTTCTGTAAGACTGCTTCAGAGAGTCTATCCAAAACACCGTCGAGATCCTCTAGTTCTGCTTCTCCAATTTGACGAACGATTTCTTGGCGCTGCACGTGTGCCGCTAGTCCTGTCGAGTTCTCGGGATCCTGCTTTTTAGGATCAAGATGAAAATTTTCTCGAGGTTGCTTCCATTCTTCGGTTGGTAGCTCCAAAGACATACTTTTTATATTACTGTTTACGTATAAAAAGAAAAAAGAACCGTGTCCACCCGGTTCTTTTGCTTCTTTTACTCTCCTAGTATAGCAGAAAAAGAGGTGAAAGTCAATGAAAATACGCTTATGCTATGCTAGAACTATTCAAAGAGTTTTATGCCAGAATTACCAGAAGTTCAAACTGTCGTATCGCAGCTCGATCGGAAAATTTCCGGGAAGGTGATTATTTCAGTATGGAGTGATTGGCAAAAAAAGATCCTTACTCCCTTTGTTGAATTTTCGAAAAGACTCAAAGGTGCCAAAGTGCTCGGTGCGCGCCGTCTCGGGAAACATATTGTCATTGATCTCGATAATGAGTATTCCATTGTGGCGCATCTCAAGATGACAGGGCACTTTCTTGTCAAAGATAAGAGCAATCGAGAGGATCCTGCTTTCACAGAAGATCCCATTAATGGCTATATCCATCACATTGTTACTTTTACTGATGGGACGACGCTGGAATTTTCTGATATGCGAAAGTTTGGTTGGTTGCGTCTTGTGGAAACTAAAGAAGTAGAGAAGCTTAAAAGTATTGCGGAACTGGGGATTGATGCTCTATCACCCAAACTTACCTCTGTTCACTTTCGAGAATTACTTCTGAAACGAAAAAAGCGGCCAGTGGGAGGAGTATTACTTGAACAAAATCTTATTGCTGGGATCGGCAATATCTACCGGAGCGAAGCGCTCTTTTTAGCTGGGATACTCCCAACTCGGAAAATTGAGACACTCAAGAAAGAGGAGTGGCAAAAATTGCTTCCAGCCATCAAGAAAGTGCTGCGCCATGCGGTGAAGCTGCGCGGGACGAGTGACGGTGATTTCCGTGATACCGATGGCCTCCAAGGACGCTTTAAGCGGGTACTCTATGTCTATGGCCGGACCGGAAAGCCTTGTAAGAAATGTGATACAATAATAGAGCGTAAAAAGATAGGCAGTCGGAGCATTTTCTTGTGCCCTCACTGCCAGAAGTAATTTGTTGAATTTTGATGTATGAGTTCGAAACAAAAGCTGGTTATTTTTCTTGTTGCTGTGGTGCTGACAGGAATTATTGGGTACTTTGTTTTTGGTAATAAAGAGGCGCGCAAGCCGATCGAGCTCAATGGGAAGAACCAATCACTCCCTGGTACGATCTCAAGTGGCCCAGCCAATACCGGTCCAGTGGGTGCTATCAGTGGTGTCTCCTGTGAAAATTGGAACCGCCGCCCAGTCGCTGTCATGCAGCCAGTTGATGCTCAGGCGCGTCCAGTCGCTGGTTTTTCTCAGGCCGACATGGTGTTTGAGATGCCTAACCCTGCCGCTGGTATTTTCGTGACCCGTCTCATGGGTATCTATCAGTGTGGAAGTCCGGAAGAAATTGGATCCATTCGCAGTGCTCGTCATGACTACATCAGCGTAGCCAAGGGCCTGGATGCGATCTTTGTCGGATGGGGAGGTTCTGCCTTCGCTTTGAAGAAGCTCGATGATGGCATAATCGATAACCTCGACTGTAACGATCAGGGCGGTCATAGCGGCAGCAAGTATTGTTTCCGCAAAGAACGCACTGGACTGATGCGTATCGAAGACACCGGCTATATCAAGTTTGCAAAAATTTTGGAAGCCGCCAAAGACTTCGGGTATCGTACCGAAAGTAAGTTTGCTGGTTATCCGCACCAGGAGGACAAGCCGCTCGATCAGCGTCCTAATGGTGGGCACCTCCGTATCGGCTACCCAGGGATTATGGAGGCAGAGTATGACTATGATCGTGACAGCAACAGCTACAAGCGTACCTGGGGAAGTGTTCCAGATACTGATCGTACTACCAAAGAGCGCCTGGCTCCGAAAAATATCGTCGTAGCCATTGCCGAAAACGAACAGATCTTGGCTGAAGTTGATTACAAAGGGCGGGGCGTGCAAGATCCATGGGAGGGTCTGGAGGATTGGGAAAAGGTTGGGCCAAGAAACATTTCTGGTCGCTACAATAACCTTCAGTTCGGTGATCCATGGTTTGATACCAAGGACAGCGGTAGCGCCTACTTCTATATGAATGGCGAGCAGAAACAAGGGATGTGGCGCAAGGATAAGTCGAGCGCCGAGAGCAAACTTGCCTTCTTCGATGAGGCGAATAACGAAATCAAGTTTGTGCCTGGTCAGATCTGGGTAGAAGTCATGGTTCCTGGCCAGAAGTTTGAATGGACCCCGGCGCAATAGGATTTTCCCATAGAAAAAGCAAAAACGGACTCCCAGTCCGTTTTTTGTTATACTAGAACTATTCTAGAAATATGAAAGTATGATTCTCTTTCTCCACGGCGAAGATGATTTCCTGATCGGGCGACGCAAACGCGCGCTTGTTTCAGCTTTTATCAAAAAATACCAAAACGCCGAAGTCTTCACTTTTGATTTTGAGGACCAGGGAACCGCTCAAGATGTGGCGCGGGCGCTCGCGTCATGCGAGGGCGGGTTGTTTGCCAATGAAAAAATAGTGGTTTTTCTTCACCCCTTTTCACTTGGGGAAGTAGGGGAGAAATTGCTCATTAATTTTCTCAAAGAACAGGCAGCGGCAATACCAGAACGAACTATCCTCCTCTTTGTGCAGAGTGGCAAGATAAAGAAAACGCATCCAGTGACGAAAGTTCTTCTCTCAAAAATGGACAAAGAAGAGGTCTACGATATTCTCGACGAACGAGCGCTTCGCACTTTGATCACCAAAGAACTCGCTCTGTTAAACGAAAAAGTTTCTTTTGAAGCAAACGCACTGCCTCTTTTTCTGACACTGACCGGAGGGAATACAGCCCGCATGATGACTGAGCTTGAGAAGTTAGCGACGTTTAAAAATGAAGGCGTGATTACAGTAGAGGATATCGAGACACTGTGTGTGTTACCAGGAGAAAATAATATTTGGCATGCTCTTGATACCCTCGGTCGGGGTGATCGTAAACAAGCGACCCTTCTTTTTCGGAGAGAAACGGAAAAAGGAGAGGGCGTGTATCCGGTTCTTGCCATGTGCGCTTGGCAGGTGCGACGACTCCTTCTCATCCGCGAAGCCTTTGATCGTGGCATCAGACGTCCCTCTGATATCGCTTCCGCGACCAAGCTCCCGCCTTTTACGGTGCAGAAAGCCATGGCAACGATAGAAGTCCTTTCTCTTCCACGACTGAAGCATGGTCTCACGCTCCTTTCTGATATCGATACCGCTCTCAAGCAAGGCAAGGCCGACCCAGAAACTTCCCTCGATCTCTTCGTATGGAAGTTTTAAGTGGGTGTTGGGTGGAGAATTTAAAAAAGGCTTAAAAAAGCAATTTTTTATTATCCTGAGTGAGGGTTAGAACCTGATATACTATTTGTATGGAAGAAGTTATAAAGAAATTTGGAAAACTATATAGGACTACTCCCGAAACCCTCAAAATGGGCATTCATTACGCGCTCGGAAAAGAAGCGGCAAAAAGATTTGCTGGCAAGCAAAAAATCGCTGATGTGTGTACGGGGGCTGGTTTTATGGCGGTCTGTTTAGCGGAAGTAGTAAAAGAAATTACTGTTGTAGATATAGATCAGTCGCACTTACAGCTAGCAAAAGAAAATTCGAAAATAGCAGGCTATGATAATAAATTTAGATTTATAGAGGGCGATATAATGGACGATAAGATTTTAAATCAACTCGTTGGCGTAGAAGCAATCTATTCAGACCCTGAGTGGGTGTTACCAGGTCACTGGAAGGGAGACCACGTAAGCAGTATCTTTGAAATGAGTCCTCCTATCGACAAATTATTCAACCAGTTAGAAAAAATCACAAAGAATATTGCTATACGACTCCCTAAAGAAACAGAAATAAAACAACTTGAGAGCTTTCCTGCTCATGAAGTAGAAATGGCTTATCTTGACGGGAAACCTAAAGCATACACTGTCTACTTTGGGGATTTGATTAGAAAAGAGGGCATAACAAAGCTCGAGGTAGAAACTACGTAAACAAATCAGGAACATAGAAACATTCTTTCTCCTGCATCGCCGTTCGAACTTCATCCAATAGGTGGAGCGCAAAAGTAAAGGCACAAAAAAAAGAGCCTAGAGGCTCTTTTTACATTTCTTCTACTCTAAGCTACTTCTTCTCGCTGGCTTTCTTGACGAGAGCGTTGAGACGAGATTTCTTGCGAGCGGCGGTGTTTTTCTTGATGACCTTTTTCTGAGCGGCTTTGTCGAGAGCCTTGATAGCCTTCTTCAATTGCTCCTGGGCTTCATCAACTTTACCGGAAGCTACAGCCTCACGGGTTTTTTTAACAGCGCTTTTTACCACACCAGTCACCACTTTGTTGCGGAGGGTGTTCTTGGCAGTGACGCGCATGTACTTCTTGGCAGCTTTCTTGATTGGCATACGGCTTATTCAAAACTTAAAATTCAAACGAGAGTAAAAACGTGAATCTGAGACCTCTCTTTTGTATCACGGATGCGGTTTTTTGGCAAGAATGAGCGATAAATGTTAGAATGACGGAACAAAACACTGCTCTATGATTGCTCAATTGGAGGGAAAAATTGCTGGTATCCGGGGAAATGCGGTTATTCTCATGGTGGGGGGTGTAGGTTACCAGGTAGCGGTTTCTGCCTACACTTTAGGGAAATTGGCTGGCCGGGAGCAGGTGATGCTCCATATTCATACCCATGTTAGGGAGGATATGCTGGCGCTCTATGGCTTTCTTGATGAAGAAGAGCTTTATATGTTCGAGCTCCTCATTTCTGTCTCTGGTATCGGACCAAAAGTCGGACTCTCCATCTTGTCTATCGCTGATGTCAAAACGATCCGTTTGGCGATCGTGAACAAGGATCCGAACATTTTGACCCGTGTCTCTGGGGTTGGAAAAAAGACGGCGGAAAAACTCATTGTAGAATTACAGAATAAAGTGACAGCGGTAGCAGGCGACGAAGACGGCGACGCTGCTTCTTCGCAAGATGCCTTGGAAGCGCTGACATCCCTCGGATATTCGGTCACCCAGGCTCGTGAGGCACTCAAGCTCGTACCGGCAGACGTCACCGATGTCAGTGCTCGGATCCGCGCTGCTCTCAAAAATCTTGGTAAGAAATAGGGAAGATATTGTATGGGAGAAAAAAAAGAATTCCTCCAGTCTGAAGACTGGCTTCATTTTCAAGAGGCGGCCGGGAAAGAAGTCGTCCCTTTTTCAGGTGACGACTTTTCAGCGAATGGTATTGCGCACACTCTCCCTCTCGTAGGGAAGTATCTTTATATTCCCCGTGGGCCACAAACAATCAACAAAGAGATTATCGAAAAACTAATCGAGACAGCGAAAGAGAGAGGAGCCAAGTGGATTCGTGTGGAGCCAGATAAAGAAATCTTGGAGGAAATAAAGAAGAGTACTTCATACACCGTGGTGAGAGCACCGCATGATATGCAGCCGCGTGAGATCTTCAAGATTGATATTACACTCTCGGAAGAAGTGCTCCTTGCCAACATGAAATCAAAAACTCGCTACAATATTCGTCTGGCCGAAAAGCGTGGCGTCAAGATTTTTACCACCCGGGAGGAAAAATACAGACAGGCATTTCTTGATCTTATTACAGCGACTTCTGGCCGCAAGGGGATCACTTCGCATCCGAGAGGATACTACGAAACATTTTTTAGTGTTTTTCCAGAGGAAGTGTGTCGTCTCTTTGTCGCTGAATATGAGGGTCAGGTTCTGGCAGCTAATCTCGTTATATTCTACGGTGACACGGTGATGTATTTGCACGGTGGATCAAGCGATCTCCATCGTGATACCATGGCACCATTCCTCCTTCAGTGGGAAACCATCGAGCAAGCCAAAAACGAAGGCTATCATTTTTATGATTTTGGTGGCGTGAAAACAGAATCACCAGACTCCTCATGGGCGGGTATTACGCGTTTCAAGACAGGCTTTTCCCCGAAGACGGAGCCGACTCTCTATCTTGGCACCTACGATATTGTCCTTGCTCCGTTTTCGTATACCCTGTATCGTATGCTTCAGAAGTTGAAAAGTTATCTCTGACATTTCCATGAAGCGTTTTCTCTCACAACTCCTGCCACAGGGAGTAAAAAATGTATACCACCTAGCTCAGGCTATATTTGCCTGTGTAGTCTTTGGTTTTCCTGGAAAAAAATTGCGGGTGATCGGCGTGACCGGGACAAATGGAAAAACCACGACCTCGCAGTTTATCGCGCGTATCCTCTCTGCTTCTGGGAAAAAAGTGGCGCTTGCTTCGACCATTAATTTTCAGATTGGCGAAAGAGTCTGGGTGAACAGTTCGAAGTTCACGACTATGTCGCCGTGGAAACTCCAGAAATTTTTGCGTGAAGCGGTAAGCGAGGGTTGTGAGTACGCTGTGATCGAAACTTCGTCGCACGCTCTTGATCAAAACCGAGTGTGGGGAATTCCTTATGAGATCGCCGTCATGACCAATGTGACGCGTGAGCATCTGGATTATCATGAGACCATGGAGCGTTACCGTGAAGCCAAGTGTCGACTCTTTCGGCGCGCCAAGAAAGCAGTAGTTAATCTCGACATGGAGGAACCAGCCTATTTCTGTGGTACGGAAGAGAAGGCGTTGACTTATAGTACCAAAAATCCTCAAGCTCATCTGTTAGCAATTGATGTCACTCTTGATTTCAAAGGCACAGAATTCACGATTGATGAAAGACGTTTCCATCTCCAGATTCCCGGACTCTTCAATATCGAAAACGCCCTGGCAGCGCTCGGAGTAGCGCGCTTGCTTGAGATTGATTTTGAAATTGCGAAAGAAGCCTTGGCAAGTGTGGTTGGTGTCTCGGGACGTATGGAATTGGTGCCGAACCATATTAATGCCGATATCCTGATTGATTACGCCGTGACGCCTGATGCTTTTGAAAAACTTTACGCTTCGATCCTTCCGCTTAAGATTCCTGGCAGCCAGATCATCCATGTTTTTGGCGCCTGCGGGGAACGTGATCGGGGCAAGCGGCCGCACATGGGAGAAATTGCCAGCTCCTATGCTGATATTATTATTCTGACCAACGAAGATCCGTATCATGAAAACCCCGAGCAGATCATCGATGATATCGAGCAGGGTGTCAGTAAGAAAAAAGATAAAACCTATTTCCGTATTTTTGATCGCCGTGAAGCGATTCACAAAGCGCTCTCTATGGCTGAAATCGGTGATATCGTGCTCATCACCGGCAAGGGTGCCGAAGTGACGATGGCTTTCGGAGACCAGCGTGTCCCGTGGAGCGAGCGTCAAGTAATCGAAGAAGAATTACAAACGTTACAAAAGAAAAACGCGGCCGTGTAAGGGTCGCGCTTGTTGGCAGGTTCTGCCGCTGGTTTACGCAAAGAGTCCAACCGCGTACCACTGGGGTTCCTGCAGATCGTCCCAGGAGAGTTTTTGATTGGTCGGGATGTCTCCTTTAGTCCAGCCACCAAAGTCAGGGTGTCCGGTTCCCTGGTCGTTTGGGTCCTTGTACTCATAGACCCAAACGAACATCTGGTCCCCTTGCTTTTTGGTTGCTCGAAGCCATTGAGTACGGACTCCTGTTCCGCATGTATAGCGAACGGGATGTAGCCGGTACAACTTGACGTTGTCTACGTTCCAAACCGGCGGCAGTTCATCGGGAGTGGTAGTCGAGTCAGTGATGAGGCGCCACACGTACCCGCGCTCTGGCCAGAAACCGATGATCAGTGTTGCCGCGAGTATGCACCAGGTGATCCAGTCGATACTTGAAACAATATGAAATGCTGTCTCCATGATGTCCTCCAAAAGAGGGGTTGTGGGGCGGGGTCGGTGAAAACGAAAACAGTTGTAAAACTACGATTTATAATTATACACCTAAAGGTGTGAAATGTCAACCTCAGAAAGGATCTTCTTACAACTGAGGAATGGAGAGCTCGGGAGAGAAAATTCGAATGAGGAGGAGGGTGAGGAAGAGACCGACGAAAGCGCCGCCGATCACTTCACTGATGCGGTGCCCGACACGTTCTTTCAAACGAGGAAACTGTTCTTTAGGGATCTTCAATTGTTCTACGAGCATGTTCAAGTAGCGCCCCTGATCGCCTAGGTACATACGGATACGAGCGGCGTCATCGATCACGATGAAGGCGAGGACGGCCGAGAGAGCAAAAGCACCGGAATGGATGCCCTCGTAGTAGGCGACGCTGGTCAAGAGTGAAACCACGAGACTGGTGTGGGCACTCGGCATGTGGCCGTGGGTGAAAGCGTACTCAATGTTGAAACCGTGTTTGTACGTGTAGAGAGCAAATTTGATGACCTGAGTCAGGACACCGACGGTAATCGGAATGAGAAACACCAGATAAGATTGAAGCGCTTCCATAGGATTGGCTTATAATTTAGAAAAAGGCTTTTTCTTACCGAAAGTATAGCACATATTTGCAGGAAATCTGAGATTTTGGCGAGTTGCAAAATCCCCCAGATTTGCTACCGTAAAGAGGTAAACCTTTGAATACAAAGCTATGAGTGTGCCGCTGATCCTTTTAGTGGTTGTTGGAATTGCCGTGTTGTATGTAGTAGCAGTCTACAATGGTCTAGTACGTTTGCGGAATCGTGTGAGTGAAGCCTGGAGCGATATTGATGTCCAGCTCAAGCGTCGGTATGATCTCATTCCGAATTTGGTGAGTACGGTAAAGGGGTATGCGGCTCACGAAAGTGGAGTGTTCCAAAAAGTGACCGAGGCTCGCGCCAACGCGATGCAGGCTGGATCGACCCAGGCCAAGGCGCAGGCCGAGAATATGCTGTCGGAAACCTTGAAGAGTCTGTTTGCGGTAGCTGAAGCCTATCCAGATCTCAAGGCGAATCAGAATTTCTTGGAATTGCAGCGTGAACTTTCTGACACGGAGAACAAGATTCAGGCCTCACGTCGTTTCTACAACGGTAATGTCCTGGAACTGAACAACAAGATCGATATGTTCCCGTCAAACATCATTGCCGGCGCCTTCAACTTTGGGAAGAAGGAATTCTTCGAAGTCGCTGAGGCGGAAAAAGAACCGGTCAAAGTGCAGTTCTAGTCCCTGTACCGAAGGTCAAAAAACTGCTATACTCGTGGCGCGTCCAAGACAATCGGTCGCGCCACTTTATTTCTCAAAACTATGGCAACGCTCTACGCGGAACATGATAAAAATATTCGCCTGACGTGGGTGTACATCACGCTTTTTCTGGTACTGGTTATCGGTGTGGGGTATGTGTTTGCTGGCGCTTATGGTGACAGTACCATTCTCTATGTAGCGGTGGCGTTTTCAGTGCTCATGAGCGTCGCGTCGTACTGGTGGAGCGACAAGATTGTGCTTTCCATGAGCAATGCCCACGAACTGTCGTTTGCAGAAAACAAAGAGATCTACCGCTTGGTAGAAAACCTCTGTATTACTGCCGGACTGCCGCTGCCGAAAATTTACATCATCGACGATAGCGCCTTAAATGCTTTTGCTACCGGCCGTGATCCAAAGCACGGTGTCATCGCTCTCACTACTGGCATCATTTCCCATTTGGAGAAATCAGAACTCGAGGGCGTGATTGCTCACGAACTCTCTCATATTGGCAATCGTGACACGCTCGTTTCGACGGTGGTGGTGATCTTGGTTGGTTTCATTGCGCTTCTCGCTGATTGGTTTCGCCACTTTGCTTTTTTTGGTGGCCGCGATCGTGATGAGCGAGGTGGTCAGGCGCAGGCTATTTTCATGATTCTTGGTATTATCCTTTCGATTCTGGCACCACTGGCCGCACTCCTTATGCAACTCGCTATCTCTCGGAAGCGCGAGTCGCTGGCCGACGCCTCGGGAGCGCTTCTCACGCGTTACCCCGAAGGACTGGCCCGAGCACTCGAAAAGATTTCACAGGACAAAGAGCCGCTTGAGGTCGCCAATCGCGCCACCGCACCGCTCTATATTGCCAATCCCTTCAAGGCAAAAAAACTGAGCAAACTGTTTATGACCCATCCGCCAATCGAAGAACGCATAGCAGCGCTTCGTGGCATGGAGGTGAAGTAATGCTATGCCCTCTCCGTACCAAGAATTTGTCCGCAAAGCGAAAGAACGCTACGAGGAGAATAAGAAAAAAAAGCTGCTGCCAAAAGGAGGGATCGAGTTTACGTCGCATGCTCGCTACAAGATGACGCAGTATGGTCTGTCTGAACAGAAGGTGAAAGGGATTATCAGAAATCCTAAACGGACCGAGAAAGGCATCGCTCCGAAGACCGCAGCCATGATGCAGCCGGTGTCTTCCAAGATGATCGATGGTAAAGAAATTTGGAAACAAGAAATTTGGGTCATGTTTGTAAAGAAGAAAGCGAAGATCGGGATGGGGAGTATCGGAGGGGAACAGCTGCGCATCATCAGCGCCTGGCGGTATCCAGGAGTCAGTCCGAAGCGCAGCCCGATTCCAGAGGAGATTTGGCAGGAGCTTGAGAGTGGGGGTATAATGGAAGCAGAGTAAACAAGTAATAAAAATGTATGGAACAGACAGGTAATACGCAGAATTCGGGAGAGCCATCTGCCCCAGTGGCAGCGTCGACGGAGGGGGGATCAAAGACGGGTTCTGATATGAAGGGTTTACTCAAGCAGCTAGAAGCTTTCCTCGATGATTGCATGATCAAAAAAGCTCCGTTTCAGATTCCGATGAATGGCAAGGAAATTTTGGTAAAGATTACTCCGTACTTGGTGATCCTCGGTATCCTCATGGCTGTTCCAGCTACTCTGCTTGCGCTTATCGTTTCTCCGGTCGCCTTTTTTACTGGGAGTGGATTATATGTAGTGGGAATGTTGTTTGCCCTCGCCGCACTCGTGCTCGAAGCCATCGCCTTGCCGGGTTTGTTCAAGCGAACGCACTCTTCTTGGAATATGCTGTTCTACGCTTCGGTGGTCAGTGTCATCGGTAACCTGGTGAGTCTGAATCTTGTCGGCGCTGTCATCGGCGCTGTCATCGGTTGGTACATCTTGTTTCAGATCAAGGAGCTTTACAAGAACTAGGGTCCTTCTTAAGAGCCAGAAAAACGAGGTTGAAAAGCCTCGTTTTTTGTTTTCAAAATGGTTAATTATGCTTTATACAAGCCAAATATAGGAACAATAATCTTGACCCCGTTAGAGTAATGTCTAAACCTTGCTTTATCTCAGAGAAAGTATCAAGCAAGAAACTGAATAAAGACCTTATGTAAGCCATGAAACACTCTAACGGGGTTGACAAAAGAGTGTTTTAGGTGTATTATGTACTGTTGCAGGTTTGAATAAAACTCTGTGGCACCATTCATAGTCCGGACTCCGCTGAGTCTATTTCCAACCAGGAGAAAAACCATGAGCCTTGCTCGCGTCACCCGCATTTTCGTCTTATTTGCCATTTTCTTGTGGCTCTTTTCGCTCCTCGGCTGTGCCGTGGTCAGCGAGACGCGGACCGTCAAGAACCCAGACGGCTCGACCACCACGACCGACTCCAAGCGTGTCGAGTACCGCCCCAGCTACTCCTATGCCTACGTCGCACCGGTCGTTCCTTACGGCGTGTATGTTCCGCCGGTGTACGTGGCGCCGCAGTATCACTCCGGCCAATGGGCATTGCCCATCTGGACGAACGGTGTCCCGGTGTGCCGAGGTGGACGAGCCCGACTGATCAATCGTCGGTGCTACTTCTACTGAAGGGCTCACGGCTTCCATCGAACGGCCTACTTTGCAATCTTGCGAAGTAGGCCGTTTCACTTTTTTATACGCAGTACCTGAACAAATCCCTTCTTTTCATATATACTGAGGATATATCAAAACAAAAACTCTTTATGAAACAAACGAAAATTGTCGCGACTGTTGGTCCAGCTTCAGAATCTAAAGAGATGTTGCGGGCTATGGTACAGGCAGGGATGAATGTGGTGCGTCTGAATTTTTCTCATGGCGAACATGCTTGGCACCGAGAAATTATCAATCGGGTACGCGAGCTTTCTCATGAACTAGAGGTCCCGATTGGTATCTTGGCTGATATGCAGGGACCACGTATTCGAACCGGCGTTGCCGCGGAGCTTCCAGTAAAAGCCGGTGATACGGTACGAGTGAGTGATGTTTCCAAAATAGAAACGTTGCATGAGATGAAAGAAGCGGTGGTCGTACTCGATATGCCCGGTATTACTTCTGGTCTTCAAACTGGCCACGCTATTTTGATCGAAGATGGACTGATTGAGCTGACAGTCACGAAAGTAGAGAAAGGTTTCGTCGAAGCCGAGGCGAAGAACGATGGTATCATCAAAAATCGCAAAGGGGTTATCCTGCCGGATTCTGTTTTGAAACTAGCGATTCTCTCAGAAAAAGATTTAAAAGATCTCCATTTTGTCTTGGAAGAAGGCGTGGATTTCGTGGGGCTGTCATTTGTCGGATCAGTGGAAGATATAGAGAGTGTCCGGCAAGAGATGAAGAGAATGGTTGGAGAAAAAACGCGCCTGCCACAGATTGTCGCCAAGATCGAACGCAAAGAGGCGATCAAGAATTTGGCTGCCATCATCAAGGCTACTGATGCTGTGATGGTAGCGCGTGGCGATCTCGGTATTGAAATGCCAGAAAGTGAAATTGCGATTCTCCAAAAACAGATTATCGCGGAGAGTCTAAGGGGAGCGAAACCAGTGATTGTGGCAACCCAAATGATGAAGTCGATGACCGAGAACCCGCGTCCGACCAGGGCTGAAGTCAGCGACGTTTCCAATGCGGTCATTGATCATGCTGATGCAGTGATGCTTTCGGAAGAGTCAGCTATGGGAAAGTATCCGGTTGAGACGATTGCCATGATGGCGGAAATTATTGAGAAAACAGAAGAGTCACCATTTGATGATCTCTACCAGACGCTTGATCTTAATTTCAAGAATGAGTACGCGGTCATGATTCGGAGTGTCTATGAACTGGCCAAGAGTTTTCATACCAAAGCCATTGTTCTTCTTTCGATGAGTGGTTTCACGGCGCGCCTGCTCTCACACTTCCGTCCGGACAGTCGAATTCTCGTCGCAACCAATAGTCGGCAAACCTGGAATGAACTCTCGCTCGTGTGGGGGATTGATCCCTACCTCTTTGAAGGCGATCAGAATCTCGATCGTTTTGCTGATCGGGTGATGAAAGAAGCGAAGAAAGATGGCAAGCTCGCGAGCGGTGATCAAGTCGTTGCTTTTCATGGTCGTACCCCAGATCAAGAGACCTTGAAGCTTGTCGGAATCCGGGAAGTCCGCTAGACTATCCCTTGCTCTCAGAGAGAGCATTTGGTGAGGTGGCCCCAGCCCGAGGCTGGTCCGCCTTGGGCGGAGAGCGTTAATCGTACTTAAAGCGGAAAGGTGGCCGAGTGGCTGAAGGTACTCGCTTGGAAAGCGAGCAACTCGCAAGGGTTCGCGGGTTCGAATCCCGCCCTTTCCGCTTTGAGTAGGAAATATAAAGTGTTCGAATCCCTCCTCTTCCGCCAAAGAAAAAATGACGTCCTCGTGGCGTCATTTTTGTTTTACTACTTGACTTTTCTTTGATTTAGGTGTATAAAACTACTTCGAGGGGTTGTTTAAAAATATATGGTTTTGCCGTGGTTCCCTGATATTTTCCCTTGTAAAAGGCTTGATTGCAGGGAACTGTGGCAAAACTCATCCGAGAATTGCTTGAACAGTTCTTTCGGTAGACAGGAGGCGTTTCATGGACAAGTCGACTTTGGGTGGTATTTCCGGCGGGATCTATCAGGTCATGCCGGTCACCATTGGCGGGGTAGCGAAGAGCGAGTTCCCGGCCTGGGTGCGCTCAGTGTGCGAGCTGAGCTCTTGCGCTGAGCAGGTGATGAGGAGTTCGCAGTTTGGCGTCCTGCCGAAACGGCAAGAGCGGATGCAGATCCTGCTCTCGGCCCGGCAATTGGGCTGGATCAGGAATCCGACGCTTACGGAGCTTTTCAGTACGGAGTTCCTCAAGCAGTGGAGTCTGGCCAATCTGGCTGGTCACGACATCAGTCTGAATTCGGCCGAGGTCGGGCCGCATCTGGCCATCCAGTACCAGGATCAGCCGGTGGTGGGCAGGGTGGCCATTGCCATGGACCCGATCGTCTGGTCCACGCTCAAGTACCCAGCACTCTTCCTTCTTGAGCGGACGAGCGAGACGACCTTGATGCTCATGGCCGATTGGCTCGATCACGAAGACGATATCCCGCTCGATCTCCCCTTCGCGTTTTGGCTCAAGTTGCGCTAAGGCAACAGTGTCTCATCCCGTGCTGGTTCGTAAACCGGCACGGGCTTTTTTTATTACCAAATGAAGTGAATGAAGCGAAAGTTTACTTTCGTTTCTGAGCGAGTGCCGGTAAAAACGGGTGAACACCCGTTACAAATGTTTTTCGCCCCAGGTATTCAAAGCGCAGATAAGTGGTGAGAGACTTTTGCCACGTTTCGAGAGTGTATATTCTACTCGTGGCGGAACTTCCGGATAGACTTTTCGGATCACGAGTTCATCTTTTTCCAGTTCGCGCAGTGATTGGATGAGCATCTTTTCGCTGACACCTGGGATAAGCTTTTTCAATTCCCCGTAACGCTTTTTGCCATCCGAGAGATGCCACAGAAGAATGGTTTTCCACTTGCCGACAATCATACGGAGGGTCTTTTCGATCGCGCACGATGCTTTATCTTTGGCTTTTTTCATAGGATTCTGAGTAATTCTATACTTACTAATATGTAGGTACTTGCATTTTAGTATGCTTCCGTATAAAATGCAAGAGCATTATTCTTAACTATAAAAATATATGCTCAAAGTTAAAGTTATCTTAGGCAGTACCCGCGAGGGACGCCATGGAGAAAAAGTCGGGAACGTTATCAAGAAACTGGCAGAAGTACAGCCGGGGTGGGAGGTGGAATGTTTGGATTTAAAAGCATTGCAACTGCCGATGTACGAGGATGCTACCTCGCCAAGCTTCCGAGAAAGTATTGATGGTTTGCCAGAAGTGGTGCAAGAATGGTCACGCAAAATCGATGAAGCTGATGCCTACATTATTATCACACCGGAGTATAATCATGGGTATCCAGCACCGCTCAAGAATGCTATCGATTGGTTGTTTAAGGAGTGGAACCGTAAACCAGTTGGCTTCGTGAGTTACGGAGCTATGCTCGGAGGTGGTCGAGCTGTGGAACAATTGCGCCAGGTAGTGGCAGAACTTCATATGACGTCTATTCGTTCACAAATGTTTTTCCCGATGGTGTGGGAAGCGTTTGAGGAGAATGGTGAACCGAAAGCGGAGGGGACCGCTGAACGAGCCAAGCACTTCTTCGAAGAATTGACCTGGTGGAGTGAGGCGCTTCAGGTAGCACGAAACAAGTAAGAAGAGAGAAAGGACAAATATATGCAAACCGTTTTTCACGAAGCAACATCACGAGGCTATGCCAAACACGGATGGCTCGAAACCCATCATTCTTTTAGCTTTGCCTCTTACTATGATCCGGCACGCATGGGCTTTGGAGCGCTGCGGGTGTTAAACGATGACGCGATTGCACCGGGAGCGGGCTTTGGTGAACACCCTCATGACAACATGGAGATTATCACCATCCCACTCTCTGGTGCTTTGAAGCATCAGGACAGTATGGGCAATAGCGCCGTCGTGACAGAAGGAGAAGTGCAGGTGATGAGTGCGGGCACTGGTGTGGAGCATGCGGAATTTAATGCCTCGACAACTGATCCATTGACGCTCCTCCAGATTTGGATTCTCACTGTCAAGGAAAATGCGACTCCACGTTATGATCAAAAACGTTTTGATTTGGCACAGTTCCGCAATACTTTTTTTCAGGTGGTGGGAAACATGGAAACGGAAGGGATCCTTGGAATTCATCAAGATGCCCGATTGTCCCTCGGTCGTTTCGAGGCGGGCCAGGAAGTCGTTTATCCGCTTCCTACCTCGGGACACGGGGTGTACTTTTTCGTGATCGATGGCGAGGCGACGATCGCAGGGAAGAAACTTGCGACGAGAGATGCTTTGGGTGTCTGGGATACAGAACAAGTCACGGTACAGGCGGAAAAAGAGGTCTTTCTTCTGGCGATTGAGGTACCGCTGAGTGAAGCATGAGAAGTGCTATACTGAAAAGGTAAGTAGTAACCTTTCGCGTATGATGGGATTGGCAGGATTCATGGATTTCATCCGTAAGCAGGGGGTGGTAGGTTTGGCAGTTGGTTTCATTTTAGGAGGTGCCATTTCCAAGGTAGTAACAGCGCTTGTGACTGATATTATCAATCCACTCCTCTCTGTTTTCTTGGGCGCGGCTGATGGATTGAAGCAAGCACATCTCAGTGTCGGGGGCGTGGAGATTCTCTGGGGCGATTTCCTCAGTGTCACGATTGATTTCCTGATTATTGCCATGGTGGTGTACTACGGGGTGCGGGTCTTGGGGCTAGAGCATCTCGATAAGAAGAAAGACTAGACTGTTCAAAACTCTTCCTTTTTTGGGAGAGTTTTTCTGTCTTCAAAAATATAATTAAAAACGACTATGGCACAGAAAAAGAAAAAAGATATTGGGAAGGCGTCGCTGGCACTGCACAAAAAGCTTCGTGGCAAGGTGAGTATTATGCCGAAAATCCAGGTCAAGAATAAACAGACGCTCAGTCTGGTTTATACGCCGGGCGTTGGAGCGGTCTCAACGTACCTCGCTTCGCATAAGGAGAAATTGGCGGAGTACACGATGCAGGGGAATACCGTCGCTGTTATTTCTGATGGTTCAGCAGTATTGGGATTGGGGAATATTGGGCCAGAGGGAGCGCTTCCAGTTATGGAAGGGAAGGCTTTACTTTTTAAAGCGCTTTCTGGAATCGATGCTCTTCCGATTGTGCTTGCCACTCAGGATACCGAGGAGATTATTCAGACGGTGAAAAATATTGCGCCAGTTTTTGGTGGGATTAACCTCGAGGACATTGCCGCTCCGCGTTGTTTCGAAATTGAAAGACGTTTACAGGAAGAGCTCGCTATTCCGGTATTGCACGATGACCAGCATGGTACAGCGCTGGTTGTTTTGGCTGGACTGATCAATGCCCTGAGAGTTGTGAAGAAACAAGCGAAAAAGATACGTGTTGTCATCGCTGGGGCGGGAGCTGCTGGGACGGCTATTGCTGAACTCATCATGCTCTTTGGTGTTGGAGATGTCACCATGCTTGATAGTCAGGGAGTTCTTTACCGTGGACGAAAGGGTCTTGATAAAGAAAAAAAGACGCTGGCAGAGAAAACAAATAAGACCAATATCTCCGGCGGTCTCGACGAAGCGCTGCTCGGAGCTGATGTCTTCATCGGCGTATCAAAGGGGGATACTGTAACAGCAAAACAGGTGGCCAGTATGGCTCCGAAATCCATTGTCTTTGCTTTGGCAAATCCAGTTCCAGAAATTATGCCGGATATCGCCAAGCAGGCCGGCGCTTTCGTGGTGGCTACCGGCCGATCGGATTTCGCGAATCAGATCAATAATTCCCTTGGCTTCCCGGGCATCTTCCGTGGCGCTCTTGATCATAAAGTGCGCAGGATCACGGACAGCATGCTTATTCAGGCCGCAAAAAATTTGGCTGCTTTGGTGAAACAGCCCACCCCTCTACATATCGTTCCGGATACGTTTGATACAAGAGTGGTCAAGGCGGTAGCAAAAGCTATTCGTTAAAGAAATCTTTAGCAAAAGGAAGAAAGGTGTCATGAAAGTGACACCTTTCTGTGTTATAATGGAAGCATATTTTTAACGGAAGTCTATGGAAAATGTATCTGCTCCCATTCCCCAAGCGAATAGTCCGAAGAAATCAAGTTTTATCAAGTGGTCCTTGGTGTTTGCTATTGCTATTGTGACCAATCTTTTCATTACGTATGCGGTGCAGGTACTCTACCCGGAGCCTCAGTATGAAGATTTTTGTCCACAAAAACAGGTCAACAAGGCCCTTTCTGATGAAGCAACCTGCGTCTCAATGGGTGGACAGTGGAATGAAAATGTCATGAATGAAAAAGCTCCTTTTCCTGAGCCGGCTGGCTACTGCAACGAGGACTTTACTTGTAGTCAAACGTATCAGGATTCCTACAGTCTCTACAATCGTAATGTTTTCGTCGTCTTTGTTGTTGGGGGTGTCATTCTTTTAGCAGGGAGCGTCTTTTTGACGGGTTCTTCAGCCGCTTCCCTCGGTCTTTCCTTTGCTGGAGTGCTCGCCCTTATCATTGGTTCGATCCGCTACTGGTCTGATATGGATGATATTTTGCGAGTCGCGCTTCTCGGCATTGCTTTAGGCTCGCTTCTCGGCATTGCTTGGAAGAAGTTTCGCGATTAATCTTTTCTTTATGGCTGAAAAACAAAATACAGGAGAAGTCGTTAGTATGGAAGAGGGAGAAAAAATCGCCACTGTGAGACCTTCCCGACAGCCGTTTTTTGGAACACTTCTTTTTAGTGTTTTGGTTCTTATTATCCTTGTTGCCGTCGGATTACTGAGTTGGTGGGGATATCGTGGCTGGCGTTTTACCGAAGAGAGATCGACGCTGCCTTCAATCGCGAGTTTGGAAGTGGTACCGGAAACACAAGAAAACACAGCGCCCGAGGAGGTAGCGAAACCAGTGGAACAGGCGCCAACTGCCTCGAAAGAGGAAGCTTTGAAAAAGGTTCAGGCGATAGATATAAAGGTAATGAATGGTGGTGCGGCTAAGGGAAGCGCTGGAATACTGGGTGAATCGCTAAAGAAAGGTGGCTACACCAAGGTTTCCGTGGGCAACACGACAGGAAATTATACAGGAACAGTTATCTATTTTGCTTCGGGCCTCGATCAAGAGGCGGCTACTCTCAAAGAAACACTCGTGAAGACGTATCCAAAGGTAGAAACGAAAGCAGCCCTTGCTGAAAATAAAGAGACATCCCTTTCGCCGCTCACGGTGATTCTCGGGAAGGAATAGAAGAAAAAAAGACAAACATCAACACGGTAGTCCGTATGCACATTCGTACCAAGGTATTCCTGTCCGTTGGAGGAACGTTGCTCGTCCTCTTTTTTGCTGTGTATACTATTTTGTCGTATGTTCTTGAGGCGGACTTTCTTGATTTGGAGAAGCGTTCCGTTGAAGAAAATGTGCGCCGTGTTTCTGACGCGCTTGATAATAAGGTTGATGATTTGGTAGTGAAGGTCTCTGATTGGGGGCAGTGGGATGATACCTATGCTTTTGTGCAGGATGGCAACCAGGATTATATCGACGCTAATCTTCAGGACGTTGCTTTGGAACTCCTCCATATCCAGTTTGTGGTAATTGCTAATGAGGAAGGCGAGATTCTGTTTAAGAAAGAAATTGATCAGGAAGGGAAAGACGTCCCTTTCTCAAATGATTTCGAACAGTATATCAAGACCCACCCCGTATTGACGACGCATACTGACGGACAGAGTGTGCATCCGGGGGTCATCACGCTTCCTGAGGGAGTTATTGTGAATGTGGCGCGAGCCGTTACTTCGAGTGACGGCCTCTCTCCGGTAGAGGGGACGATTATGTTTGCTTTTTTTATCGATGATGAAGTAACTGAAAAGCTTGCTGAACTCACGCACCTCGAGGTAGTGCTGAAACGTTATGAAGAGGCACTTGTTGATCCCGAATTCTCTTTGGCTGCTGAGAATTTGAAGAGTGAGCAAGAGGTATTCACAGCACCAAGAAAGGAGAGTGACACATTGGTTCGGGGATTTGCGCTGAAAGAGGATATTGATGGTAAGAAGGCCTTGATTATTGAGGCGACTATGGAGCGTTCAGTATATGAGCGTGGTAAGCAAAGCCAGGCGCTCTTTGCAAAGATCATGATGGGCGTAAGTGTAGTGGTTATCGTAGTTGTGATTTCCCTTTTTGAATACCTTGTCTTGCGGCGATTATTTTATCTCGACAAGGCCGTTGAGAACGTGAGTCGGAGTAAGGGTAACGAAGTACACATTGCTCTTCCAGGGAAAGATGAATTCTCAAGTTTGGCCGACCGTATCAATACCATGCTCGTGACGCTTCGTGAGATGGAGGTAAAAAAACGAGAGAGTGAAAAACGTTTTCGTACCGTTGCTGACGCGGCACCAGTAATGATTTGGATGTCAGATATCGAAGGAAAGTATACCTACGTCAACCGTCCTTGGCTTGATTTTACGGGGCACACCCTTGAAGAAGAGTTGGGTTTTGGATGGCAGGCAAGTATTCATCCGGATGGTTTGAAGAATGTGATAGAGGCGTATCAGGGAGCTTTTGCCAAGCAAGCACCCTATAGTGTTGAATATCGACTGAAGCAAAAAAATGGTACCTATGGCTGGGTCTTTGCTCGGGCTATTCCTCACTTTGCCCTTGATCAGACCTTTCTCGGGTATATTGGCTCCTGTGTTGATATTACTGAAATTAAGCGAATCGAAGAACAGAAACAAGAGTACATAGAGGAAATGGAAAGTATGAATCGTATTATGGTGGAGCGGGAACTCAAGATGATAGAGTTGAAGGAGAAAATAAAGAAATTTGAAGATCATGCCTAAGAAAATTTCTTCCCAGGAGAAGACCGGTGCCACTTCAGAAGAAGTGGTGTTTCCGCTTTCTAGTCCAATTGATGTCGAGGATTTGCAGAAGCGCAATCGCTTTCTCGAAGATACGAGGCGCGCTGTTTTCAATATTCTGGAAGATGTTTCTTCTTCGGAAAAAGAGTTGGAACGAAAGACAGAGGATCTCCAAAAATTTCGTCAGGCAGTCGATACGAGTTTTGACCACACGGTTATTACTGATGCCGATGGTCGCGTCTTGTATGCTAACCGCGCTGCTCAGATGATGACGGGGTTTTCTGAAGAAGAGATGATTGGGGCAACACCAGCACTTTGGGGAAAGCAGATGCCCAAAGAATTCTACGAAACATTTTGGCGTGCTATTAAGACAGAAAAGAATAGTTACGCTGGCGAGTTAACGAATAAACGTAAAGACGGCACGAAGTATCTTTCGAGCCTCCGTGTGGCACCGGTACTTGATGAAAAGGGAGGGGTGAAATTTTTCGTTGGCGTAGAACGTGATATTACTGAAGAGCGGAAGTCGCAGCTTCGTATTGTTCGGCATGCTGCCGAGCTTGAAAAAGCCAATGTTCATATCGCTGAAGAAAAGGAACGTGCCGAAAGCGTCCTTCGTTTTTTGAAATCGATCGGCGAAGGAGTGTTTGCGACTGATGAGAAGCGTCAAATTATTTTCATGAATGAAGCAGCTGAGCTTATGTCGGGCAGAGTTTTTGAAGGTGTCGGGAAGGGGCTTGTGAGTGATGACCTTGTTTTTACCCACAAAACACACTCTGGATCACAAAAGATACATATTGCTAAGCTTGCTCTTGAAAAGAAAAGAACAGTCACCTTTCCCAACAAAACATTCATTCTCCGTGAGGAGAAGGAGATCCCTATTTCTGGAACCTGCTCCCTGATTCGTGATGAACATCAGGAAATTATCGGTACCATTACGGTTTTTCAGGATATTACCAAGAAGCATGAGCTGGATCAGATGAAAGACAGCTTTCTTTCGGTAGCGGCGCATCAGCTGCGTACACCGCTTGGAAGTATGCGTTGGAGTATGGAACTCCTCTTAAATGGTGATCTCGGGAAGCTTCCCAAAGATGCGCAAGAGGTAGTGCAGCAGATTTATGACAACAGTCAGCGCATGATTCTTTTGGTGAATGACCTCTTGAATGTGGCACGTATGGATCAGAGTAAGGGGCGAGAGGAGAAGAAGTCTATGGATATAGGTGTCATTCTCGAGGAAGTTGTAAAAACACTGCATCCAGAAGCGGAAAAACGTGGTCTCAAGCTCTCTTTGAAGAAGCGAAAGAAGTCTTTCCCTGAGGTTGTTGTGCCGCCGAAGCATTTTTATGAGGCGATCGAGAACCTCATTTCGAATAGTATTAAATATAATAAAAAAGACGGAAGTGTCACGGTAATACTCGAAGAAGAAAAGAATGGCCTTTCGATTACTATTGCTGATACGGGTATTGGTATTCCAAAAGACGCACAATCGAAAATGTTCTCTAAGTTTTTCCGCGCCCAGAACGCCGTGCTCAAAGAAACAGAAGGTAGTGGCCTCGGTCTTTCTGTGGTAAAATCGTATCTGGAAGAGGCGGGAGCTACAATTCGTTTTGAAAGTGAAGAGAACGTTGGCACGACCTTTTTTGTGAAACTCCCTTTTCAGCCGCTGAACTCATAGTCTTTATTCGTAGATTTTCTTCTTATGGTAGCAAATAAATATGTTCTTGTTGTTGAGGACGACCCGTTTTACTCAAAGATTTACAAGACCAAGTTGGCCAAGGAAAAGATAGAGTCGCAAATCGTGAGTAACGGTAATGAGGCCTTGAAAGCGGTGCAAGCTCTTGCGCCAGGCCTTATTTTGCTTGATCTTATTATGCCAGGGAAAGATGGCTTCGAGACCCTAGCAGAGCTAAAAAGTGATCCAGCGCTTCAGGGCATTCCTGTGATCGTGCTTTCAAACTTGAGTCAGGAGGAAGATATTCAGCGTATTATGGATCTTGGAGCGGCAGAATACTTAGTCAAAGCCAATGTTCCGATTCAGGAAGTTATTGATAAAGTGAAGCATAATCTCGGGCTGTAGGATTTTATGAAAGATATCCTCACGCATGACGAGCTGAAAATGCTCTTGCTCGATGCTGGAGTAGTCGAGGAAAAAGATTTGGAGCTAGCCGAAGAACGGCTCAAAAGTGAAGGGGGAACATTTTCTCAGGCTGTCTTGTGGTACAACTTAGTCTCAGATGAAGAGCTTGGCAAATTGATAGCTGATGCTCTTCATGTACCTTTTGTTGTCTTGGAGCAGAAGTTCATTTCCAAAGAAGTACTTGAGATAGTGCCGGAAGTGGTAGCAAGAAAACACCGGGTGATTGCTTTTGCTCTCGATACCGAGGGAGTCCATGTCGCTATGACTGATCCTCGGAATCTTGAAATGCAGAGTTTTTTGGAAAAAAAGACGGGCCTTCCGGTACGAGTCTATCTGGCCATGGAGCGTGACATGGAAAATGCCTTTATGTTGTATCGGCAGGAAGTCGCTGAAGCTTTTGAAGAGCTCATCTTGTCCGATATCAAGGAAGCCGGAAAAGAGAGTCATGAGACTGACCCGCCTATCATCCGCATTGTTGATACACTGCTCTCGTATGCGTATCAGAATCGCGCCTCGGATATTCATCTTGAGCCTCGGGAGCGCGATATGTTAGTCCGGTTTCGTATTGATGGTGTGCTCCATGACATCGTCAAGCTTCCGCCCGAACTGCACCCACAAATTATTTCTCGTATCAAAGTACTTTCTAAGCTCCGTATTGATGAGCACCAGACACCTCAGGATGGTAAGGTCAGTTTTCCTATCGAAGGAAGTGAGGCGCTTGATGTTCGTGTTTCAATCATTCCAACGACTGAGGGGGAGAAGGTGGTGCTCCGTCTCCTCTCGGAGCGGTCTCGGCAGTTTTCTTTGACGAATCTTGGCTTTTCTTTTCAAGGGCTTGATCTAGTGAAGGCAGCTTACGAGAAACCGTACGGCATGATTCTCGTCACTGGACCAACGGGTTGTGGTAAAACGACAACACTGTACTCTATTTTGAAGCTTTTGAACCGACGCCATGTGAATATCGTGACTATTGAAGATCCGGTGGAATATGATATGGAGGGCGTCAATCAAATTCAAGTAAATGCCGAAGCAAAGCTGACTTTTGCCACAGGGCTTCGGAGTATTCTTCGCCAAGATCCCAATGTGATCCTGGTAGGAGAAATTCGTGATAACGAAACAGCGGATATCGCCATTAACCTTGCCATGACGGGACACTTGGTGCTCTCGACGCTCCATACGAATAATGCTGCCACCGCTATCCCACGACTCATCGACATGGATATCGAACCGTTCCTTATTTCCTCTACCACGAACGTGATTGTGGCACAACGCCTCGTGCGAAAGATCCACCAGGCCTGTCGTGTCAGTGAAGAGGTGCCGAGTACGGAGCTTGCTCTTCGGGTAGGTGCAGAGATGTTCGAGAAAGTTTTCGGAAAGCCATCACCAGAAAAAAGCATTCGCCTCTATCATGGCAAGGGGTGCAAAGCGTGCCACGATACTGGTTACGAAGGGCGCAGTGGTATATTTGAAGTCTTGGTACTGAGTGATGATATTCGTAAGGCTATTGTAGATCGTCGCGATGCCAATATCATCGAGGGGCTCGCGGCAGCATCTGGAATGCGGACGATGTTTGAGGATGGTCTTATAAAAGTTCAAGAAGGAGCGACAACGATTGATGAAATTTTGCGTGTCACCAAGGAATAATTTTTTCGACATTCTATAATATGGTTTCCCATCTTGAGAAGTTGCTCTTCACCAGAGAATTGGCAGTGCTCTTAAAGAGTGGCGTGCCACTCGGAGAAGCGCTCGAATCTTTGAAAGATAAGACGGGTAGGGGGTCACTCCGTAAGGTTATTGAGGGGCTCTTGGCTGATATAGAGAATGGCCAGTCTTTCTCTCAGGCGCTCGCTCGCTTTCCGAAAGTTTTCGATGCTCTTTCGGTGAATCTGGTAAAAATTGGTGAAACCTCCGGAACCCTCAAGGAAAATCTTGATTTCTTGGCTCACCAGCAAGAGAGTTCTTACACACTGCGTAAAAAGATTCAGGCTATTTTACTCTATCCGACCGTTGTTTTTGGTATGGCACTGCTCCTCTCAGCTTTGATTAGTGTTTTTATCTTGCCCAAGCTTATTCGTCTTTTTGAATCATTTCATGTGACCTTGCCGTGGACGACGCAGGTATTGCTTGCCGTCGCGCATTTTATGCAGTCTTACGGCATCCTCTTTTTCTCAGTGCTCTTTCTTTTCATACTGGTTTTCCGATTTACGGTAGGGCTCTCCTTTGTCCGTCCGTATTGGCACGCGCTTCTCTTGCGTCTGCCTGTTTCAGGAGAGCTCTCTCGTTATATTGCTATTGCTCACTTCTGTCGCGATGTTGGAACGATGCTAAAGAGCAGCCTTCCTGTTTTGGAAGCTCTGACAGTTGAGGAGCAGGTCATGGAGAATCGCGCCATGGCTCGTTTGGTGAAGGGGCTTGCTGTAGCTGTTTCTCAAGGGAAAACGCTCTCCGATGAGCTCACAAAAGCATCCTACGCTGTTATTCCAGCAATCGCAGTGAAGATGATTGCCTCAGGCGAAAAGACAGGGAAACTTGATGAGACACTCTTGTACCTCGAAAGTTTTTTTGAAGCAGAGGTTGATCGCAAGATAAAAAATATGACTGTCTTGTTTGAGCCAATACTCCTTCTCGTCATCGGGGGTATTGTGACTTTCCTCGCCCTCGCTATCTTGACACCCATCTACTCCCTGACAGGATCAGTGAAACGGTAAGAGAATATTGTCCTTGAGATATTATGAAGCTTTCTGGCTTTACACTGATTGAAGTGATCCTTATGATCGCTCTCATGATTTTCATCGGTATCATCGCTTCCCCTTTCTATGGGAACTTTTTGTTTGGACAGGAAGCGGATAGGGCCGCTACCGAACTTCGGGAAAGTCTCACGAAAGCCCGTTTTTACAGCATGATGGGAAAGGGGAATGATCAGTGGGGCGTAGCGTTTGATACCAATCGCATTATTCTCTTCAAGGGTAGTTCCTTCGGTGGTCGTGACCCAGTGTTTGACGAATCATATCCACTTCATGATCTGGTGACTTTGACAGGACTCAGTGAAGTTGTTTTTGATCGAGGGACGGGTGCGTCAAGTAGTCAGCCAACAATCACCATTACTCTGTATGGGAATAGTGACACGCCGACGACGCACACGCACACACTGACAGTGAATGCCGCTGGCGTTGTTGATGAGACTCTCTAGCAATATATGAAAACTTTTTTTCGTGGATTTTCTACACTCGAGATCCTCCTTGCTGGAGCGGTGTTTTCGGTATTTTCATGGGGAGTGATTGAGGTGACCCTGACCGCTCTTCAGGCAGATCGTTTGGGGCGAGAAACAACAGTAGCAACAGGGTATGCTGTAGAAGGTCTTGAGGCAGTGCGAGCGATCAAGGAGGAAAATTTCGATGATCTGGTACCAACAGATGCTACCGGCATAGCAAAGCAAGACGGATTCTTTGTTTTTGACGGAACGGAGAATGTTTTTGACGGAATATATACTCGGACCATTGTGATCGAAGCTGGGAAGCGAGACGAGGGTGGCAATATCACGGAGGGTGACGGGAGTGATGATGTCGACACGGTCCGCGTCAGGGTGACGGTATCTTGGCAGCTCAGTCCAACGCGCAACGATTCAGTGGTACTCGAAACGTATTTCACTCGTTGGC
Organism: uncultured Bdellovibrionales bacterium; assembly: GCA_964612055.1. Taxonomy (GTDB): domain Bacteria; phylum Patescibacteriota; class Minisyncoccia; order Moranbacterales; family UBA1568; genus UBA1568. The sequence continues at coordinate 121,196 of CAZTBI010000002.1, forward strand.
ATATCTAGGGTATGAAAAGTATGAAAAAAAGACTTCGCGGGTTTACCTTTATTGAAGTGATACTGTATATCGGTCTGTTCTCGCTTCTTGGAACGGCACTCCTTACTTTTGCTTGGGATATCCTCAAACTTTCTCATGAGGGGAACACGGAACGTCTCGTGACAGAAGGGGGGCGCTTTGCGGTAGAGCGTATGAAGTACAGTATGAGACAAGCAGCCGGTGTTGATACCGAGGCCTCTGTTTTTGATAGCGCCGATGGAAGGCTGGTCATTAATCAGTTCGGGAGCAGTGATACACTCACCTTCGAACTTCAGAATGGGAAAGTAGTGATGCAGGAATCAGGGCAAGATGCTATCGTGCTTCAGCCTCAGAATACTCAGACGACAGCGCTCCTTTTTGAACGATCCTCCCCCTCTGATCAATCAGTGGAGTATATTACAGTGACACTCACTCTCGAAACTTTACTTCAGGCGCCGCTCGAGTACGCTTCTAGTACGACTTTTGAAACAGGGGTGGTCATAAGAAATCTTGGTCTATGAAACAGGTACATCTTCGTGGCTATATAGCGATCATGACAGTGCTGGCACTGTTGGTGTTTTCGCTTTCTCTCTTGATAAGCGTCCCATACCTTTCCATTGGAGGTATTCAGGAGGCAGCTGTTTTTTCGGAGAGCGAGACAGTTTACGCCGCTCTCGAAGGATGCGCAGAAGACGCCCTGCTTTTGAGTGTGAGAGACGAAAACTATACAGGCGGTACCTATACGTATCTCGGAGCAACGTGTGAAGTAAGTATTGAAAAAAACGATCCATTGTGGACACTCTCTCTTACGGGGAGTAGGTACAGTGTGACACGGGTATTGCGGGTTATCGTAGAGCGTACGCCTGGTACCCCTGGAACACTGACACTTCAAAGTTGGCTGGAAGAGTGAAAAACCGGTACAATAGAGGAGCCTATTGAAGATTTTTACGTATGTTTTCAAAAAAACACCCAGCGCTTTTTATCAGTAGTGGCTTTATAGAACCAGGAAACGTTACTGTTTCCAAAGAACTTCTTTTTGAGGGGAGCGAGGCGTTGCCATATGACAGAGAAACGTTTCGTCAGACACTCAGTCAGGCCCTTACTTCTCCTTACAAAAAAGCGCGCCTTGTTCTTTCTGAGGAACTCGTTTATGTAACGACCCTTCTGTTTCCGGTTGGTACGAAGCTCACTCGAGAACTCGTGAGAAGTCGGGCGGAGGAGACGATCCCGGAGGATCTTCGTGCCACGGCATGGGATTTTCGCACCATGCATTACAAAGAAACGATCGGAGAAGCAGGGAGTGTCTTGGTACAGGTAGCGGTAGTAGAAGGGGGATTTTCTGATATTTTAAGCAAAACGTTGGCGGAGCAGGATTTTTCTGTTGAAGCGATTTTACCGGAATCCTCGGTTCTTGCCTCCCTCGTCGCTGACAAGGAGGGGGTGACAGTGATTGTGGAACAAGATCGTGAACGAATACTCTTTATTGCCTGTGAGTCGCATCTCGTTCTTTCTACTCAGACGAAACAAGGAGTATTGGAGTACCCTTCCCTCAAGGCATTCCTCCTCTTTGTTTCCAGTGTCCTTGAGAAGAAAATAGAGAGTATCATTCTTTCGCATGTTACTGATGCAGAATTGAAAGACAGACTTGAAAAGGATGGGTATATGTACGAAGAGCAGTCGCTCAATCCTTTCCTTTGCTCGGGGCATTTTTTCTGAAAGTTTCCGGGAAAGATGAGCGAGTGCTCAATTTGAATACTTTTTCCAAGGCTCCAGAGAGATCATGGTGGCAGAGAGTCTTCCAAAAAGAGCGCCATAAGGCTTAGACAATTCTTGGGAAACTGGTATCATACAAATAGGCTTTTCTTTCCGGTTTTTTATGCAGCACAAAAATATTTTCTCATCCCGCAAGAAGGGTTTCACATTGATTGAAATCCTTTTAGTGATTGGCATCATTGCTGTTTTGGCGACAGTGGTGATTGTTTCGCTTGATCCGGCCACTCGTTTTCAAAATGCCCGCGACGCCAGGCGTTTAGCCGATATCCAGAGCATTCTTTCTGCGACACAGCAGTATATCGTGGATAACAGAGGCTCTCTCCCGAGCGGACTCGACACTACAGAGAAACAGATTGGTACTGGTACCTCGGGCTGTACTCTGACGGATGGTATCTGTAGTGCCAATACTACGTACTGTCTTGATTTAGAGACGACGCTAGCGCCTTATTTGAAGGACATGCCCTATGATCCCGAGAACGGTAGTGCCGCTCAAACTCACTACACGGTCGTTGTTGATAGCAACAATATCGTAACAGTGCGCGCTTGCGATTCTGCCGATACGACTATTGATGAGGTCTCGCGATAGACATCCCTTGTTTTCATGTCATGAAGCAGTTACTGCGCCACCTTTCTTTTTTCGGCCGTTACTTCTTTCCGAGGGCTGGTTTATTGCTTTTTTTTGTTTTGCCAGCCAGTACAAATTACCAACTCAAGGATTTTGGCTACGGTGGCGGCGGTACGTCGAGTAGTGCTTCGAGTAATTATGCTATCGAGGGCATTGTTGGAGAGCAGGATAGTACAAAACTGAGTGGCACGACCTACGATCTTGGTCCAGGATTAGAATTTACCAATCAGGCCAATGTGCCTCCAGCTCCGACTTTCACCAATCCGAGTAGCTACTATAATAAACTAAAAATAGTTTTGAGTACGGGCAGTAATCCGAGTGATACCAAGTTCGCCATTGCTATCAGTACTGATAGCTTTGTGAGTGATACTCGTTATGTCCAAGATGACGATACCGTCGGAAGTGCTCTTGGTGCTGAGGACTATCAAACCTATACCAACTGGGGCGGGGCAAGTGGAGAACTTATTATCGGCCTCCTCTCAAATACCACTTACACGGTAAAGGTCAAAGCTATGCAGGGGAGTTTCACGGAGACGGGCTATGGGCCAACGGCATCGGCGGCTACAATTAGTCCAACGCTGACATTTGATATTGATGTAGCCGCTACCGATGTCGATAATAGCGTGACGACACTTGATTTGGGGAGTCTCCTTGCTGGTACCGTAGTAGATAGTGCTGAGAAGATCTGGGTGGATTTTATAACCAATGGTGAGGGGGGTGGCCGGGTGTATGTGTATGGCAGTAACGCTGGTCTTGCCAGTACTCGCGCGGCCTACACTATTAGTGCTGTGACGGGGAATCTGACTGCTTTGACGGAAGGATTCGGTGCTCAGGGTTCGACAGCGACTAATGGTCTTTCGGAAGCGACACTTTATGATCAAACAGGGAATACGGTTGGTACGGTGGATACGGCGATTCGGGAAATATTTACTGCCACGGCTCCCACAACCAGCGGTCGAGGATCATTTCTCCTCAAAGCAAAGTCTGGAGCGGTGACACCGGCTGCGAATGATTATACTGAAACGTTGACGGTTATTGCTTCTGCGAGTTTCTAGTAAAAATTGAATAATCTTTTTGACAGAGGGCTTTTTTTGTGCTATTATGGATAAGTAGGGAAAGAGAGTTTCTGGTTTTTTCTTAGAAAATTTTAGAAAAATAAAAATAAAATAAGCTATCGCTATGGTACGAACTGAAATTCAAAGAACAGTCATGCTGGGAATCTTCTCTCTCTTGGTTGTCCTCGCGCTTCCGATATTTTTCATCAACAAGGCCCAGGCAGCAGGCTTGACTCAGGCCATGGTGCGTCCTGATCGCCTGGCTGCTTCTACCACGACTGGTGGTATGGTATGTGCTAAATCTACGACCACCGCTGTTGAGACAACAGTCAAAGTGACGTTTCCCACAGGCTTTACCGTAAACAGCACTGCCTCCAACTGGACAGTCACGACGACAGATATCCCTGCCGATGCTACTGCCTGGATTGGTATCGGGACCGCCTCCCTGGTCTCTGGTCAGGATGTCACGTTTCCGAGTGGTAACATGGTTGTAGGGACACTGTATTGCTTCAACTTTGCTGCCTCAAGTACTCTTACGACGAGTACTGCCGGGAATGACAAGACAGGAGTTATTACAACGCAGCTGGCTGGTCCGACGACTATCGATAGTTCGAGTTACGCGCTCTCTATTGTTTCGAATGATCAGATTGTTGTGTCGGCTACTGTCCCAGCCACCTTTACTTTCAGCTTGAGTGCCAACACGGACTCCATCGGTACGTTGTCAACAACCACCGCCTCTTCTTCTGGTGTGACTGCTACTATCGCGACCAATGCCGCTGCTGGTTGGGTGGCGTGGGCAAAGAGCGCGAACGCTGCTTTGAACTCGGCTTCAACTGGAGCGACTATTGCGACAGCAGGTACTCTCAATAATGCTCCAACAGATCTCGCCTCCTCTACTGGCTATGTCCTGGATGTGAACGTTACGACAGACAGTGGTACCGGTACCGGTACAGTCTCTCAGGCTTCAGATTATGGCGCAGAATACAATGGCACCAACTCGACTTCAGGAGGAACGCTTTCAACTACCTTTCAGCCGATTGCCGCTTCGAGTGGTACAACCGATGGTGATGTGCTGACTCTCATTGAGCGAGCAAAGATCAGCGCTGTCCAGGCTGCCGCTACCGATTATACCGATACTCTGACAGTTGTTGCTGCCGGTCGTTTCTAAAAGGGATTTAAACCGAAAAGATAGGCCTCCTTCCTTATGAAGGAGGTTTTTGTTTTCCCTCCCAGTAGCCATTTTTTAGAGGAATGCGCTATAATAGAAACATCTTTTATGAAAATCTCCCATTCTTCCTTATTGAATAAGACGGCTTTGCTCGGCCTGTTTTTTGTCTTCTCTTTCCTCTTGCCACTTCAAGCACGAGCTCAGACGAACCAAGATTCGATCGAAGCGGGTCTCCGCCTTGTGACCTCTCCATTGCCTATCAGCTTGGTGACCGAGCCAGGGACCTCGATCTCAACTGATCTCAAGATAAAGAATGGTGGTGCAGCAGAAGAGCGTCTCCAGGTGACACTCATGAAATTTCGGGCCTATGAAGAGTCTGGAAAACCACAGCTTTTAGAGCGAGAAGCTGGAGACGACTTTCTTGATTGGGTTCATTTTTCAGAATCAACCTTTACGCTCGCTCCGAACGAATGGAAAACAATTACCGCTACCTTTGAGGTGCCACCTACCGCCTCCTTTGGTTACTACTATGCTTTTGTGTTCTCTCGATCCGGGGAAGGGACAATGCTCCAGGAAAGAGAAACGGCCATTGTTGGCGGTACGGCCGTTCTCGTGCTCCTCGAGGCTCGTGTTCCCAATGCTCTGAGACAGGTAGAAGTTGCTGAGTTTTCTCTCGACAAAAAGTTCTACGAGTTTCTTCCAGCGACCTTCTCCGTACTGTTGAAAAACTCTGGTAATGTCCATGTGGCACCTCGGGGCAACATCTTCATTGATCAGGGAACAACACATGACGTTGCTATTCTCGAGATTAACCACGAGAAGGGGAGTATTCTTCCTCAATCAAACCGTGCCTTTGAGACAACTTGGGAAGATGGTTTTCCGCTCTATGTCGACAAGCTTGAAGATGGAAAAACGGTGCGTGATGAAGAAGGAAATATCATGCAAACTCTCAAGTGGGACTGGAACAATGCCTCCAAGCTTCGTTTTGGTAAGTACACCGCCAAGATGCTCTTGATCTACGATGACGGACAGCGTGATATCCCGATCGAAGGAGAAGTGTCTTTCTGGGTGGTGCCTTGGAGGATTATTGGACTGGCTCTCTTCAATATACTGCTCATCGTAGGGTTGATCCTCTACGTGATTCGTCTGCGTCGTAAGTTAAAGCGTTTGAACTATGAAGAAAAGAAATAAAAATTTCCTTAGAGAGAAAACGATAGGTGCAATTTTTGTGCTTACTGTCTTCTCTTTCCTCTTGCCACTTCAAGCACGAGCTCAGACGAACCAAGATTCGATCGAAGCGGGTCTCCGCCTTGTGACCTCTCCATTGCCTATCAGCTTGGTGACCGAGCCAGGGACCTCGATCTCAACTGATCTCAAGATAAAGAATGGTGGTGCAGCAGAAGAGCGTCTCCAGGTGACACTCATGAAATTTCGGGCCTATGAAGAGTCTGGAAAACCACAGCTTTTAGAGCGAGAAGCTGGAGACGACTTTCTTGATTGGGTTCATTTTTCAGAATCAACCTTTACGCTCGCTCCGAACGAATGGAAAACAATTACCGCTACCTTTGAGGTGCCACCTACCGCCTCCTTTGGTTACTACTATGCTTTTGTGTTCTCTCGATCCGGGGAAGGGACAATGCTCCAGGAAAGAGAAACGGCCATTGTTGGCGGTACGGCCGTTCTCGTGCTCCTCGAGGCTCGTGTTCCCAATGCTCTGAGACAGGTAGAAGTTGCTGAGTTTTCTCTCGACAAAAAGTTCTACGAGTTTCTTCCAGCGACCTTCTCCGTACTGTTGAAAAACTCTGGTAATGTCCATGTGGCACCTCGGGGCAACATCTTCATTGATCAGGGAACAACACATGACGTTGCTATTCTCGAGATTAACCACGAGAAGGGGAGTATTCTTCCTCAATCAAACCGTGCCTTTGAGACAACTTGGGAAGATGGTTTTCCGCTCTATGTCGACAAGCTTGAAGATGGAAAAACGGTGCGTGATGAAGAAGGAAATATCATGCAAACTCTCAAGTGGGACTGGAACAATGCCTCCAAGCTTCGTTTTGGTAAGTACACCGCCAAGATGCTCTTGATCTACGATGACGGACAGCGTGATATCCCGATCGAAGGAGAAGTGTCTTTCTGGGTGGTGCCTTGGAGGATTATTCTCGGAACACTCGCACTCGCACTCTTTGCTTTCTTAGGGGTTCGTTCGACACTTCAGAATATCTGGAAGAAAATAGCGAAAAAAGATACGGTATCATGAAGTTTTTTTCATTTTTCATTTTTTCATTTTTTGCCCTTACCCTTGTTTCTGTTCCCGGGAAGAGCATTGCTCAGAGTGAGCAAAGAGGTCTTTCGGTGAGCCCGGTTTTTCAAGAAGTTGTTTTTGGAGCAGAAGATGTCCAGGCTGAATTTTCGGTGACTTTGAAAAACGAGACAAAGGAAGCGGTAACCATGTATCCCTCGGTCGTTGATTTCGGCTCTTTGGATGAGAGCGGGGGAGTGGCTTTTCTTGGACAATCTGAAAATTTGGAACGCAAGTATTCTTTGGCTTCATGGATGCGACCAGAAAAAGACGTGCTGTCTCTCGATCCTGGCGAAACGGAAGAATTGCAGGTAGTGATAGAAAACAGAGAAACGCTCTCACCGGGCGGACACTATGGAGCGGTACTGTTTAAAATAGGCGATGAAGCTGGTGTTTCAGAAAAAGAGAACCAAGTCGCTGTTCAGCAACTGGTGTCGGTGCTTGTTTTTGCCAAGAAGCAGGGTGGAGAGGTGTATCACCTTGAACTCGGGGAAAGTACCTGGTCTAAAAATCTCTTTGCCACGCCTTCTCGAGTAGAGCTGCGCTTCCAAAACCCTGGGAACATTCATGTTGTGCCACGAGGCACAGTGACACTGACGGATCCTTCGGGGAGAAAAGTAGCTAAAGGTGTTATCAATCAAGAATCAGGGTTTTTACTTCCGGAAACACTCCGTACCTACCCGGTGAAACTCCAAAACCTTTCCCGAGAGTTCATTCCAGGAAAATATACCCTCACCATAGCCTATCGTTACGACGGAAAAGAGGATGTCGTAGTGAGAGAAATGAGTCGCGTCATTTTCCCTTGGCAGGGATTGGCAGGGATTGCCTGTATATTAGCAATTTTGTATGGGAGACGTCTCTTGAGAAGAAAGTCTTCCTTTGGAAAGTGAATCACTTTCCAAAGCATCTTTTAGTGAGGGAAAACAAAGAAAAAGCATGTCAAAAAGAGAGAATACTTGGTTTACAATGATACACGCACAGAAGAAAAGCCTTTGGGGAGGGTTTTTCGTAACGCTCCTCGTAGTCGGACTGTATTTTCTCTGGCACTTCATGAATGAAAAGGCTACTGGAGTAGTTTATCAGATAGAAAAGGACATATTTTCTTCTGACAAGGAGCAAGAGATAAGGCTCTATAAAGGGAAATATGTTCATTTTTCTTCTGCCGGGACATACGAAGAAAAGACTCATGAGATACCTGAGAAAGGTCCAATCAAAGAGAGCATTCTCCTTGCAACATCAGGATCAGACTGGAAAAGAATAGCGGTAACAGTTGCTTCTCGAGGCACCGATGATCTTTCAAGTGACCCGTCATTTCAGATGCGTGCTCATGCTCCAGGGGAATATGAAAAAAGCTCATTTTCTCAGTCGCAAGCACCTTTTTCCGGCGTTTTTTTTGAAAAAAACACGCAACCATTCGAAAGAACAGCTTTTTTTGCTTTGGATGAGTATATAGTGAGTATTTCAGCGACATCCCTCTTGAGATCTGATGGGTTGGAAACGGAACTCTCCGAAATTATTTCAAGTCTGCAATTTGAATCAGGGCAGTAAGAAAAACCCTCTTGACTTCAAGAATGTTTCTTTGCGAAAATCGCTTATTCTTGCTATTCTAGAAGCATATTGAGTCGGGGTGAGCCGACGCAGATGTTTTTTTGTATGCCATTCTCACCGAGAAATCTCAAAACAAAAAAAATATACAACGGCTACAAGAATTTTTTCTTGCTGCCCCTCTTTTTTACAGGTATTGCTCTTGTAGCGTTTTTTTCGTCTCCTGATGTTTTCGCCGCTACTGGTATCAACGAGGAAATTAGTTTCCAAGGGAAGGTAGTCAATGATGATGGTACCAATGTTGCCAATGGTAACTACGATTTTGTTTTCAAGCTCTACACCGTCTCTTCAGCTGGGACAGCAGTCTGGACCGAAACTCGAACGGGTGGCAATCAGGTGACGGTGACTGACGGTATTTTTCAGGTCAATCTTGGTTCGGTGACGACTTTGCCAGGATCAGTTGATTTCAATACCGATAACATCTATCTCGGTATCGAGTTTAATAGCGATGGTGAAATGTCACCCCGGGTTCATTTTACGGCTGCCCCCTATGCCATGAATGCGGCCAAGGTAGGAGGGCTGACGGTGACTGATACTACGGGTACGCTGACGATTCCGAATGGCAAGACGATTTCTTTTGCTGATGATTTTACAACGTCTGGAGCTTTTGCAACGACACTGACTGCGACGGCGACAACTAACGTCACGCTCCCAACGACAGGGACACTAGCGACATTGGCAGGGAGCGAAATATTCACGAACAAAACTATTGGTTCTACCGGGCTGGTCTTTTCTGGCGCGACGACGGATATTACCACTGCCTCAAACGAAGATCTGACTCTTACGGCAGCTGGTTCAGGAGATATCGTGTTGGTACTTGATTCAGGTACTTTTGTGAATCTGACTGGTGGCGCTGATGGAACAGCGGCGTTGACACTGGCGGCTGGTGATCTGACGCTCACTGACGGTGATCTCATTGTGACGGCTGGGGATGTGAATTTCACTTTGGATGTTGCCGATACATTTAATATCGTTAAGTCTGGGGCCAACGCTGGTGATGTCGCCAACATCACTGCCTCGTCGGTCAATGCTCTTGATGGCTTGCAGATTGATCTCACAGCGACGACTGATTCTGGAGCAGACAATGTCACGGGTCTTGATCTTGCCTGGACAGAATCTGCGGATGCTGATGTCTGGACCGCTCTCAATCTGCCGAATACCACAACAACGAATTCCTCCACGAGGGCTTTTGTTATAGGGACGGGATATGACACTATTCTTGATACCGCTGCCCTCGATATTTCTGGAGCAGGAGTGATTTCTGGGGCGACGGGAATTTCGACGACTACTCTTACGGCATCATCCACTATCGCTGCCAATGGCGGTATTACCTTCGATGCTTCCACAGATACGTTGGGTGCTTTTACAATGGCTGGCACACTCGATGCCAATGCTAATATCCTGACCAATATTGGAAACTCGGGTACGGATTTCGTAGCCTCGACGGGCGCACTGACCTTGGCTGGAGTCTTGACGGCCAATGGTGGTATTAGTTTGTCGGCCAGTCAGTCTCTCACAGCAGTAGCTCTTTCATACATTGACCTTGGATCTATCACTCATGGTACGACTGCGGTGCAGGGTCTGCGTCTCCCTCAAGCGGCTTCGGCTAGTCCGTCGAGCCCGAGTTCGGGCGAGGGCTATCTCGCTTGGGATGCGAGCGGCAATCAACTCATTTACTATACGGGAAGTGCTTGGTCCACGATTTCAGGTGGCAGTGGCTACAATCTGATCAAGGATGAAGCAAGCAGCCTAACCGCTCGAACGACGTTAGCTTTTCTTGGATCAGGAGTGTCCTGTGCCGACAATGCTTCACAGACAGAGTGTACTATTTCTGGCGGTGGTTCGAGTGATTTACAAACCACGTATGGCAATGATGCTGATGGATCTGATGCGACGATTTCTCTTACGACGGCTGATGATTCACTTATTTTTACAAACCCAACCTCCTCTGGTACCGACAGCGCCTTCCTCCTCCAAATTTCTCAGCAGCACACGACTGCTGGCGTCGTAGCGCTCGATATCACACAGTCATCCAGTGGAGCAAATGGTCTCAATCTTACTGCGAATGCTATCGATACCGAGACGGCTCTAGCAGTGACAGCGAATACGCTCACTTCTGGCTTCGGTCTCAGTATCGCTTCCTCATCAGCGGCTCTTACGGGAGCATTGCAATCGATCACACTTTCCGGTTCCAATGCCAGTAACACGGGTTCGCTCCTCGCCCTTGATAACACGGGCACCTCCAATGCCAATACTTCGCTCTACATCAAGCACTATGCGACTGGTACCAACAATCTGGCCTTCCGCATCGATGACGTCTCTGGTGATACCACGCCGTTTGTGGTTGATGGTACCGGGGCAGTAGGTATCGGAACGACAGCACCAACGAGTTTGTTCGAACTCTATGGTACTGGAGCGGCTGACATTGTCGGTACCCTGACCGCCCCTGACGCGACGTACGATCCCATTTTCAAATTCCGCACCGGTTCGACTCCGGCCGTTATGTTCTCGATGGGTGTTGATAACTCTGATTCAAGTAAATTCAAGATCTATTCTGGTGATGGCCTAGGAAGTGGTGATGAATTCGTCATTGATGCCGGTGGCGTGACGACTATTGCCAACCTCAATCTTGGAGCTACCAGTTTTGACGAAGACGCCGGTATTGTTTCTTGGATGGATATGTCGGTGACTGCATCATCAGCAGTAGACAGTATCCAGAGTTATTCGGCGCTCATTGATGGCAATAGTCTTCTCACGGTTTACGCTGAATCTGATGGCGCTGACGGTATTCAGGATAAGCGTATTCAGATTGGTGAGGGCGGAGCTGGCTCGACGGGCCCAACGCTTTTGGCTCTCGATGTGAAATCAGATACGAGCGATCCAGCGGGTTTCGAGGGTGCCATGTACTACAACACGTTCGATAATGTTTTCCGCTGTTACCAGAATAGTGGCTGGACGAACTGTATTGGGTCGGGTGGTTCATCGGATCTTCAGGCAACGTACGGTAATGATGCCGACGGTTCCAACGTCACTATTTCCCTGACCTCGGCGGATGACGGCATCGTTTTCAGTAACCCAGCTTCTTCTGGTACTGACAGCGCCTTTACCTTCAAAGTAGAACAGCTGAATACCGGTATCGATAACGACGCTTTGTATATCGACAATCGTGGAACAGGGGATGGGCTGCGGATTGATGATGAATCTGGCGATACCACGCCGTTTATTGTCGACAAAGATGGTCGGGTGGGTATCGGGACGAGTTCCATTAGCGCTGCCGCTGCGACGGAACGTCTCCTTCAGGTTGGGTCAGAAACAAACCGAGGAAATAGTGTGACATACGGTGAAGTGGTAACAAAAGGTCAGCGCGACATCACGGCGCTTACCAATATTAAGGATATCTATGTGTACGACACCACGGCTGATAGTGATGGTGGTCGCTGGATTGACTGGGCGACGACCGATAAATTGTCGTGGTATACGGAGACGCTTGATGATGGCCCGAATGACCCGTGCAATATTGCCTCTGATGATCGCTGTTACAAGGCCTCGTTCCCGCGCAAGGCTATTTTGGTCGTAACGACCGATGCTCTCTATATTTTCGATGCCCAGGACAACACCTTGTGGATGAAGTTTAGTCAGAACGCCTCTGGATATGCGCTTGGTATTGATACTAACAATGATCCTTCGTCAGTGAGCGCTTTGAACGGGGTGATCTATGTGGGAACCAATGGAGTCTCAGCTGGAGGGCTTTATGCATTTGATTTTACGACAGATCGGATGTGGAAATATGACTCTACCGATCGTAGTCAAGGTGATGTTGGTATAGGAAGTCGCAACAGCGCTGTAACATATAATTCTGATAATAATACCCAGTTTGATCTTGGTAATGATACCGGTTGGGATGCTGTGAATGATGTATCAGTTGCTACGATGCAGTTTAGTACCACGGCCATTGCTATCGGTACTACCACGAACATTGGTCCGGGCAATGGTTCAACGCTCGTGGCTGTGGCTACTGATTCAGGACTGGGAGTTATTAATCTTTCTAGACAACGTTATGTCGCTTATTCGGATGCTACGGATGATAACTACAATGCCGTCGTAATTACACGGACCGCTAAACTGTATGGCTTGAATAATACCCTAGACCAAGCAGAAAAGTGGATTAATATTGATCAGGATCAGGTGAGCGAAGAAAATGGAACGCCTGATAAGGTGTGGGATCAAGCTTCTACGCCTGCGCTTTCTAAAACTCAGCCTGCAATCAGTAGTGGGGCACCAGATGCGCTCGAGGTAGTGGAGCGTGGCTCGCTTGCGGACGGTGGTTTGCTTTCGACAGCTGCCGCTGCTGGTTCTTCAGACCTTATCTATGTTGGTACTGACCAGGGTTTGACAGAAATCCATGATCATTCGACCCCAGCTTCTGGTTGGTCAAAATTTTTCAATACTACTAAGCAGTCAGCGCTCATGCCGGGAACTATCAAGCGTGCCCATATGATGGATGATGCTTCTGGAGATTTGACAGATGATAGTTTCCGAGTAAATACCATGGCGCCCATTGGGGGCGTAACCTATGGAATCAATGGTGCGCGAGGAAAAGCAGTGACGCTCAATGGTACGAGCGGATTCTTCTGTTCAGATAATGGTGGAGCAACTTGTGCTGTAGATACTGATGACAATATGAGCACAACCGCTTGGAATATGCAGATGTGGTTTAAGCATTCTGTAACTCAGGCAGGGACTGATGTTTTGTATAGCCGCTGCTACAATACAACCCCGGCTGCTGCCGCTGCCTGTGTAACAGTCTATATGACGAGCACTGGTACTATGGTTGCTGCTTATGATGATGATGCTACTTGGACAGCTTACTCCTCGTACGATGCTATGCTCACCTCGACACGGACGTATAATGACAATCAATGGCATCATATGGTTATGGCTCGTGATAACGCCAATGACCTCCATTTCTTTATTGATGGCACGCCGATTGTTTCAAATAATGCGACTGGATCGACGCTGACACTTGATGCTAGTCAAATCGTATCGATCGGAGCGGATTGTAGCGTAGGAGTGGCCTGTGCGACAGGGGCCAATTTCTGGGATGGTTCCATAGATGACTTTACCTTTAGTCAGGGTACGACAACAGTAGATGCGTTGACGGGAGCGCAGGCACGCCGTCTCTATAATGATGCTCGGCCTCTTTTGAACAAAAAAGTAATCACGGTTACTGATGCTACTACCGCTACCTCTACCACGATAGGTGATTCAGGAGAAACATGGATTCCGAATGAATTTTCGAGTCAGATTGTAGAAATTACGAGCGATACCGGAGCGGGTCAGACACGTCGCATCGTTGCTAATACGACAACAACATTAACTGTTTCCCCAGCCTTTTCGACAGTACCAGACACGACTTCAGATTTCGAAATCAATCCGGAAATTTTGTACGGCGCTTCGAATACTGTGACAGCCATCGGTGTCACGGGAGAGTCAGCCATGGGCGAAGCGCGTCAGTTGTGTGTAGGTACGAATAGCACGACTGACACGGGTGGTGTCACGTGTCTTAACCATCAAGCTGGGCCGAACCTGGTAGCTGACATGTATCACGGAGACTCGGAACAGACCGATGATAGTGGTGCGGAATGGACGGGCACGGACTATGATGATATCCAATCTATTGATATCTCCGGTCGTGCGATGGTAATTGGCTCCATGGCGCACCTCTGGACAGAAACGGAAGATGTTCGTCTAGGACAAGGAATGGATTATCTTTCCAATAAGATATTTGATTTGACTAACGTGGTAAAGAACCTTGGTATGCAGACCCTTGCTGGAAGTGGTAGCATGGAAATTGGTTTAACCGGTGGCGCTGACTTGGCTGAGCATTATTATTCGAACGAAGTTCTTACTGCGGGAGAGGTGGTAGCGATCGACAAGAGTCTTGTCGCGGGGATCAAAAAAACGACCGGTGCCTATCAAAAAGATGTGCTTGGTATTGTCGCTACCGAACCAGGGATTATTCTTGGTGGAGCAGCTGAGAACTCCTATCCCGTTACCCTGGTCGGACGTGTCCCAGTCAAAGTGACCAATGAGAACGGTCCAATCTATGCCGGTGATCGGCTGACATCAAGCGTGCGTCCGGGCTCTGCCATGCTTGCTACACAGGCTGGTCGAGTGCTTGGTGCGGCTCTGGCTGATGCTGTCGACTGGACAGTCTGTGAAGGGGAAAACCCACAGGATACCAATGCCTTGCTCTGTACGACTGTTATGGTGTTCATCAATCTGACGGATTATTCTGGTCAGTCGGTGGAACTGGCTATGGCAGAGCGTAATGCTGAATCCGATGGGCTTTCTGATATGGCAGCGCTCGATAGTATCGAACAAGGGCTCGGATCCGATAGCGCGAGCATCCGTCTCTCAAGAAACATGCCGACCAAGCAGGAAAAAATCCTCGATTTCTTGAAGGATCTCGACGCCAAGCAAGTGGCCTCTGGTCAATCACTCTCAGAAGTCTTTACGGGACGAGTGGCCGCTTCTCGTGAGGTGATCACCCCGACTCTCTATGCCGATCAGATTTTTGCCAAGAGTATCAAGGCTGACTCTATCGAAGGGCTGGAGATCTTCACGAATCAGATCAGTAGTTTGGAAGAAAAATATGCTGGTCTCGATGCGAAAGAAAGTGATTCATCAGAAACAACCGATACTGTGAAAGAACAGTTGGCTCTTGCCATGAAGAAACTTTCGGCTGATACACTCATACTCAGGCTCGATGGCAGTATCTTGGGTAAACTTTCTGTGAATGGCGCGCTCAAGGTTGGTGAGACAGCAGAGTTTGGTGGAGAGACAGTCTTTGTGAAGCTTGCCAGTTTCTTGGACAAGACGATTTTCAAGGGAATGGTTTCATTTGAAAGTACACCAACCTTTGCCAGTGATACGGCTGGTTTCGCGGTGATTGCCAAGGATGCCCGGAGAGTACGCGTGGTATTTGATACACCGTACGAGAAGCAGCCGATCGTAACGGTCTCACTTACCCGCGAAGAGTCGCCACTGCTTTCTGAAGCCGATGAAGATTTGAAAAAGGATATTGCACTTTTGGAAGAAGAGTATGTAGGAGCTGTCTTCAAAGAAAATGTCCGTTATGTGGTGACGGAAAAATCAGCCAACGGATTTACCGTCGTTCTTTCCGAAAAAGCAGCTCGTGACCTCCAGTTCTCTTGGGTAGCGCTCTCAGTGGATAAGGCTAAATCATTTAGTTCAGAACCGGAAGGGGAGGAAGAGGTGCTGCCACCGGCTGATCCGACAGAAGAGATTCTTCCGGCTGAAGAGGAAGTCGAGGGGACAGAGGAGATCCCGCCTCTTGAAGAGGAAAAGACCGAAACTTTGCCTTTGCCTGATGTTCCAGAAGCGCCGGCAAAGATCGAAGACTTACCATAGCTACCTCTTGAAAGAAGCCCCGAAAATGTTCTCGGGGTTTTTCTTTGCAGCGAATATTTACTGATGTTAGAATAATGAGCATGAATAGGCTTCATCTCACCACTTTTCTTATCTTTATTACTGGCCTGGCTCTGGGTGTTTTTGTGGCGCCTTTTTTGCCGAAAGAAGCTTCACTTGAAATAGGGTCAAAGCAGGTGCGACAGTTTGGAGGTTATACCTACACCAATCCCTTATTGGAGTGTGAAGTAGCCGAAGGCGTGATCGATGCTCGCCAAGAGAACTTTCATCATGACGTCGAGGCATTTGTTACTCATTTGCAGGAGGAGCAAGGTCTTTCTGATGTGGCAGTATACTTTCGTGATTTAAACAATGGTCCGACGTTTGGTATGCGCCAGGAAGATGAGTTCTTCCCGGCATCACTGCTCAAGGTGCCGGTGATGATGGCCTACTATCATTGGTCAGAAGAGGAGCTCACTCTTCTACAGGAGAAAATCCTTTATGAAGCCCCGAAGGACTTCGGAGTCATGACCACAATCAAGCCGCGCGAGGAATTACGAGAAGGGCAGATGTATACGGTCGAAGAACTTGTCCGACGGATGATCGTGTATTCGGACAATCAAGCTCTCGGACTCCTGACGAGTCGTCTGCCTTTGGAAAAAATGAAAGATCTTTTTACCATGCTCGGAGTAGGGGATGACGTCCTGTCTGATCCCGATGCCAAGTTGACGGTCAAAGAATACGCTGCTTTTTTTCGCATCCTCTTTAACAGCTCTTACTTGTCTCGGGAGAATTCAGAAAAAGCGCTGACGCTTCTCGCTTCTACTGACTACCATGACTCTTTGCCAGCAGGCGTTCCAGAGGGAATTCCGGTGGCGCATAAATTTGGTGAAGCGGGAACAGGGGATGTTGAGCGCCAGCTTCATGACTGCGGCATTGTCTATTTCCCGAATCATCCCTACTTGGCCTGTATCATGACTCGAGGACATGATACAGAAATGCTCAAAGACGTTATTCAAAGGATCTCTCAATTTATGTACGTCAGGATTGACGAGCAATACTAGAGACTTTTTTTTGCGACCAGTATCGTGTATACTAGAGATACATTTATGCCTCCACGAACTGCGCGGACAACTCGTTTGAAAATGACAGCCGAATCAGCGCCTACACCAGGAGTGCCAGTTTCTGTTTCGAGAGAAAAATCTCTTCTCCCGGCTGTCATGGTACTTTCGACATTGCTGCTCATAGCACTTTCTGTGGCCGGGTATTTCTATTACCAGTATCGTCATTCGGCTCAGGTTGCTGATGCCAAGGAGATTGCCGATCTTTCTCAAGAAATCGGTGCTGTCATGATGCTACCAGAAGGAGAGGTACCGACGCTCGCTACGGTGACAGACCGAGAGAAGCTCGCAGAGCAAGCATTTTTTGAGAAGGCCGAGAACGGTGACAAAGTCTTAATCTATAGTCAAAGTGGCCGGGCTATTCTCTATCGTCCCAGTATCAAAAAAATTATCGATGTGACAACGGTCAACGTCAATACGCCGGCACCGGTAGCTGAGAACAGCGCTGTTACCGAGACTGTTCCAGAACCTCAGGTTGAGCCGGAAATACCAGTTATTCCAAGTATTGTACGGCTGGCGCTTTTTAATGGCTCGACGACACTTGGTATAACCAATGCCAAGGAAAAAGAACTCACCACTGCTTATTCAAATATCGCCGTAGTTTCCAAGGATGCGGCTAAGAAGAATGATTACGAAAAAACAGTGGTTGTAGATGTTACTGGAAAGAATACTGATATGGCCGCAAAGATAGCAGCCACTTTGGGTGGCAGTGTCTCGAGCCTTCCAGATGGCGAAGTAGCCCCATCCGATGCCGATATCATGGTCATCATAGGCCAGGAATAAGGGAAGTAATCCAGTTTTTTACCATCCATCCCCGGTTTTTCCGGGGATTTGCTTTCCCAAGGCATTTAGCGCTACCCTGGAATAAAGACCTATTATAGGAAATGCATGTCAGACTCAACCATCGAAGAAATTAAGGCTCGGCTCAATATTGTTGAGCTCATCGGCACCTATGTGCGTCTGGAGAAGTCCGGTGCCCACTACAAGGCTTGCTGTCCGTTTCATCAGGAACGCACGCCGTCTTTCATGGTGAACGAAGAGAAGAATATGTGGCACTGCTTTGGCTGCGGCAAAGGTGGTGATGCCTTTGCCTTTGTTATGGAAATCGAAGGACTGAGCTTTCGTGAGGCCCTGACCTTACTTGCGGAAAAGGCAGGCGTGGAACTTCCAAAATACCAGGCTACTGATCCGGAGCAGAAAGAAAACAAGGATCGACTCTTTGCGCTTTTGGAATTGGCCACCAAGTTTTACGAAAAGCAGCTCTGGGATGGGGCAGGGAAGGAAAAAATCCTGGGCTATTTGAGGGGACGAGGACTGTCCGATGATAGTATCAAAAGTTTTCGTCTTGGCTATGCCCCAGATGGCTGGCGTCACGGACTCGATTTCTTTACCAGTAAAGGTTTTTCAGTAGGAGAGATGGAACAAGTCGGACTAGTCCTCAAGCGCGAAGGAGGAAGCGGCCACTATGATCGCTTCCGTGATCGGATCATGTTCCCTATCTTTGATATCTTTGGTCACGTCATCGGCTATTCAGCGCGGGTGGCTCCGGGCGGCGATGAAACCCAGGCCAAATATATCAATACTCCCGAAACAGCGATTTATCACAAGAGTCGGGCACTCTATGGATTGTTTCATGCCAAGCAGGCGATGAAGCAGGCAGGGATGACGGTGATCGTTGAGGGTAATATGGATGTGATTGCCATGCATCAGGCCGGGATCGGACATACTGTAGCTGTGTCTGGGACTGCACTCACTGCTGAACAGCTCACCCTCATGAAACGCTATGGCAACGAAGTGCGACTGTTCTTTGATATGGACGGCGCTGGTCAGAAAGCGGCTCGCAAGAGCGCAGAGCTGGCTTTGGAAAAGGAGCTCCAAGTGTCCGTAGTGGCGCTCCCTTTTGGGAAAGACGCTGCCGATATGGGAAAAGATGATGCCGAGAAATTGCGAGAAGTGGTGGCTCAGGCGGTGCCAGCACTTGGCTATTTTCTTTCAACAAGTATTCAAAAACAGGATATTACTACGGCTACTGGCAAGCGTCAGGTCGTCGATGATTATGCCGAGTTGTTACAATCAGTAAAAAATCCTATCGAACGATCAGAAGCTATCAAGGCACTGGCTCGGGCACTCGATATGGAAGAGCGTTTGGTAGCGGGAGTGGTCAATAAGCTTTTTCTCGAACAGACACGGCGCGATGGGCCAGCACCACTTCTAGCGCCAGAAGATCCTTTTCGAGATCAGCATACGTTTGGGAAGCGTTCAGAATTACTTCGTGAAGAGCTGATGGCACTTATGTATGTCGATGCGACACTGCGTAAGAATCTTTTGCAACAGATTACCGAAAAAGATCTCCAATTCTTTTTCGAACAGCACCCGCTCTTTTTCTTTCTTGTTCAATCAGGAAGTGATCATGACCCATTGTCACTGATAGAAGACAAGGAGCTGAAAAGTGAGGCAGCTCGTCTCAACTTTCGTATTCTCGAATCACCGGAAGTTTCTGTGGCAGAAGGGGAGGAGCGACACAAGATTTTTTCTGACATGGCTGATCGTTATCTGGCCGATCTCTATACCGAGGTAACGAAGCGTGAGAAATTGCTTTCTTTGGAAAAGGCGTTGGGTGTTGCTCGTGAGAAAAAAGACAAAGAACTTGAAAAAAAGCTTTTGGCTGAATTTTCGGCTATTTCTGGAGGAGGACCTGCCTCGGTATAGGACGGGTTTACCTCGGCTTTAGACGGGCTTTCCTCGTGAGCCAGGATTTGCTATGATACAATACCTTTAGGAAAAGAGTCGTTCTCGTAATGTTTTTAATCAGTATGCCTATGGCATCGAAGAAAATGAAGAAACCCATGAAAAAAGCGAAAAAGCCGGCCAAAAAAGCCGTGAAGAAAGCGGTCCACAAGAAGGCTGTTTCCAAGAAGAAGCCTGTGAAAAAGGTGGTGAAAAAGCCGGCCAAAAAATCTCCTCTTAAGAACAAGAAGAAAGTGGCCAAGAAATCACCTAAAAAGACAGCTCACAAAAAGGTTGCTCCGAAGAAAAAGGCGGTAAATAAGAAAGATCAAACAGAGGCTAAGAAGAATGCTTTTGACGAGCTTTTGTTTCGTGGCAAGCAGCGTGGTTTTGTGACAGAAGATGAAATCATTCACATCTTGCCTGATGTCGAGCAGGATTTGGAGAATCTCGAGAATTTGTATGAGCGTCTTGAAACGTCCGGGATCCGCGTTGTCGGGTCAGAAGAAATGCTCAAGCTTGAGACCGATAAAGTGGCCGAAAATTTTGGTAAGAAAAAAACAACAAAAGCCACCAAGCCCAAAGATAAGGTTATGGAGATGGGCGATGAAGGGGATGGTACTTCGGACCTGGTACAGATGTACCTGAAAGAAATTGGTCGTGTCGCGCTCCTTACCGGTGAAGAAGAAATGCGCTTGGCTCGTTTGATTGAGAAGGGCGATTTGAATGCCAAGCAGCGTCTGACCGAGGCCAACCTACGTCTCGTGGTATCCATTGCCAAGAAGTATGTCGGCCGCTCGCATAACCTTTCCTTACTCGATCTTATTCAGGAGGGAAATATTGGACTGTTTCGTGCCGTGGAGAAATTCGACTACCGCAAGGGGTTCAAGTTCTCGACCTATGCTACCTGGTGGATTCGCCAAGCGATTACCCGTGCTTTGGCTGATCAGTCACGCACTATTCGTATTCCGGTCCACATGGTAGAAACGATCAACAAGTACGCTCAGGTGACTCGTCGTTTGGTGCAGGAGCTGGGTCGCGAGCCATTGGCCGAAGAGATTGCTGCTGAAATGAATATGGAAGTGGAAAAGATTCGTCACATCCAAAAAATTTCTCAGGAAACAGTGTCGCTTGAAACTTCTGTTGGAGATAACGAAGACGACAGCGTGCTCGGTGACTTTATCGAGGATACTGAGACCGTGATGCCAAACCAAGCTGCGTCACGCAAACTGCTGCGCTCTCATATTGCTGATATCTTGAGTGAACTGACGCCTCGTGAGCAGAAGATTTTGCGCATCCGCTTTGGACTGGAGGATGGCGTGACTCATACCCTCGAAGAAGTAGGGCAAGAATTTGGTGTCACTCGCGAGCGTATCCGTCAGATCGAAGCCAAGGCGTTGGAAAAGATTCGCGAACACGAGCACTTGAAGAAATTGAAAGACTACTAGGGATTGACTTTCTCTTCTCAAATACGCTATCCTAACTCCTCCCCAATGTGGGAGGAGTTTTCTTACAAACCACCAATCAGTGACGGAGGAACTTGAAATGGATCAAGCTATCATTCGCTACCACCGGACTTTTTCCTCGGAGGATGCTGTCACCGCGGCGAGCGCCATAAGTGGCATCCGTTTCCTTTTGAAGGGGTATGACCTGAATCGCGAAGAGAGGTATCAATGGGAAATAGGGAGGCATGACCGTGTCCTCGAAGTCTTTGAAGTCGGGGGCCCAGAAGCTACCCCAGGGTCGTTTGTGGCCACGCTTCACTATTTGCAGCAGCAGGGGGTTGTCTCTTGCGTGTCGGTAGTTTTGGCGTTGGATCAAGACCGCATTCAGGGCGCTGACATGCTCCTCAAGGAGTTCGGCTTTTTGAGTGGTCCACTCATTCCTCATCAAGGGGCATGCTCAGACCGCCTGTACGCCGGCTTCCATGATCTCATTTCCCCGAGCGTTGATTGGTTCAGGATCCGCCTCTGTATCGATCCGCCGTCAGATGCACGCCCTGCTGGTGGGACAGCGAAACAGTAGAAACCAGAACATCTCAAGCCTGGGAGCGAATTCGCTCCCAGGCTTCTTTTTTTACCCAAGTGCGCTATGATAAGGAAAACTACTCTTTTATATCTATGGCCCATATTCATACCGAACCCGGACAGATTGATTTCACTGCTGATACCTTTGTCGTTTTTGTGCTGGAAAAACGGGTCTTGATTCGCTATCACGATAAGCATGATATGTGGTTGGTGCCTGGAGGACATATCGAATTGAATGAAACACCACCAACTGCCGCTCTCCGTGAAGTCAAAGAAGAAACCGGACTCGATGTTATTCTTTGGAAGGGGAATCAGCTTTTTGAATACTCAAACGAGCGCTATACCGAGCTTATCCCGCCGGTAGCTTCCAGTGTCCACGATATCATGTCAGGGCATCGCCACGTCAGTTTGGTCTATTTCGCCACTTCCTCTACTATGGAGATAGTGGAGCCTGATGGGGAAGAAAAAAGTCGAGGTTACCTCTGGCTAACCAAGGCAGAGCTTCTGGCTCATCCGGACATCCACGAAACCATAAAATGGTACGGAGTCAAAGCTCTGGAAACCCTCGCTCCTTAACACTCTTGAAGGAGTTCATCATGAACTGGTACTTGCAAGGTCTTGCGAGTGCCACGGAAGAGGCACTCCATCTGGTTGATAACGCAGTAGCTTTGGGAGATGATTCGAATTTCTCCTGTCCACTCCCTATTCCTCAAGAGGTGCGTGCGAACCTCGTGGTACTGTTGATTGAATATATTTCTCTCGATGGAGCGCACCACTTTGGGCAACTAGTAGTCCACAAAGGTATCGAGCGTGCTGTCAGGGAAATCTTTGAAATCCTTCTCTTCCTCCGTTTCCCTATTGCCAACATGGCGCCCATTTCTTCTTACGGATGGAATGACGAAGCTTCGATGGCGGCGAACAACACCAGTGCTTTTAATTATCGGAACATTGGTGGCGGTGACAGGGAGAGGCTCTCTTGGCATGCGTATGGATTAGCCATTGATATCAACCCACTTTTCAATCCTTGCCTGAAAGATGGAACGGCAGTTCCTTCGGGAGCCTTCTACCAACCACTGCGCCCAGGGACGATCACGGCCAATTCAGATATCGTGGCACTTTTCCGAGCCTATGGGTTTGAATGGGGTGGTGCCTGGGAAACTCCAAAAGATTACCAACACTTCCAGTTCCCGTATCAATTTTGAAGGCGATCGTACTTCGGTCGTCTTTTTCTTTTTTTCCTTAGTATTGCCATTTTTATGACTTTTCGATACAATACCTCCGTTGCCGAATGAGCAACATATCGCATTCCGGCGTAGCTCAGCGGTAGAGCAGGTGACTGTTAATCACTTGGTCATAGGTTCGAATCCTATCGCCGGAGCATAAATGAAAGAAAGTCCTCAGTTGAGGGCTTTTTTCATTTCTATCCTGTAGGCGATAGGATGAGAACGGGAAGGGGTCGGGAAACGGGAGTTTCCCGTTTGAGGTGACCGAGTCTTCGAGGGCTAGAGGGCGGAAGCCCTATAGAGCGCATCCACCAGCTGGCGGAGAGCAGAGAGTATTCCTATCGCCGGAGCTAAGAAAACAAGGCTGTAACAAGCCTTGTTTTTTGTTACCCAGGATGGGATTCGAACTGAGTATTGACTATCGACCCTAATTCTGAGAAACTAGTTCTTCGAAGTTCTTTGGTAGTTTTGCGGCCACGGCTTTTTGTGGCGGATTTTTCTTGGAACAAGGGGGTAGGTCATGAATACAGGACGAATCGTTGGGCGGCGCCTGAGTGGTGTACAACTCATCATCACTGATTGGAGCGGCGTGATCAGCGATGACAGGCACATGGTGTATGAGTCCAACATGAGGCTCCTTGAGCAGTATGGTGAGTCACGACGAACCTTCGAAGAATGGTTGGAAGCCTCACAGCTTACCTGTGCTGCCTATCTTGCATCGGTTGGCCTGCAGCTCGATCCGGCGATCGTAGCGGTGGAGTACCCTGCCATGCTTACGGTGCTGCGAAGCGAAGGGTTCAGGCCGACGGTGTATCCTGACGCACATGAATTCGTTTGTGGTGTCGGTGGGCGTCGGATCGTTGTCGTGAGTAGCCATCCCGAAGGCCATCTCGTGGCAGAAGCAGACGAGTATGGACTCACGAACCACATTGAGCACTTCAGCGGAAGCGCTGTCAACAAGGCGGAGGCGATTACTCGTGTACTGGGCACAGTCCCTCCAGCTCAGGCGTTGTACATGGGTGACACCATTTTCGACATCCAAGCCGCGAAGCAGGCTGGGGTCACTTCCGTTGGGATAGCCACTGGCTACCACACGAAAGATCGCTTGGTCCAAGAAGTTCCAGACCATGTCTTCGGCTCCCTGACGGAGCTTCTCGCCGAACTGTGATTTGGCGGTCGGTTGATCAATCCGAAGGTGTGACTTTTCGAAGGCGGTGTGGCTAATGCCAATATCCGCTTTTTTCTTTATATACCAAAACTATCTCCATTTCTCCTATCATCTTTCCAATACTTCCCCAATCCAGAGTTCTAAGTTTGTCTACCAATGGGAGCAGCTAAAAACAAGGCTGTAACAAGCCTTGTTTTTTGTTACCTAGAATAGGATTCGAACTGATCATTGACGCTGTGTTAAGAATATGGTAGTATATAGTGTCCATTCTGGACAAAGTTAGCGGAACGCTAGCTCTTTACAAACTACGGAACGTAGGAGATTTGGAAATGAACCCGAATGCGTCTAAGAACCGCGATCTCATCGCACAGTATCCGTTCGTCGTCGCAATCCTTGCTACACCGATGGAGCCTTTCGGTGTCTCGTCTTCCTTCCGGGCGGGGTCACAAGTTGATGATCTCACCATCCGCGTCGAGAAGGCTGACGGAGATCTGATGTTCCGTCGTGCTCACAACGTCGGACTCGGTGACTCGTCGTACTTGTTTCAGCTTACTGGCAAGCGCAAGGATCAGGTGATGCGGTGTGGTGAATACCTCTTCGCCATCGATGGTGAGGGCAAGATCCTCAACCGGGTGGATTGGCCAAGGAATGACGAGGAACAAAGAGGGGCTGGTGACGTCTACGGCTGGTCGGCGCTCTGGTCTGGACGTACCACGTTTCCGAACGGAAGTCCGGGCTACACAGATCCGATCTGGGACAAGGTGAAATACCTCGTTTGGGTCACCGTCGAGGCTTGGCACATGGACACGAAGAATGACGACGTGCCCGGTGGGAGGTTTGGCAGGTTCTGTGACCGTTCTGCCCACGTCACGATCTACAGTGCCCCGGAGCAGGGCTTCGAGAAGCTTCAGGAAGAGTCTAGCGTGTACTCGAACCTTCGTCTGGATAGCAATACGATGATGCGTGGTGCAGTTGATAAAGACCATGACATCGTGAGCATGGGCGGAATGCTCTATGAGATGTGCATCACGTTTCAGGACGAGGTGTACTTCAACGGCATGAAGGAAGTGCTCGATAGTGGCAAGTACCGCGGTGCGTCCGGTCAGTTCGGACCAGTCAAAGTGCTGTGCGCCGAGATGTGCGGGTATGACCGCGTCATGCTCGAGGACGCCAAGAGCTACGTGACCTTCCAGCTCCGTCCGGATTCGAAGAACATGTACGTACTCGGACAACAGGGGACACTACCCCAGATTCGCAATCTCGTGAGAACAGTGGTGCGGATGTGGAGAGAGAAGCCCGAGCTTCGTGCCGCGTTCAAGTCGGACAAGAAGGTTTCAGTTATCTAGAGCAACCAAGTAGGTTGGGCTACCAGGCAATGCCGGTAGCCTTTTTTCTTTTCTAAAACATCGGTACAAACACCCTCTTCTCGCTAAAGTAGGTTCGAAGCAGAGAAGCCCAGGGGAGCTAAGTATTGACGAAATAACACGTAAAGTGTTATTTTTTCTTGTCCAAGTGGACGGTAGCTTAATAGGAGGTATCACGTGACTCTCAGAAAACCCGGTGGTAGTACGGACGGCCCTTGGCTGATGAGATCCTCAGCTAAAGATGGGCTGAAGCAAATCGAGCGCAGAACAGCCACAAGCGCTGACTACGCTCGCATCCTTCAGCTTCTCATGGAGGGCGTGGAGGAAGGCGTCCTTGTGCGCTCTTTGTTCAGGGAGAGTGAATCTCCCTACCCGCTCCAAAGCATTTCCCGAGGACCCTATCAGCTCTTACAAGATGGCATTGAAGGATTTTCTCTCGATGGAGAGCCTCATACCATTCGCATTACCGAAAGTGATCTCCACAACGTGGAGATGCGCCGGGGTCAGGGCGAGTGGATGGCTCCCGAGATGGGTGGAATCATTCTGCTTATTGCGCAATAGGGCGCCACAACTGACTCAGTTTCACAGTCAAGCGCACGACCCACGGGTACGGCGCCTTTTTTTATACCAAAATCTCTTCCATTTCTACTACAATCTTCCCAATACTTCCCCAATCAAAAGTTCTAAGTTCATCCACTAGAGGGAGCATAAATGAAAGAAAGTCCTCTTCTGAGGGCTTTTTTCATTTCTATCTTGTAGGCGATAGGATGTTCGAACCTGGCAGCCTCAGCCCCGCCGGGCTGCGTCAATAGCGGCGACATCGATTTTTTTCATGGTCATCATGGCGTCGAAAGCCCGTTTGGCTTCAGCGCCACCAGCGGCCATGGCGGAAGTTAACGTGCGTGGTGTGATTTGCCAGGATATTCCCCATCGGTCCTTGCACCAACCACACTCACTTTCCTTACCACCATTTTCGACGATGGCGTTCCAATAGCGATCCGTTTCTTCCTGGTTTTCTGTCGCGATCTGAAAGGAAAATGCTTCACTTTGTTTAAATATAGGGCCACCGTTGAGTCCGATACAGGGAATGCCACAGACGGTGAATTCCACCGTGAGCACATCGCCTGCCTTGCCACTCGGGAAATCACTGGGCGCATGGAAAACAGCAGTTACAAAACTCTCGGGAAAAGTAGCGGCATAAAAATTCGCTGCGGCTTCCGCATCTTTGTCGAACCACAGGCAAATAGTATTCTTCGGGGTCATAGTTTATATTTTATATGTATTGTTATTATATACTCAATCTTCTCATATTGGGAAAGTTTGCTAAAATAACTCTATGAGAAGAGCGGGGTAGCTCGCAAATTGACCTCGCTCAATGATGACAAGTAACTTATTTGAGTAATTCCATTATAGTATGAGCATGAATATACATACGATTGAAAAATTTAATTTAATTGGCATAGCAGTGAGAACGACTAACGAGAATGGAAGATCTGAGCAGGATATTCCGGCTCTTTGGGGCACGTTTATGGCTGAAGGTGTTTTGCAAAAAATCCCAAACAAAGTTGATGACACTATTTACTGTATGTATACGGACTACGAAAAAGATTACACCAAACCGTATACAACGATTATAGGTTGCAGGGTAACGAGTCTTGAAAACATACCAGAGGGTATGATTGGAAAAACTATTGAGACTGGCAATTATGTAAAATACGTGGCCAAAGGAAATATAATGCAAGGAGCAGTTCAGGATACATGGAAAGATATTTGGAATTCAGACATTCAAAGGGTATATATTGCAGATTTTGATGTATATGGCGTCAAAGCACAAGATCTAGAAAATGCAGAAGTGGATATATTCGTGTCCGTAGGGTGAGTATGTACGAGCGTAATAGAAAAATATTCTTATTTCTCCTTCTGCCTCTAATAGCGATCTTTGGATGGCTCGCGTTTTATTTCTCATCTCATTCTGATGATGGCTTCACTGATCAATCAGAAACGTTAACAAGGAAAGAAGCGGTTTCTAAAAAAGACGAGCCACCAAAGCTAAAAAATATCGGTTTTAATCTTGACTACTACGATCCGGCTACCAATCAGGCTGGTGACTTTCACTTCACTCCAGCATTGGCGAAGGTACTAAGTGGTGATCCGATCTATCAGAAGTTGATTTGGAGTGATTATGGTATTCAGGATAACCGCAGCCCAAACGACCCGACCAAACGTAATGTCCAACCGACCTTTATACTGCCCCTGGGAACAAAGGTATTAGCGCCGATTGATGGTGAAGTAACAATGGTCGAGATTCTTTATTCAAGCGATTATTCTATTTGGTTTGCGGAAGATAAAAAATCCACTTGGAGCTATGAAATGGAACACGTTATCAATCCGTTGGTGAAAGTCGGGGATAAGGTAACGGCCGGACAAGTGGTGGCAGAGGTAAGTACGCATGGCTCAGAGCACCACCCAGGTTTTGGAATTGTAGAGATTGGCCTCCTCCACCCGCTCAATAACGAGCCGACTCACTGGTGTCCCTTTGTCCATTTTGACGATTCTATTAAAGACGAGATGAATAAAAAAATTCTCACTCTTTATGCTGCCTGGGAGACTTACATGAACGACCGAGCAATTTACAATGAAACGAACTATCCAATTCCCGGTTGCGCCACTCTTGAACCGAGTAAAGGCTAGCTGTTCATATGGGGATTAGATGATCGGAAGGGGGTGAGAACTTGTGATAAGATGGAGATGAAAGTCGAAGTCCGACGATAGTAACTCGCACGATGGATCCGGCGTTTGATTGCCATGAATGTTTCAAGGACAAAATTCGTTATCTTTTTTCTCATCTGTGGGTTCGTCTTTCTTTTTGTTACTACCTCACTTTTGGGATCAACGGGCCCCCGAGGCTTCCCTCAGCCCCCAGACTCCGTCCTCAGAACTGGCGGTGACTCAGGAGTAGCCTGGAAGCGTGCTGTATCCACAATTCTTTTGCCTATCAAAATTGTTTTGATAGGGCCCTTGGCTCTGCCCCAGGTTCATTTTTTGAAAGAAGATCCGCCACCTCCATTTATTGGTATCTATTTCATTTTCTACTGGACTATCCTTGCCTCCATTCTCTACTCTTTTCTCGGTAAATTAAAACGCTCTTAATCCTATGAGAAAAATAATTGTTCTCACCTTCCTTTCACTTGACGGTGTCATGCAGGCACCGGGCGGACCAAACGAAGATGTAGATAAAGGCTTCCCATTTGGAGGATGGACTGTGCCATATTTCGATGATTTCCTTGGCGAAGTAATGACTGAGCAATTATCTGAACCCTTTGACTTGTTGCTGGGAAGAAAAACATTCGATATCTTCTATCCCTACTGGTCTAAAGAAAACAATGGTGAGAATGTGATAAACAAAGCGAAAAAGTACGTGGTGTCAAAAACTCTGACGGACCATCCGTGGAATAACTCAGCTTTCCTGAACAATGATGCTGTTGAAGAAATCAAGAAGCTTAAGATGGAGAATGGACGAGATCTACAAGTGCATGGAAGTGGTAATCTTATTCAAACTCTCATGAAGCATGATTTGGTAGATGAATTTTGGCTCAAAATATTTCCTGTGACACTGGGTACAGGAAAACGTTTGTTTGCAGAAGGCACTCTTCCTGCTGCTTTCAAGTTAATCGAAAGCCAAGTTTCACCCAGCGGAGTCATTATCGTCAATTATGAGCGCGCGGGAGAAGTGAAAACCGGCTCGTTTTAATAAATAATCAGACCTATGGATACTGAACTCGTTATGTCACAACCCCCTAAGCTGCTCAATGACGACGGGACCGCTTCCATGGCCACTTTGCTTCTCTTGTCTCACCACGCGTTCCGTCGTGACATAGCCCGGTTCATCCGTGCTGTGGAGCAAATCAAGGCGGGCGACACCTCGCGCGTCGATGTCGTGCGTAACGAGTGGGAAAAGAGCTATCGCCAAGCACTTCATGGACACCATACCATGGAAGATTCGACGATTTTTCCCGACATTAAGAGCAAGCATCCTGATCTCGCGATCGCTCTTGATACACTCACCGAACAACACCATCAGATTGATCCTGTACTCGAAAAAATTGATGCGGCCTTGACTGACCTGGCTCATCCGGATCAGGCCGTTGCCGCTCTTCATGAATTGAAAACGCTCCTTGATCAGCATCTGACTTTCGAAGAAGCCGAGATTACTCCCTCCTTGCGAGACGCTAAAGAATTTCCTGCGCCAGCGGACAACGCTACGGCCAATTTGTATGCAGAAGGATTTTCTTGGAGTATGCAGGGCATCGCTCCGGAAGTACTGGATCAGGTGAAAAAGTTGCTACCAGACATTCTGCTTGCGAAACTTCCGGCCGCTCAAACAGCCTTTGAGGTACGTTCGGAGCGTGTGTGGGGGACATATACGGTAGGGTCGGCCACAACACCAATACCGCAAGATTACTAATGCTTTATAGTATGAGTCAGTCCAAAAAAGAAATGGCCGGTGGCGTGGTACATAGTGTGCCAGCGGATTGGCGGAAAGCAATTCTGGACACGCCTCAAGCGTATACTCTTTGGCAGGATATTACGCCGCTGGCGCGCAACGAGTGGATCTGTTGGATTCTTGATGCGAAAAAAGCAGAGACCAGGCAACGTCGGATTGAGGTGGGTCTTTCGAAACTCAAGAGTGGCATGCGTCGACCGTGTTGTTGGGCTGGCTGCGCTCATCGTCCTAAATAGGGGAGTCTGGTATAGTGGAAGGGTGAGTAATGAATAAAATAATCAAATGAAACATCTCTATCGAAGTGATACAAGTAAGGTTTTTGCTGGTATCTGTGGTGGTTTGGGGGAGTACTGGAATATTGATCCGGTAATTTTACGACTTCTCTGGGTGCTCATCACCGTCTTTACGGGTTTTGTTCCGGGAGTTATTGGATATGCGCTGGCAGCGTTCATCATTCCTATGAAACCGGTAGGAGTCATGAGTCCACAACCCGAGAAAATGAATCAATAAATTTTTATGGAAAAGATTAAAATAGAGAATCATAGTTTTACTGGGTTTTCTTGGTTTGCTGGCTGGTTGTTTACGATCGGTTTTCTTGGGCTGACCTTCTGGAAGGGTGTCTTCGCTCTAGTGCTCTGGCCTTACTATATCGGCCAATATGTCAGTGGTCTCGTTTAGCATTGAGGGTCCACATCAAAACTTCAGAGAAGTGAAGGCCTAATTTGAAGCATATTTTTTAACAAACCCATTCTATGCAAGGCTATATCGGGAACATTGAGCAGGCTACGCTTGCGAATGAGTATTTCAGGAAGGTTTTGTATACGGACAAAAAGGCTCAGTTAGTAGTGATGTCGCTTCAGCCAGGTGAAGAGATTGGTATGGAAGTGCATAAAATAGAGGACCAGTTTATTCGTGTCGAAAAGGGAAGTGGTAAAGCTATTGTTTCTGGGATAGAAAGTATGCTTGAGGATGGGGTAGCGGTTGTAATTCCTGCTGGGACAGAGCATAATATTATCAATACTTCAGCGGCTCCAATGAAGCTCTACACGCTCTATTCGCCTCCACACCATAAGGATGGCACCATCCACAAAACCAAAGCGGAGACGGAGGCGAGTGAAGAGCACTTCGATGGAGAAACGACAGAGGCTCTCTGAAAAATGTTTTTCGTTGAGTAAATAATTTTTTATTGAAGGAGTATGGAGATAAATTACTGGGCCGTCTTGGTGTCGGGAGTGGTAAGTATGGTTATTGGCTCTCTTTGGTACGGGCCACTTTTCGGAAAGAGGTTCATGAAGGAGATGGGTATGGATACGTGGACTCCTGAGAAACAGGCGGAGATGAAAAAATGTATGCCGAAAGCTTTCGCTCTGCAGTTTGTGGCGAGCCTCATTATGTTCTTTGTCTTTTCCTGGTATGTCGCTCTTTCCGGTCATCCAGGATGGCTCGGTGGCTTGAACAATGCCTTCTGGGTATGGATTGGCTTTGTCGTGCCACTCAAGCTTGGTGATGCCCTGTGGGGTGGAAAAATGAGCCTGTTTTGGCTTGGAATTAGCAATATGTTCTTCACGCTTTTGGTGGGAGGGGCAATTATTGGTGCTTGGCGGTAAAGGATTTTTATTCAAGGTAAAAAGCATCCTATGAGAGGGTGCTTTTGTTTTTGATCGCAGAGTCTCTCTAGACAAAAGTAAGAAAAAATGCTATAAAGAGTGGTCGCGAATACTAAGTTTGTGACAGCCACGTTCCCAGGCTTTGGGAAAGTCCTTTTACAGGAGATAGATTCATGCTCACGATTCTTGCCGTGGACGATTCGCCCTCGACGCGCCAGATGGTTTCCTTCACGCTGAAGAACGCCGGTTTCAATGTCGTCGAGGCCGTCGATGGCCAAGACGCCTGGGAAAAGGCCGCGAGCCGCGACTTCAACCTCGTGCTCACCGACCAGAACATGCCGCGCATGGACGGCATCAGCCTGACCAAGAAGCTTCGCGAGAACCCGAAGTTCAAGGACACGCCGATCCTGATCCTGACCACCGAGTCGAGCGACCAGATGAAGCAGGCTGGCCGCGCCGCTGGTGCCACTGGCTGGCTCGTCAAGCCCTTTGACCCGGCCAAGCTGATCGAAGTGATTGGCAAGGTCATCCGCTGACCGCTCAGGAGACATGCATGACAACCGTTACCGTCTGTCTTTTCGGGATATCGGCGCACAGCACCTGAAGCCCTGAATTGAATGCGAGCCGCATTTTGGTGAACAACCAAGGTGCGGCTTTTTCTTTTTCCTTGAAGAGGAGTGGTATACTGCATAATATAGTGATTCACTGACCGCTCTCATTTTATGTCATCACCCGATCTTTCTTCGAAAAAGTCAAAAATACTTTTGGGCGTTGGTATAGCGCTTCTGGTTCTTGTCGTTGCGGCGGCCGGGATTCGTATGCTCTATATCCGCCATGTCATCAAACTCCCGAATTCCCAACTGCTCCAGCCTAAGCGCCCTCTGGCTCCCGAAGATATCCAGGGCTGGATGACGTTTGAATATATCAATTTTGTTTTCAAGCTTCCACCGGACTATTTGAAACAAACCCTCTCTCTCGAGGGGAGTCAGTATCCCAAGACGACGCTCAAGCGCTATGCCAACAAGGCGGGGTTGGATACGGCGACTTTTGTGCAGAGTGTCGAGGAAGTGGTCAGAAACTATAAGCCATAGTGTCTATGGAAGCTTTTCTTCAGGACGCCCTCTCGTACCTTCTCCTCTATAAGTATGCTGCCTTGTTTTTCATTACCTTTTTGGCGGCCTTTGCTTTGCCACTGCCATCGACGACCAGTCTCATGACAGCAGCTGGATTTGCCAGTCAGGGGTATATGAATATTGGCCAGGTCATCTTTTGGGCAACGCTCGGGAATGTGGTGGCAGACAACCTCGCCTACTTCATAGCTCGTCACTGGGGCGCGGCTGTTTTTGAGAAGATTGGTCTCAAGGTTACGAAATCACCAGTGATCTCTTTTGTTACCGAGCGGCTGCAGGAACACTCGAGGAGTATCATTTTCTGGAGTCGTTTTGAAGTGATCATGACCATCACGGTCAATATTTTAAACGGTATCGCCCGTGCTGACTATCGACAATTTTTCCTCTACGGGTTTCTCGGGGAAGTGGCGCAGGTGACACTTTTTGCGAGTATGGGGTATTTTTTTGGAAGCAGTCTTCTCTCGACCGTTTCCTTCTTTGGGGAATTCACGTTTCCTCTTATTGCCGGCACGCTTATGGTTCTTTTTCTGCTCCGTAGAGCGATTTTACGGTATTTTCTTGAGAAGCGAAAGTGACCAGAGAGGAGCTTATTTTTGTACAGAAGGGCTGTCGGAAAGAGGTTGAAAAAAAGAAAGGCTTGATTTCAGGAAAAAAAGCGTTATACTGGGGGAGTAGTTAATAACCCATAAGAAGAATGTATGGCACAGACGAATTCTGCATTCATGAAGCCGATGAATGTCAGCGCGGAGTTAGCAAAGGTAGTAGGGGCTGGCCCGATGCCTCGCTCAGAGGTGGTCAAGGCGCTCTGGGTGTATATCAAGGAGCATAATCTCCAGAACCCAGCTAACAAGCGTAACATCCTCGCGGATGAAAACTTGAAAGCAGTATTTGGTGGTAAGGCTGAGGTAACAATGTTCGAGATGACCAAGTTGGTTTCCGCACACCTCTCCTAGTGTTGAAACGGGGGCAAAAAAGACAGCTCAAGCTGTCTTTTTTGTTTCTTTAGAGGCGTTTATCACAGGGTAGGCTCTTTTGGGAAAATAGGGTATACTGAAGAAGTTGAAAAGAGAGTATTTTCCTATTCCTCAGCCCTTTCTTGGCATACAGTACGGAAAGAAAAACAGAAAAGATTTTTATAGAACAATGAACCATTCCCATCTCCCAGGATTCTTGAGAGCATTTCTTTTTACCGTTGCATTTGGAGCGATCTTTTTTGGCAACAGTGAGCGTGTTGAAGCAGCGACTGTGACTAATGTCACTACTACTGCCGCCAATGGTACCTACAGAACTGGTTATCCAGTGAGTCCTATTTCTATTACTTTTAGT
Source organism: uncultured Bdellovibrionales bacterium (assembly GCA_964612055.1). GTDB lineage: Bacteria > Patescibacteriota > Minisyncoccia > Moranbacterales > UBA1568 > UBA1568. Next base: position 155,370 of record CAZTBI010000002.1, read on the forward strand.
GCGGCTGTGACGGTAACAGGGGTGCCGAGAATTCTTCTTGAAACCGGTACTACGGACCGTTACGCTCTCTATCACAGTGGTTCTGGTACTACAACTTTGAACTTTAATTCCTATGTCGTTCAGGCAGGAGATAGTTCTTCTGATCTCGATTATCAGTCAACCAGTGCTTTGGGCCTCAATGGCGGTACTATCGTGAATACGGTTGGCGGCGCTGACGCTACTCTTACCCTGCCTTCTCCTGGTGCCAGTGGATCTCTGGGCGCCAACAAGGCTATCGTGATTAATACTTCTGGTGGGGGAACAATTGGGGATAATGATGCTTCTGGATTAGGGGTGGGTCTTGAAGGGATTAATTACTATAGTGGAGGAAATCCGTTTATTGATGTTTTCAAATCATCCACAGGCTTTTGGTATACTCAGAACGATTCTCAATTTGACACAGGTGAGCAAGCCAAGATTGATGTCGATGCTGATGGGTGGCCGGTCTCTCTCACGCCAATCGGGGGTGGAACTTTTACGCGAGTTTCTCGCTACGTTCTTGCCGCAAGAGAGAATGGAAACTACCCGGATGGTCGGTACGTTGTTCTCTATGATGGAGAAGGGACGTTCACCTATACTTCTGATGCTGTCAGAAATAGCGGATTGTCAGCATCAGGGAGAGATGTGATCGATGTCACCGGAACGAGTGTTGGTTTTCAAGTGAGAATTACGGTAACCGATCCCAATAATACTGGGGAGTATATCCGTAATGTTCGGGTCATGCGAGAGTCGGATGAAGCAGCTTACAATAGTGGTCAAAGGCTGACCCCTGAGTTCGTAACGCAGAACAGTAAGTACCGCACGCTTCGCTTCATGGATTGGATGCGGACAAATGGAAGTTTAGACTCGGCTTGGGCTGATCGGCCGCATGTCGGCGATGTTTCCTATATGGGTTCTGAGCTTGACGCAGCAGAGGGGGGTGTCCCTTTGGAGGTGATTATGGATGTTGCCAATGAGATGCATGCCAATGCGTGGGTCAATATGCCACATCAAGCGACTGATGACTATATCACGCAGGCGGCAACACTAGCTCATACGGATCTTAATAGTGATCGTAAGATCTACGTAGAGTGGTCCAATGAAGTATGGAATAGCGGTTTCAATCAGTATTTTTATGCATCGAATCAGGGTACAGCTTTGGGATGGACTGGTACGGAATGGGAGAAGGCATGGAACTATCTTGGGAAACGAACAGCGGAAACCTGTGACATCTGGAAGAGCGTGTGGGGAGCCGACTCAAGTCGAGTCGTGTGTGTCATGGGTACTCAAGCTTCAGGCTCTTGGCCAACTGAGAATCATGTCCTCCCTTGTCCTTTTTGGACGGGATCGGGCGGAGACTGTGTGACGACGCATGGTATCGATGCTATCGCTATCGCTCCGTATTTTGGAAGTTCTGATGGCGAGCTTGATGACGAGGCTCTTAACTGGGTAACAAATAATCCTTCCACGGCTCTTGATAATCTCTTTACAGCTTTGACAACAGGAGGGAATGTGACTGGTGGTCCGACAGGCGGGTACTTGCAACAATCATATAACTGGATGGATGAGAATAAGGTAGTGGCCGATACTTGGGGTCTTGAACTTATTTCCTATGAAGGCGGCCAGCACTTAGTAGATGAAGAGCATCGAGATAGCACTACTGCTGTTACCGATCTTTACATTGAGGCCAACCATGATACCCGTATGGGGGACATTTATTATGACTACTTTGAGTACTGGAAAGGAGCTGGAGGACACAGCTTCACTCATTTTACTGACACTGGTTTTGACAGCAAGTATGGTATGTGGGGACTCTTGGAAAGCGTGATGGATACCACTTCTCCTAAGTATGATAATTACCAAGCCTTTCTCGATGACAATACTTGTTGGTGGGCTGGTTGCATCATGGTTATTGATGGTGCCGACACCACCGCCCCCACCATCACCGATGTTTCCTCCAGTGCTGCCAATGGTTCCTACAATGCTGGTGACATCATCGACATTGATGTCACTTTCTCAGAAGCAGTGACCTCTACTGGTAACGTCACCGTCACCCTCGAAACAGGTACCACTGATCAGACCTGTACCTTTACCGTGAGTAACGCCACGACTGGTACTTGTAACTACACGGTCCAAGCAGGGGACACTTCATCTGACCTCACGGTCTCCTCTATCTCTGGTACTATTGCTGACCAGTCGAGTAACGCCATGAGTAACTTTACTCCGACGACCAATTTGGCAGCCAACAAAGCACTCGTCATTGATACGACGAATCCAACGATCAGTACGCTTTCACCAACGGACGGAGCTACGGACGTTTCTGTTGGTGCTAATTTGGTCCTCACCTTTGATGCTGCAGTGGTTGTTGGTACCGGGAATGTCACCATCAAGCTTGGATCAGACAACTCTACAGTTGAAGCTATTGCTGTTGGCTCTGGCCAAGTAACCGGAACGGGTACCACCGCCATCACCGTCAATCCAACGAGTAACCTTTCTGGTTCAACAGCCTACTATGTCCAAGTCGATGCTACGGCCTTCGATGATGTGGCAGGGAACAGCTATGCGGGAATCAGTGATACGACGAGCTGGAATTTTACGACTGCTGCCGTCGATAGCACCGCTCCTACCATCACCAACGTTTCTTCTGACAAAGCCAATGGTTCCTATACTGCAGGAGAAGTGATTGATATTGATGTCACCTTCTCTGAAGCCGTGACCAGTACTGGTAACGTGACCGTCACTCTTGAAACAGGAACAACGGACAGAACCTGTACCTTTACTGTGAGTAATGCCACCACTGGTACCTGTAACTACACCGTCCAAGCAGGGGACACCACTTCTGATCTGACCACAAACTCCATCTCTGGTACTATCGCTGACCAGTCGAGTAATGCTATGACAGATTTCGCTCCTGCTACCAACCTGGCGGCGAACAAAGCCTTGGTCATTGATACGACCAATCCAACGATCAGTACGCTTTCGCCAGCAGACAATGCGACTGGCGTCTCAGCAACGGCCAACCTCGTGCTGACATTTGATGCAGCGGTTGTCGTGGGTTCTGGAAATGTGTCGATTCGATTAGCCAGTGACGATTCTACCGTGGAAGCCGTTGCTGTTGGCTCTGGCCAAGTGACAGGGAGTGGGACTTCTATCATCACTGTCGATCCATCGGTGACTCTTTCAGCTTCCACTGCTTACTATATCCATGTCGCCGGCGCTGCCTTCGACGACGTCGCCGGCAACAGTTTTGCTGGTATCACTGACACCACTACCTGGAGTTTTACGACGGCCGACACCACTGCTCCTACCATCACCGACGTTTCCTCCAGTGCTGCCAATGGTTCCTACAATGCTGGAGACATCATCGATATTGATGTCACCTTCTCTGAGGCCGTGACCAGTACTGGTAACGTGACCGTGACCCTCGAAACAGGAACAACGGACAGAACCTGTACCTTTACTGTGAGTAACGCTACCACTGGTACTTGTGACTACACGGTTCAAGCAGGGGATACGAGCTCTGACCTCACCACGAACTCTATCTCTGGTACCATCGCTGACCAGTCGAGTAATGCCATGAGTAACTTTACTCCGACGACCAACTTGGCAGCCAACAAAGCACTCGTCATTGATACGACGAATCCAACGATCAGTACGCTTTCACCAACGGATGGTGCTACGGACGTTTCTGTTGGTGCTAATTTGGTCCTCACCTTTGATGCTGCTGTAGTAGTAGGATCAGGCAATGTCACCATCAAGCTTGGATCAGACAACTCCACAGTTGAAGCTATTGCTGTTGGCTCTGGCCAAGTGACTGGTACTGGTACCACTGCCATCACCGTCAATCCAACGAGCAATCTCTCCAGTCTCACTGACTACTATGTCCAAGTCGATGCCACCGCGTTTGATGATGTGGCTGGCAACAGCTATGCGGGTATTAGTGACACTACGAGTTGGAACTTTACGACGGCTGTAGTAGACACCACCGCCCCTACCATCACTGACGTCTCTTCTAGTAAAACAAACGGGAGTTACACCACAGGTGAGGTCATCGATATTGATGTCACCTTCTCTGAGGCCGTGACCAGTACTGGTAACGTGACCGTGACCCTCGAAACAGGAACAACGGACAGAACCTGTACCTTTACTGTGAGTAACGCCACGACTGGTACCTGTAACTACACCGTCCAAGCAGGGGACACTTCATCTGACCTCACGGTCTCCTCTATCTCTGGTACTATTGCTGACCAGTCGAGTAACGCCATGAGTAACTTCGTGCCAACGACGAACCTGGCTGCGAACAAGGCGCTCGTCATTGATACGACGAACCCAACTATCTCCAGTCTTTCGCCAACTGATGGGGCAACGGGCGTGTCGGCTACAGCAAACCTCGTTCTCACTTTTGATGCCGCGGTCGTTGTAGGTACTGGTAATATCACCATAAAATTAGGATCTGATAATTCGACGATAGAAGCGATTGCTGTTGGTTCTGGCCAAGTGACTGGTACTGGTACCGCTATCATTACCATTGACCCTTCAGTCACCTTAGGGAGCTCCACCGCTTACTATGTCCAAGTCGATGCCACTGCCTTTGATGATGTGGCTGGCAACAGCTATGCGGGGATAGCAAACACCACGAGCTGGAATTTCACTACTACAGACACCACCGCTCCTACCATCACCAACGTTTCTTCTGACAAAGCCAATGGTTCCTACACCACAGGAGAAGTGATTGATATTGATGTCACCTTCTCTGAGGCCGTGACCAGTACTGGTAACGTGACCGTGACCCTCGAAACAGGAACAACGGACAGAACCTGTACCTTTACTGTGAGTAACGCTACCACTGGTACTTGTGACTACACGGTTCAAGCAGGGGATACCACTTCTGATCTGACCACAAACTCCATCTCTGGTACTATCGCTGACCAGTCGAGTAATGCTATGACAGATTTCGCTCCTGCTACCAACCTGGCGGCGAACAAAGCCTTGGTCATTGATACGACCAATCCAACGATCAGTACGCTTTCACCAACGGATGGGGCAACGGGCGTGTCTGTCAGTGCTAACCTGGTCATGACCTTTGATGCTGCTGTAGTAGTAGGATCAGGCAATGTCACCATCAAGCTTGGATCAGACAACTCCACAGTTGAAGCTATTGCTGTTGGCTCTGGCCAAGTGACTGGTACTGGTACCGCGGCTATTACTGTCAATCCAACGAGTAGTCTCTCGAGTCTCACCGATTACTACGTCCAAGTGGATGCTACGGCCTTTGATGATGCGGCTGGCAATAGCTATGCGGGAATTAGTGATACTACGAGTTGGAACTTTACGACTGACGTCGATGTGACGAATCCATCGGTCTCAAGTTTCTCTCCGGCAGATGGCGCTTCTAATGCGACGCTCTCCATGAACCTCACCATCACTTTCGATGAAACCGTTGATGTTGAAACAGGAAACATTACTCTGAAAAAGGGGAGTGACGATTCCACGGTTGAAACTATTGATGTGACGAGTGGTCAGGTGACGGGCACGGGTACGGAGACCATTACCATCAATCCGAGTGCCGATCTTCTCTATAGTGCTGGGTATTATATACAGATTGATGCCACGGCTTTTGATGACCCATCAGGCAATAGCTACGCTGGGATCAGCGATAGTACGACCTGGAACTTTACAACGGTAGCGGAATCAGTGCCTGATGAAGAGGAGGAGCCAGATGATTTAGAAATTTCTGATGTAGAATATGACGCTACGGAAACCACTATTACCATCAAATGGAAAACCAACAATGATGCCGACTCCAGTGTCCGCTATGGTACGGATCGTAACATGAAGCAGAAGAAGACGGATAGCCACAATGAAAAAAAGCATGAGGCAACCCTCAAAGATCTTACTCCTGGCACGCGTTACTATTTCCGTATCAATTCAGAAGATGAAAACGAGAGTGATGACAGTTCCAAGATCTATTCCGTGACAACGGAGAAGAAAACAGAAACCGCCACTTCAGATTCAGATTCTGTTGAGACTGATCCGGTCTTCTTGCCAGCTCCTGAGGTAGATGTCCCTGAAACGACGCCGACTGTTCCGCAGACGGAGCCGAAAAAAGATACCCCAGCATCACCAAGCTCATCTGACACAGAGCCACTCGTCACACAGTACGTTACGGAAGTCTTTACAGAGGATGGTATTCAGTACATCAAAGAAGTGAAGTTCCAGATCCTTGATACGAATGGTGACCCGCTCTCCTATACAGCCGTGACGCTCTACTCAGAGCCACGTACCGCCATGACTAATGATCAGGGAGTAGTCACCTTTGATAATGTCCCAACAGGTAAGCACCAACTCGTCTTTATCTCTTCCGGCGAAGAAATAACTAAGGATATTGAGATTCCGGCCCTAGATCAAGAAGATGGTCCCATTCAGGGAGAAGTGATAGTGATTACGGCAGAAAAAGATCCGCTTCCACTATGGATATGGGGCGCGGGAGCGCTTCTTGGGATGGGAGTGATTCTTCTCATCGTCTTGGTCTATCGAAGAAACAAGGGATTTTAGGGGAATGAGTATGATGAGGGCGTCGCTTGAGCGGCGCCCTTTTTCTTCCCTGCGTCTACATTTGAGAGAATATCGTACTCAAAAGAGTGAGTACGAGAGATGTCTCATCGACTTTACTCGGAGTGTACAATAGAAGAGAAGCAACAGATCATGATTGAACAGCCCGATGAACAATTGGTAGAAGCTTACTTGGCCGGGGACCAGGAGGCTTTTTCTTTTTTGGTCGACCGATACATGAAACATCTGTACAATTTCGTAATGCAATTTGTCAGAGATCAGAATGCTGCTGAGGACATCGTTCAGGAGACATTTGTAAAGGCCTGGAAGTACCTTTCTCGTTTTGATCAGAACAAAAGTTTTAAAACATGGATTTTTGCTATTGCGAAAAATACTACTTACGATTATTTGAAAAAGAAAAAGACACTCCCGTTTTCTCTCTTTGAAAATGAGGAAGGGGAGAACGCTCTGGAGAATACTCCAGCCGAAAACGATCACCCAGAGGACATTCTTGATCGTGAAGCAACGAAAGAAGAACTAGAAATAAAACTTGCAGCACTAGCGCCTCTGTACCGGACGATTCTCACGCTTCACTATCAGGAGGATTTCTCCCTCCATGAAATATCGGAAATTCTCGATGAGCCCTACAACACCGTGAAGAGTCGACACCAGAGAGCGCTCCAAAGTCTGAAAAAGTCGTTTTGATAAAAGGTGCGTCCGAGAAGATATGCCAATCGTATTCCATAAAGAGATCAACCCTATGCCACAGATACACTCATTATTCCAAGGGCTCAAAATAAGCGAACCGAGCGCCATGCTTCGTATGCGGGTTTTGGCACGCATCGAAAAAGAAGAGTCCATGACTTTGGCACGTCGTCAGAAGCTGTCGGTAGCGGGGGTATGTATCTCCTTGGCGGTACTTCTTTTTGGAGGTATTCAGTATGGGGAGGAACTCCTCCAGTCTGATTTTTGGACACTGGTGTCACTTCTTTTCTCTGATCTAGGAGTAATCATGAATTCCTTTCAGGATTTTGTCTATTCGCTTCTTGAAACCCTTCCTGTTGTTCCGTTCTTTGCCTTTCTTGCACCACTGGCTCTCTTTTTTTGGTCAGTCAGTGTTTTTCTCTCCCTTTCTAAAAAAGGACAATCGAGACAGTATCATGGAACCATGCTCGCTCACTTGTAATTCATACATTCATTCACCATTATGTCATTAAATTTCTTCCCTATGTCAGTTAAACAAATTACCGAGTCGAAGTATTTCAAAGTAGCAGCTATCACTTGTGGAGTGCTTTTGGTCGCGCTCATAAGTTTTGCAGCTGGCATCAGCATTGGTTCGCATCGGGCGCTCTTCTCTGCCAACTTTGGAGAAAACTACGAGCGCAATTTCTTGGGTAGCCCAGAGGACATCCGTCCCGCACCACCACTTGGTGGCATGATGGATCCGAAGGGTCAAAAAGGTATGCGCAATCCTCATGGTGTCGGTGGCGAGATCCTCTCTATTTCTGGAGATACGATTGTTATCAAGGATAAGAATGATCAGGAGAGTTCCATCCGTGTCAGCGATGCAACTATCATTAATCGCGGGAAAGAAACTATCGCTCTTGGTGACCTCGTCGTTGGTGACAAAATAGTAGTAGTAGGTAAGCCCCAGGACGACGGCGTAATTGCCGCTACCCTGATCCGCATCTTTCAGAAAGATAAATCATTGAAGTAGTCTCATGTGAGGAAGGGGGGTTTCAGAACAGGTCCCAAGTGACACTTGATTTTTTCTGAGATTCGTGCTACCATTCTTCTTCAGGAAATGATTGTCCGTACGGACGATTTTTCTTTTGTCTCAAATTATCTTTTCTCTATGAAACAAGCAAAACAGCAGCCCACCTATATCCAAGTAAAACGCTCGAGCGCCGGCTTGGGTCTCTTTGCTTTGGCGCCGATAAAGAAGGGGACGACCATCATCGAATATATCGGTGAACGCATCACGACGAGTGAGGGTGACGAGCGGGATAACCGCTATATGTTCAATGTGAATACCAAATGGGATATCGATGGCAGCCCGCGCTACAATACGGCGCGCTATGCCAATCACTCCTGCCGTCCGAATGCTGAGGCGATCAACCGTCGCGGTCGGATCTTTATCGTCGCCAAGAAAAATATCGAGGTTGGTGAAGAAATTACCTACCACTACGGCAAGGATCATTTCCAGGGCTTCATTGAAAAACTCGGTTGCCGCTGTGTGAAGTGTGACGCCTAAACTTTCTGGTTCGTATTGACTTTTTCTAAAACTTCTGTCATAATCCACAGATTCATACATGACCTATGACAGAGGAAATTTCTTATCCTATTCGTATCAACCGCTATCTCGCTTTGAAAGGGATGGCGACTCGTCGTGGCGCCGATCAGTTGATTGAGGCTGGTTTAGTCTTGATCGGAGGGAAGAAAGCAGTATTGGGCGACAAAGTAGAAAATGCCGAGACTTTTGTGGAAGTGATTAAAGATAAAAAGCAACCGGAAAAGAAACTGGTCTATATTGCCTATTACAAGCCACGGGGTATTATCACCCATTCGCCACAAGAACACGAAGAGTCGATTGATCAGATCTCGGGATTCCCTGGGACTTTTCCGATCGGCCGCCTCGACAAGGATTCTGAGGGACTCATTATTCTGACGAACGATGGTCGCGTGACCGAGCGTTTGCTTCATCCGCGCTTCAAACATGAGAAAGAATACAAAGTCATGGTCCGAGAAGATATTCCCGGTAATTTGAAACGGGTACTCGAAGACGGTGTCTACAGTGTCGGGGAGTGGCTCAAGGCGAAGAAGGTCATGGTTGTCCCACCGCGCACCATTCATATTATTTTGACCGAAGGCAAGAAGCACCATATCCGGCGCATGCTCTCTGAAGCGCACCTGACGGTAGAGAAACTCGTCCGTACTCGGGTCATGGGTATTCATCTTGGAGCGCTCAAGCCCGGTAAGGCTCGTGTCCTCGAAGGTGCCGCCCGCAAAGCCTTCCTCCAAAGTATCGAACTCCAAGAACTCTAAAAACACTCCTCAAAAGGGTGTTTTTTCATACCCATTGACATACCCCCCTGGGGGTATTAAGATAAGAGTATAAATAGTGGAGCATACATATGAATACATCCAAGCAAAAAATCGAACGACGCCTCAAGATCATTGCTGGCCAGGTGAGAGGGCTAGAGGAGATGGTGGCCAAAGATACCTACTGTATTGATGTCATCACCCAGACCTCGGCTGTGAAGCAGGCATTGACCGTGATCGAGGATCTCATGATGGAGAGTCATCTTAGTACGTGTGTGATCAATCAGATCAAGAATGGGAAAGAAGAAAAAGCCAAAGCAGAGATCTTGAAGGTCTATCAACTCAAGCGAAAATAATACCTATGGAGACAAAACAAACCTACGGAGTGAAAGGAATGCATTGTGCCTCGTGCGCTAGCATCATCGAAAAGACTTTCAAGAAAGTGGAGGGAGTAGCGGAGGTCTCTGCCAACTACGGCAATGAGAGCGTGGCTGTTTCGTACGATGAGATGAAAACCAACCCTCACCACTTATCAAAAACACTCGAGCCGCTAGGTTACTCGCTTATCATTCCCGAAGAACAAACAGCCGAGTCCATGGGTATGAGCGCAGATGAGCATGCGGCGCACCTCGGGTTGAATCAAACAAAGAAAGAAAAACTGGCCGAGCTTGCCACGATGAAGACCCAGATTCTTTCTGTTATCCCCCTGGCTATTTTCAGTATTTTTCTCATGGGCTGGGAAATCTTGGCACGCTTTGAAGTGATCCTCCCGCCACCATATATCTGGAAGGAATTTTTTCATCACCTGCTTCCCATCATGGCGACCTACGTTTTGTTCGTTGTGGGTAAGCCATACTTGCTCGGTTTCTACCGATTTCTCCGTTATGGCAAAGCCAATATGGATACACTCATTGGTATCGGCACCACAGCTGCTTTCCTCTATAGTTTCATTCTCTCGGCTTTTGAAGAGACGCTGCGACCGTACCTCGATGTCGAAAATATGTATTACGATGTGACGATTGTCGTCATCACCTTTATCGCCCTCGGGAAATATTTGGAAGCACGTTCAAAGCTCCGGACTGGTGACGCTATCGAAAAACTCTTGAACCTTCAGGCCAAGACCGCCCTTGTTACTCGCGACGGAAAAGAAATGGAAATACCGGTGACGGAAGTAGTAGTTGGTGATCTTATCGTGGTAAAACCTGGTGCCAAAATTCCAGTCGATGGGGTGCTCACGCTCGGGTCTTCGTATATTGATGAATCGATGGTGACGGGTGAACCGATGCCGGTGAACAAGGCTATCGGCGATAGCGTGGTAGCTGGTACGGTCAATACCAGTGGCGCCTTTACCTTTCAAGCGACCAAGGTTGGGGGAGCGACTTTCCTTTCGAGTATTATCAAAATGGTGCAAGAGGCCCAAGGGTCGAAAGCACCGATTCAGGCTCTTGCCGACCGGATCTCGAGCGTGTTCGTACCGGTGGTACTGGTGATCGCGTTTTTGACGCTTGGCACCTGGCTTGTCGTAGGGACTCAGTACTTTGGATTTTCTCAGGCGCTTTCCTATGGGCTGACCTCATTTGTCGGTATCCTCATTATTGCTTGTCCTTGCGCGCTCGGACTGGCCACCCCGACGGCTATCATTGTTGGAGTGGGGAAGGGTGCCAAAGAAGGTATTCTGATCAAGGATGCGGCGACATTGGAAAAGCTCCATCAAGCAACGGTAGTGGTCGTTGATAAGACCGGGACACTCACTCGGGGTAAACCAGAACTGACGAAACTCCAGAATTTTTCTGATCAGAGTGATGACGAACTTCTCTCGATCTTTGCGTCACTTGAAAGTCAATCAGAACATCCGATCGCTCATGCCATCATCAAAAATGCGGAAGAGAAACATATCGCTTTTGCCACACCAGAAAATTTCTCGGCCATCAAGGGGAAGGGAGTTCGGGGTGAAATTGGAGGAAAAGAATATTTTCTTGGAAATAGAAAACTGATTCAAGATTTCGGATTGTCTTTTGACATGACTTCTCTCGAGGAAGAGACGAAAACAGGGAAGACGCCGGTCCTCTTGGCAACCAAAGAACGAGTGCTTGGTGTCGCGTTGGTTGCTGATGCTTTGAAAGATGAAGCCAAGGCTTCGGTCGCGGCACTTCACGCGCTCGGGATCAAGGTGGTTATGCTCACAGGGGATGATCGTAATACGGCGCAGCATATTGCAGCGCAGGTTGGTATCGATGAGGTTTTTGCCGAAGTTTTGCCTGATGAGAAACTCGCGAAAATTAAAGCACTCCAACAAGCAGGCGAGGTAGTAGCGATGGCAGGGGACGGGGTGAATGATGCTCCAGCTCTCGCCCAGGCCGATATCGGTATTGCTATGGGAACAGGCACTGATGTGGCGATCGAATCAGCGGGCATCACGCTCCTTCACGGTGATATTTCGAAACTGGTGAAAGCGATCAAATTATCAAAGCTCACTATGAGAGGAATTAAGCAAAATCTCTTCTGGGCCTTCGGTTATAACATCATTGGCATTCCGCTCGCTGCTGGAGTATTCTATCCAATTTTTGGTTGGCTCCTCTCGCCAGTCTTTGCGGGTCTCGCCATGGCACTTTCCAGTGTCTCGGTCGTCGGTAACTCGCTCCGTCTCAAAACGAAAAAACTCTAAGTCTATGAAAACTTACACTTTCCATGTTTCAGGCATGCACTGCCACTCGTGTATTCTCCTTACCGAGAGTGAGCTCTCAGAATACCCAGGCGTGACCAAGGCGCACTCGAGTCTGAAGACACATTCAGTCACTATTACCGGTGATTTTGGTGACAAGGCGCCAGCCGCGATAGCCGAAGAGCTCAGTCAGGTACTACAGAAACATGGCTATACCCTTTCGCTCGAGAAACAGGAAACGAAAAAAGAATGGTCACAATTCAAAGTAGCCGTACCGCTAGCACTGCTTCTCGTCATACTGTTTATCGGTCTGCAGAAAACAGGGCTGGTCAATCTGGTGAATACTGATTCGGTTTCGTACGGGACAGTGTTTTTGATCGGGATCATTGCGTCGCTCTCGACTTGTATGGCAGTGGTCGGTGGGCTGGTACTTTCTGTTTCGGCTACCTTTGCCAAGGAGGGGGACAAAGTGAAACCGCAGCTCCTCTTTCATGTCGGAAGACTTGTTTCCTTCTTTATCTTAGGTGGAGTGATTGGCGCTGTCGGTGCCAACTTTACCTTGAGTACGACGGCGACATTTGTGCTGAGTCTTCTCATCGGTCTCGTCATGCTCATTCTCGGTATCAACCTGCTTGATATTTTCCCGTGGGCCAAGCGTTTGCAGCCAGCCATGCCAAAATTTTTTTCGAAGCACGCGCTCGGAGTAGCTCGTTTCAATCACACGCTCACGCCACTCTTTATTGGTATTGCTACCTTCTTTCTGCCATGTGGCTTCACGCAGTCGATGCAGCTCTATACACTCTCAACGGGGAGCTTCTTTTCGGGCGGACTGACAATGCTCACCTTTGCACTGGGGACACTGCCGGTCTTAGCACTTATTAGTTTCAGCTCCTTCAGCATAGAGCGCAGCGCCAAAAAGGGACTCTTCTTCAAAACCGCTGGTCTGATAGTGATCTTCTTCGCACTCTTCAATCTCGTAAATAGTCTGGTTGTTATCGGTCTCATTCCACCGATCTTTAATTTCTAAGCTCTCGTTCTATGAAAGTATTTTTTGGTTTCGTTGTCGTCCTCGTTCTTCTCATGGGTGGATATCTGGTGATGAATATTGCCGGAAAAGGAGAGGGTGAGGCGACTAATCCTCTGGTCGCGGCAAACAACGTCAGCATTGTTGATGGGAAACAGATTGTCGAAATCCGGGCCAAGGGAGGCTATCTCCCAAGAAAGAGTGTGGTGAAAGCTGGCATGCCAACTATCTTGCGGGTGAATACTGCTGGAACATTTGATTGTTCTTCAGCTATTCGGATTCCCAGTCTTAGGGTCAGTCAGACCCTACCGGCTACCGGTGTGACCGAGATCGAGCTCGGGAGTCTGGAGCCGGGAACGCTTCAGGGAAATTGCGGTATGGGCATGTACCCCTTTGAGATATCTGCTGAAAATTAAAACATGAAATTCCTTCCTTATCTTATTTTTGGATTGGTGCTCCTCGCCGTGATGGAAGGGATAGTTTGGTTCGTTCTTCGTTCCGGTTCCGAAACTCCTTCGGACGTGCCGGTGGTCGAAGAGGTGTTGCCAGTAACCCAATTACCAGTGACTCCGGCGACCAAGGAAGAAACGAAAGCGAACGTTGAGAGCGGAACTTTTCCGGAGCCGAGCGTAGAGGTAGTGAATGGCGTCACGGAACGGACGATTCATATCGGGGTGCGGCAGTGGGAATGGGATCCCAAGGTCATCCGTGCCAAAGAAGGGGAGCGAGTCCGTCTCATCATTCACAATGCTGACGTGCGTCATACGCTGGTTGTTCCGGCACTTCAGATTGATATCGATATTCCACCCGATGGCGCAGTGGCGGATTTCATGGCCACGAAAAAAGGTACCTTTGATTTCCTCTGTGGCACCTACTGCGGTGTCGGACACGCGGAGATGCAGGGGACACTTGTGATAGAATAGAGAAGATTTGAGATAAAAACTATGGATATTTTGTCACACGGGCTCTATGGGGGAGTGGCCTTTGGAAGGAAGAGCAAGAAAAGTTTCTGGTTGTCATTCTTTTTTGGTATCGCGCCGGATCTTTTCTCCTTTGGATTATTTACGGCGAGTGTCTGGCTGGGGCTGACACATGGATTGGATTGGTCTGCTGGGCCACCTGACGAGAAGCTGATCCCGCAGTATGTCCATACGCTCTACAATTTCACGCACAGTTTTGTTGTTTTTGCGGCTGCCTTTGGTGTGGTCTGGCTCATCCGTCGCAAGCCTTTGTGGGAAATGCTGGCATGGCCACTTCATATTCTGGTTGATATTCCGACCCATTCGGACAGATTCTTTCCGACACCGTTTCTTTGGCCAGTTTCGGATTATCACGTGAACGGGCATCCCTGGAGTAGTCCCGAGATTTTTATTCCCAACGTCATTCTCATCATCAGTCTCTACCTTTGGTTCTATGTCATCAAACCATGGCGGAAACGGACAGGAAATTCCTAAAGGGGCTTTACAAAAGGGAAAAAAGGTGCTATAATGGGTATACAAGTGAAAAAGCGGGTGCCAAACGGGTGCCCGTTTTTTCTTTATATAAAGCCAAATAGAGCCAAATGAAACACAAACAACATAAAAAAACAGAGTATCAAACACAAAAGCCTCTCTTCCAGGCTGCTTCTTTGTCTTCCATGACACTTTCGAGTGATGTCTTTTATGGAGCCTTTCTTTCGCTCTCCTTTGTCGTTGCCACACTTCTTTTTGGTGCTGGTACTAGTCTCGCCAATGTAGAGATCGCTTTTCCAGAAAAAAGTCCTCGTCAGGTGGTCTTTGAGCACAAGATGCACAAGCTTGTTACTGGCTATCCGATCGAGGCTATGACACCCTATATCGACGAACAAGACGAAACGACCGCTGCTTATCTAGTGAGTATCGCTAAGAAAGAAAGTAACTGGGGCAAGCGTGTTCCTCGTGCCGAAGATGGTTCTGATTGTTACAATTACTGGGGCTATCGTGGGGCAGGGAGTCGTGGTATCGCCATGGGTCATGGTTGTTTCGGGAGTCCCGAAGAGGCTGTTGGCGTGGTTGGCGGACGACTCGATACCCTGGTTAATGAGTACCAGTTCCGTACCCCGGCCGAGATGGTGGTCTGGAAATGCGGCTTTAGCTGTGATGGCCATAGCGGCCAGAGCGTCAAAAAATGGATCACTGACGTGGGGTACTACTACAACAAAATGCAGTAATCTTCTCTGAAACGACCGATTGAAAACCGGTCGTTTTCTGTATTGACAAAGAGCCTTTTTCGCTCTAGAGTGCCTCCAGATCAATCCTGATCTTTTCCTTCACAAGGAGACTTCCATGAAGTCCATATCAATAGCAGCAGGACTGTTTCTGGTTGCTTTCTCCGTAGTGGCGGCGGAAGTGGCTTGTCCGGAACTCACGGCGCCCCAGCGTGTCGCCGGATACCTTTCCTGGATGGGATTTTTCCAGGTCATTGGTGTTACCACTTTGACCGCCGGCGTGATGTATGTCTTTCGGGGCGTACTGACAGTGATCTGGGGTAGGTTGTGGGCTGTCATTCGCGACATCGCCGACGTACTGGCTCACGTGTTCAGTCTCGGGCTCGTTGTGGTTGGCGCCTGGGTGCCAGAAGAATACCGCCTGTGGCCAGTGCTCGGCGGGTGCCTCCTCTTCGCGGGGAGCGTCTTCCTCACTATCTGGCTACGCAAGTTGAAGGGCGACAGTCCGGCTGGCATATACGGCCTCCTGACGTTCGTGTGGGGGTGTGTTGCGCTCTACTATGGAATGCCTGAAGTTGGGTTCATAGCGGTGGCCGCTCTCATGGGTCTTCTCGGCTACTCCATCGTCGTCACGCCGTTTTGTTACGGCTTTGGCTTCCGTGATGAACCAACCATGGTACGGACCACCAGTGCAGCACTCGTGATCCTGGTGTTCTACTCAGTGGCCCAGCTTTTTCCGTCAACTGTTCCGGCACTGCCAGCGGTGTTTGCTACCGGAGCGTTCTGGCTCGGTTCTTTGGTCGCTTTCACGGGCCTCCTCATCGTTTCGAACAAGCTGTACTTTCAGGAGAAGAAGGATTCCACCTACATGTGGATGCAGGCAGTGACCCTTCTGGTCTACCTCGGCGGCACTGCCTACGGCATGATCTTCGGCATCAATGCGCTTGCGGGGATGGCGGGCACCTTCCTGGTGCTCTACGCCGCCGCCAAGCTGGTGGAGGTCGAAACGAATGGTTACATCACCTTCGGGCTCAAGCTCATGGCCATCGGCGGAATCTTCGCCGGAGCCTGGTGGTACGCGACGGCGCATCAGGAAGTGGTCATGAAGTACCTGACCACGACGCTGCCGGTCTAGGCTGCGCTAAGCAGCGACAAGGTTTCTTGTGAGATATCTCGCGAGGAACCTTTTTCTTTTGTGCAGGAGAGGGGAGCGTCAAAAAATGGATCACTGACGTGGGGTACTACTACAACAAAATGCAGTAATCTCCCTCTATAGATGGATAATTCCCAAAGACTGTCACAAAAGACAGTCTTTTTCGTTATTATTATGTTTGACCAAACGTCAAAAATGTGTTATTTTTAGATGCGCTAAAAAGGAGTTTTTAGGAAGTTACTTTAGCCAAACTTTGTTCTAAATGAGGAAACACACACTCTACAAAAAAGATGACTTTAAGTTGAAGCATCGAGCGGTCATTCATTTCATTGTCGCTGCCATTTTCCTTATATTTATAGGAAAATCTTTTTTTGTTGAGTCTGATTACTTCTTACTTTATATTTACGGCGTATTAGTTACGCTTGTGCTCGGTATCAACTTTTACGTTGCTATTTTTCGATATGAAGACCCTGCAGTCTTGGCTGGGAAAATAGAGCAGAAGAAACGTGACAGGGGAGCGAAGATTGAAGAACCATTCGTAAGTTTCATGGTTGCTGTGTATAACGAAGAAGTTGTTATAGAACAATGCATACTTTCTCTACTTGATCAGACGTATCAAAACAGAGAAATTATATTTGTGAATGATGGCAGTACCGATGGAACAGCCAAGATTCTGGATGACTATGCTCGCTTAGGAAAAATCAAGGTCATTCACCAGAAAAATTCTGGAAAGAAGAGAGCATTAGGGAGGGCTATGAGAGAAGCAAAAGGAAATATATTTGCTTTTTCAGATAGCGACTCTGTCTGGGCAATTGATGCTATTGAAAGAATAGTCCCTATTTTTAATGTCTTTCCAGATGTGGGGGGGGTAAGCGGTCATTTCCGACTTAAGAATTCTTTGGTCAATATACTTACTAAGGCTCAAGACTCTTGGGCTGAAGGACAGTTCGCTATTCGTAAAGCCTTCGAGAGTTATTATGGATCTGTTTCTTGTATTTCTGGCCCACTAGCTGTTTTTCGAAAAGAAGCCATCTACAACTTTATTCCAGCATGGGAGCAAGATAGGTTTCTTGGACAAGAATTTAAATTTGCAACCGACCGCACCCTAACGGGATTCTTGTTAGGAAACAAGTATATTAGTAAAGATCTAAAAACAAAATATGCAGATGATGATTGCGTGAAGCAGGTTGATTATCCAGAATGTGATTGGCAGGTAGTATACGCAAAGTCTGCTAAATCCTGGACTATTCTTCCTGAAACCTTTAAGGGAATAGTTAAGCAACAAGTTCGATGGAAGAAGAGCTTTATTAGGAATACTTTCTTTACAGGTTCTTTCTACTGGCGGAAACCATTTCCTGCTGCTCTTGTGTACTATCTTCATGTACTGTTTGTTCTTTTCGGTCCAATCGTTGCTTTTCGTCATCTTGTTTATCTTCCGCTGCACGGTGACCCATGGTCTATCGTTTTGTATCTAGGAGGAATTATATTTGTGGGGTTTATGTTTGGTTTTGCATATAAATTAGAAAACAGAGATTCGCATCTATGGATATACCGACCTATAATGAGTCTTCTTTCAACCGTTGTTTTATCTGGGCTTATCTATTATTCAGCTCTAACGATTAGAAAAATGGTATGGCATCGAGGATAACCCTAGGAAGAATATGGCTTTTTGTTCTTCCAATAAGCATATTCTTTGGAACATTTTTTACGCTGTTTAGCCTAGAACGTTCACAGCCATTTGTTTATGATGAAGCGGTCTATTTGACGAAGGCGCGAGCATGGCAGATAAATTCGCCTGCAGATGAATTTAGAATCTACAGGCCGGTTGGTATGCCTGTAATAGGAAGGGCATTATTAGAGTTTGGTAATTCTGAAGCTCATCTTCGATTTTTCGGTGTGTTTTTTGGAGCGAGTACCATACTGCTTCTCTATTTGATTTTTACAAGAATATTTGGCTGGTTAGTGGGGGTATCTGTATCATTAGTGACGACTTCATCATCATTGTTCTTGTATAATGCACCTCAATTTTTGAATGATGTTCCGTCGTCCGGTCTCCTGTTCGGATCTCTGATTGCAGTTTGGATATGGCATGAGTCGAAAGGGAATAGTAATTGGATCTATTTATTTGGGCCATTTTCGGCAGCAGCATTTTATTTACGATACGGAGCTTCGAGTACTCTAGTGTTGATAGCGATAGTCTCCGTTTTTGTGTTCTGGAATAGCATAAGGACGGGGGTTAAAGATTTTGAGAAAACTATTCTTTCCGGTATCTTCTCGATTTTTCTGTTTGCCCCACATTTCATACAGTCAGTTGTTGTTACGCACGATGTGTTAGGGATATTGAAGCGAAGTGGTGGGGCAGCGGGAAGAGAATATCTAGGGGAGGGTCTTTTAAGATATATTCAATGGCTCCCTCACGATCTGGGGGGTTGGTTATTTGGTACGCTAGCTATTTTCGGAATTCTTACCACATTCTATTTACTTCTCAGAAAAAATTGGACAGAACAACATAGAGGGTTAGCGTGGATTGGATTAATTGGCGTTTCGAATCTTATTTTAACAGGAGTCTTGGTTCATGCGGAACCAAGATACGTATTTTTTTCAGTGACTCTTCTTTGTGGCGTAGGTACTGCTAGTATTTTTTTGATACTCTCGAAATTTCAAACATCGAAGTTTTTTGTTGCAACATTTTTCTTTGTGGCTTCAGTGATTTCTGGTTACTTTAATTATTACGATGTTAATGCGGCTTTAGGCGATAAGGCAAATGGCGTAAGAGAATTTTATGTTGACGCTGCATCAGCAATACGTAACGATATTTCTTCTGGAAAAGACTGCGCGATATGGTCTGCATCATCTCGTCCTGAGTTGTCATGGTATGCTGGCTGCCATACGATTTCGATTGATACAAAAGAGGCTTTTGTTAAGGACTTTCTTACTAATTTTAGAAGACCATGCTACAGTGTTGTTTTTTCAAAGTTAGGAGAAAAGCAACTTGATGAGAACGTCGCTAAAGAGTTTGGCATTGAATTATCAGAGATATTTCGCGCAAAGACATCGCAATCATTGGGGGATATTGTTGTGTATAGACTAACAGATCAAGGAAAGATCAGGCTTCAGGCCGTAACCGAAAAAGAATGAATTTATAAGCTATTCTTATGCAACATGAATATGGCCCTAAAAGTTATAGGAGGATAGAGATGGTCTTCTTTGTTCTGGCTGTTTTTGTTTTTATTATCATTTCAGCGAAGTATTTCTCTTCCCCGTCTGGCGGTAGCATTTTGACACATACAAAGGATGCTATTTTGAAAAAGATGAATGCGTATTATCTTGAAAAATCATCTAATGATATTGTGTCGCAACAATCTCTAATACTCAAAATTAGTGATGATGGCCGGTGGAGGATCTTTAATGTTGATGGAAGCGAATCAGATCTATATTCTGTAGAGAATCTTGATGGAAAAATTTTGATTTATGGATTAAAAAAAGGAGTTGCTCAAGATTTATATGTTGACGGGGTGCGAAGCTACTT
This sequence comes from uncultured Bdellovibrionales bacterium, assembly GCA_964612055.1. Lineage (GTDB taxonomy): Bacteria > Patescibacteriota > Minisyncoccia > Moranbacterales > UBA1568 > UBA1568. The sequence continues at coordinate 175,535 of CAZTBI010000002.1, forward strand.
CACTAGATCTGAAATGGTCAGTACGGACATACCTCACGATGTTATAAATGGTGACACTTTTCTTGTTCCAGAGCAGGAAGATCTTTTCCCTATTTTTGGATACCACAATATCTTTGATAGAGAGGAGGATATCAGAGATCCGTATCTGGATATCAGGAAGAGCGATTTTGAGAGGCAGGTACAGGTGTACAATCATGAAATTAATTGCCGATGGGCGACTCTTCGTGAGGTTGTTGAAAATTTTATTCTAGTAAATAAGAAATTACCTAGGAATGTATGTGTAATGACTTTTGATGATGGAAGGAAGAATAATTATGAAATAGCATTTCCAATTCTTAAGGAAAATGGTATTCGCGCTACATTTTATATTATTTTTGGCCGACTAGGGAGCGGTATATACATGACTAAGAATGAGGTAGCTGAATTGTTTCGTGCTGGAAATGAAATGGGTTCGCATACTATGACAGGCGGAAGCCTGGTTGATACAAGCTGGTTTACTGGTGAATTTACTGATAACGAGCTTAAGAATCAACTCCAAGACTCTAAGGAGATTTCTGAGGTATACTCTTATAACTCTAGAACTTTTGCCTATCCACTTGGAGATTGGAATGATAAAGTTGTTACTGCTATCAAAGATGCTGGATATATTGCTGCTCGTGATACTGAGAAGGATGAACAATGGAGAGATCACCGCGCATTAGCAATAAGTGCAACAGAGGATTTTATATGGCATTTGAATTATTATAAGCCGGAGCTTCGTTTTGATGATGAGATATATCAAAATATGCGCTATAGCGGTTGGTGGCAGTTCGAAGAAGGCAACCTTGTTTCCGGAGATGAAAATGGAAATGTTTTAATTAAACATGACGTTGATATTCCTAATCAGGGCTACGGGGTTGTTGTACTCGTAGATCCGAATGATTCAAATAGGAATGTGTTTCTTTTAGAACAAGATGGCCAGTACGTTATAGATATGTTACTTGCAAAAGATCAATCGAAAAATATCGATCCATCAGTTTTTATTGATGGTATTAATCTGCCGATTCAGAAGGATGATTCACAAACTTGCACTACACAGGGCAAGGGCGTCTATTGCCATTATACGATTGAAGCTAGTCTTTCACAGGGCAGGCACACTTTGGATATTATTAATAATAGTGGAATAATGAAACTAGATCGTTTCCGCATTTATAGACGCGCTTTAGTGGAGCAAGAATACAAGTTAACAATAACGAAGGATTAATTTTTTCTAATGAAAAAAAACGCAAAGATTTTTTTAGGAACGGTAATTTTAATAGTTGTTGTTTTTTTGTATCAAAAATTCAATTCTCAAGAAGAAGCTAGCCAGACTCAAGGTATGAATGTTTCAGTTTCAGCTAACAACGCAATAGTTCTTAATCAGGATACCTCAATTAATAGTCAGATAGATGGGGATGGGTTAACAGGATTAAGTATTCTTGACCAAGAATCCAGTAAGACTGAATTCAGCGAGGATTTCTCTAGGGATGCTCTTCTTGTAGAAACCGGCTCAATGAATGAGAGTGTTTCTGCGAATTGGTGGCTCAATTCTGGAGCATACCTCTCTATTAGTAAGGGTCTTGGCGAAACTGTTCAAGGAGAGCTTTCTAAACAGGATGAATGGAGGATAAAATATAAAGATTACAATTCTAGCGAAACCGATGACGGGTATCATCCACAAAACATCTTCAGGCTTGTAACAAGATATCAGTGGAAGAATTTTCTTCAGGAAAGTTATTTTAAAATTAATCGCTATATTCTTAGCCAAGACAAGGCTCGGAGTGAGTCAAATGGCCTGCTTCTTTTTAACCGATACCAAGATGGTGACAACCTCTATTATACGGGGCTCAGGGTTGATGGTACTGTTGTTATAAAAAAGAAAGTTAAGGGAATATACTACACGATGGCTCAGGAGCCTCTCTATCCGGGGAAGTATGATAGAAAGAGTAAGCCGAATCTTCTACCCATTGAAGCCTGGATAGGATTACAGAGTGAGGTACGAGATAATCCCAACGGAACTGTCTCTATAAAAGTGTACCGAGATAAAGATCGCTCTGGAGACTGGCAGCTTATTTTGACTGCGATAGACGATGGAAAAAAATACGGGGGAGCGGCTATAAAAAATGAAGGATACGCTGGTATCCGAACGGACTTCATGGATGTCGAGTTTGATGACTACAAAATTGAGGAGTTGAAGTAGGTCAATCTCCCGATTGACAGAACTAGCATTTCCTTGTACAATACACTATCATTCTTTTACGGTAACCCATTCTTGAGAATGGGGTTTTATGAGTTCTGGGGAGTGCAATACAGTAGGAACATCTATGAACAACAAGGTTTACAAAAAAAAGAAGGCTTCCAATAGTTCTCGCAGGAGACAGTGGGGGACTGAGCGTGAGAGAGCGCCGCTTTCGAGTATTCACGATCAACCTTCGGGTTATTCTATTGTCTTTAGTCGGGTGGCTATTGTCCTGACGGTGGTTTTTTGGGCGATGTACGTGACGTCAGTGGTTATTCGTCAGCTGATTGATGGTCCAAAAAGCTACCAGTTTACTATGGAAGTGCTCGGTTATCTGACCGTCACGACCTTTCTGACCTTTTCAGCCCTTGTCTACCTGATTGCCAGGCAAGGGGCACTGCAGCGTTTCAGTAAACACGTGCGTGTCCCTCGGGCGGTCATCGACAGACATTTCTCTTCTCAGCAGTCATCTATTACGATGCTCATCCCTTCCTATAGTGAAGAGACCGAGGTAGTGCGCAAGACGGTACTTTCCGCGGCACTGCAGGAATATCCTGATATGCGTGTCGTTCTCTTGCTCGATGACGAGCCTTTCAAGGTGCGTCCTGAGAATAGGAAGCGACTGGAAGCGACGCGTGCTATCGGAGAGGAAATCGAAATGCTTCTCTCCAAGCCCTCTGAGCGTTTTCGTGAGGCTTTGGAAGAGTTCGAGGCTACCAGCCTGAAAACTGGCACCGTGACTTTAAATACGGTACCGAAAATAGCGGATCATTATCTGTGGGCAGCCGCTTGGCTCAATCGGTTAGCAGAGAAAGAGGTGATCGAGGACCATGTCGATACCTTTTTCGCTGATCAGGTACTGCGTGAACTGGCCAAGGATCTTTCCTTGGTCGGGGAGGCGCTTTTGGTGTCACACAAAGAGGGGGTGCGTTTTTCATTGGAGCGTCTCCTTCAGCTCTACCACAGACTGGTCTGGATCTTTGGTGTTCGGGTAGAAGTCTTCGAAAGAAAGAGGTACATCTCTTTGTCGCATGAGCCGAATAAGGCGATGAACCTCAATTCGTATATCGGACTGATGGGTGGTATGTATCGGCAAGAGCAGACACCGGATGGAATTGTCTTGGTGCCAACCAAGAGTCAGCGCAGCGCTGACATGATTATCCCTGATAGCGAATTTGTCCTGACGCTCGATGCGGACTCTATTTTGCTCCGCGAGTACTGTCTCCGCTTGGTCTATTTCTTGGAGCAACCTGACAATGCTGATGTGGCGGTAGCGCAAACCCCATACTCTTCATTTCGTGGTGCGCCAACTCGTATCGAACGGCTCTCTGGAGCAACGACCGATATCCAACACATTATTCACCAGGGGATGAGTCACTACGGTGCTACCTTTTGGGTTGGGGCGAACGCCGTGATCCGCAAGCGTGCCCTGGAAGATATCGTAGAAAAAGAATGGGTGGGAGGATTTGAGATAAAGCGTTACGTACAGGACCGTACTGTTATCGAAGATACCGAATCAAGTATCGATTTGGCACTCCGTGGTTGGAGACTGGTCAACTATCCGGAACGTTTGAGCTATAGTGCGACGCCACCAGACTTTGGCTCCCTCGTCATTCAGCGTCGCCGTTGGGCCAATGGCGGACTTTTGATACTCCCGAAACTGTGGTCGCTCATGCGAGAACGCAAACATGCGGGTAAGCCCATATCGAAAGTGACCTTCATGATCCGCTTGAACTATATGGCGTCCATTGCCTGGTCAAACTTTGGCTTACTCTTTCTCTTGGCCTATCCCTATGACGGACGTCTGCTTAGTCCACTGGTGCTTCTCGCAGCGATGCCGTATTTCGTCGCTATGGCGATCGATCTCAAGTACTGCCGATATAACTACAGTGACATCATTCGTATTTACGGTTTCAATTTGATTCTCCTGCCGGTGAACATTGCTGGAACGCTCAAGTCATTGGAGCAGGCTCTCACCACAAAAAAGACACCTTTTGCCAGAACGCCAAAAGTAAAGGATCGAACATCCGTGGCTTTGCCGTATGTCCTCTCGCCAGTGCTCATTGTCGGTTTTTCACTCTTTACCCTCTGGCGCAATATTCAGGGCGAAAACTGGGGGAACGCAGCGGCTGCTGGTTTCAATGCTTTTGCAGCTACCTGGGCTATCTTTTCGTATATCGGACTGAAGAATATGTTTGTTGATATCTGGCTCGGACTGACAGATATGCTCTACGTCGATGTTCCTGCCCAAAAGTCTTCCCAAAAACCAGTTGATGATGAGGCTGAATTTAATTGGAAAGGCGTACTGTACCATGGGGAAGTCAACGCGACCGTACCACATGAATCGGTCACTGAGATGATACTCAATAAAAAGTAGCACCACTTATGAAAGAGTCACGAACCGAAAAAAATATCGTTCATACTGAGTCAAGGAGACGGCTTTCCCCTTGGCGAGTTTTACTCGCTTTTTTGGTACTCGGTGGAGTGGCCTACGGTACCACGCTTGGTGTGGATCGGTGGCGAGAAACCGAATCGACCACTGTCTACGAACCCTGGTTTGCGGCCTATGTCGATGTGACCTCGACTCCGGAGTATCCTTTTGAACAATTAGGATCAACGGCAACGCCAGATGCGATACTTTCTTTCATTGTTTCTTCGAAGACTGAAGCTTGTACGCCAACTTGGGGAACGCACTACACGATGGATAAAGCAGGGATCGCCCTTGATCTCGATCGGCGCATTGCCAGGCTGGAACAGCAAGGAGGGAGAGTCGCCATATCTTTCGGTGGAGCGATCAACTCGGAGCTTGCCATTTTGTGCCAAGATCATGATGCGCTGCTTAGTGCTTACGATTCTGTCTTACAACGGTACAACGTCGATACTATAGATCTGGATATTGAAGGTGAAAGTCTGAAAGATACTGAAGCATCAAAACGTCGTGCTGATGTCATAGCCAAACTCCAGAAACAGTATCGAGAGAGTGGGAAAAATCTGGCCGTGTGGTTGACGCTGCCGGTCGCTCCAAGTGGTCTCGCTCCAGAAGGGGCGAATGCGGTAGCGCAAATGCTCTCAAGTGGCGTCGACTTAGCCGGAGTGAATGTGATGACTATGGACTATGGTGCTAGTCGAGGAGAGGGGCAGGGGATGCTCGATGCTTCGACGAGTGCTTTGATTGAGACGCACCGTCAATTAGGAGTTCTCTACAAGCAAGCCGGTATCAGTCTCAATAGTAATTCGTTGTGGCGAAAAATTGGAGCCACGCCCATGATTGGTCAAAATGATGTGGTGGATGAGGTATTTACTCTGGACGATGCCAAAGGATTCAATGTTTTTTCTTTGAATCAGGGTGTGGGTCGTATGTCGATGTGGTCAGCCAATCGCGATACTCCCTGTGGAGAAAACTATGTCGATGTGAAAGTGGTTTCTGATTCTTGCAGTGGTGTGAAGTCAGCGAAGTTTAGTTTTTCTCAGGCGTTGGGAAGTGACTTCAATGGTGATCTGACCCAGAGTGCTTATATTTCAACCACAGAAGATCCTGAAAGCAACGTCACTATTATCGATAACCCAGAGACGAGCCCGTACCAAATCTGGCAAGAAGTAGGTGCTTATCCAAAAGGCGTGAAGGTGGTATGGCACGGCAATGTCTATGAAGCAAAGTGGTGGACGAAAAATGACTTGCCTGACAATCCAGTGCTTCAATCATTTGAGACGCCGTGGCAGTTAGTCGGACCAGTGTTGGTAGATGAGAAGCCTATTGAGCAACCAAAGTTGCCAGCAGGTACTTACAAGCAGTGGTCTGGAGAAACGGTCTATCAAGGTGGTGATCGAGTTCTCTTTGAAGGTGTGCCTTTTCAGGCTAAGTGGTGGAATCAGGGTGATAGTCCAGCTGCTTCAGCTGCCAACTCAGACGCCTCGCCGTGGATTGCTCTGACGCAGGCGCAGATTGTCGATATCCTCGAAGAGTTGAAGAAGTAAAAAATTTTTGAACAAAAAGAAAGCCGAGCTTTTGGACAGCTCGGCTTTATTGTGGACGGCGGGTTCTTTTTACAAGAGACCGACTTGTCCGAAGAAGGTGAGGGTAATCACCGGCAGGAGGGCGAGGAGGAACGCCATTGAAACTTCCTCATTCTTTTTCGCCTCTACTGCTACGTGCTCACAAGTTGTACAGCTTGTCTGTTGAGACTCCAGGGTCTCCATAGTTACATCTGACATACGTTTGTATGTTATTTGTTTTTACCTGCCCTCCGCAGGTTTTGTTAAAGAGGGGGTTGAGAAAGAAAAAACGGGCTGTAGACGTGGACGTCCTCACCCGTTTTTCACTTCTCAACATATCTATTATAGCGCATAAAAAGAGAAAAGTCAAGGGCTTCTCGCGTGGTACAATAAAGATACCAATTTCTTCTTTCTTTTTTCTATGGTACTGCTTCTTTTGTTCGCGTTTCTTTCGGGTGTGGTGACAATTTTTGCGCCGTGCATTTGGCCGATCCTGCCGATCATTCTTTCATCGGGAGTTTCGGGTGGTGAAAAGAAACCGCTTGGTGTGGTGACGGGACTGATGGTGAGCTTTACTATTTTTACTCTGACGCTGTCGTACATTTTGAAAGTCGTGCCGATTGATCCGGACACGCTTCGTTTGTTTGCGGTGGCTATCATCAGTCTTTTGGGATTCACACTTGTCGTGCCAGCACTCGGTCGCCTGCTCGAAGGATGGGTCAGTCGTTTGAGTAACAGTGGCGGCAGTTTGTTTCAGAAGCGTGATGGTTTCAAAGGCGGGTTCATCACTGGCTTTGCGCTCGGTGTCGTGTGGTCGCCCTGCGCGGGGCCAATTTTGGCAACGGTAGCAACGCTCGCTGCGACACAGACACTCAATCTTTCGATCATCTTGGTGACGGTTTCCTTTGTGCTCGGCGTTGGGGTGCCGCTGTTTATTCTCGCTTTTTTAGGACAACATATTTTGACTCGCACCAGAGTGCTCTCTCCGTACACCGCACGCATCCAACAAGTCTTTGGTGTGATCATGATTGCTTCGGCGGTCGCCATCTATACCGGTTACGATCAGGTGTTGCAAATAAAGTTCGCAGAATTTTGTTCAGCCAATGGTATTACGTTCCTCGATCGTTTCCAAACCAACAGTACGGTGACGACAGCATTGGAAGAACTGCGCAGTACCGATGAAACGAAAAAGAATTTTGTTCCAGCAAAAAAGAAGAGCGGAGAGAGTTTGGAGAATTACGGGGTGGCGCCGGAGTTTGTCGGTATCATGAATTGGCTCAATGTTGATCAACCACTGAAACTTTCTGATCTGCGCGGTAAAGTCGTGTTGGTTGATTTCTGGACCTACAGTTGTATCAACTGCATCCGGACGTTTCCTTATCTCACCAGTTGGTACGAGAAGTACAAAGATCAGGGGTTGGTGATTGTCGGTGTCCACACGCCCGAGTTTGAGTTTGAGAAAAAAACGAGTAACGTGGCTGATGCGCTCACGCGTCACGGTATCACCTATCCGGTGGCACAAGATAATAACTATGCGACCTGGCAGGCCTACAGCAATCGCTATTGGCCAGCGCATTACTTGATCGACGCTGAAGGCAATGTGCGGGAGTATCATTTTGGTGAAGGAAATTACGAAGAGACCGAACGAGCGATCCAGGAACTCTTGCGGGAAGCCGGGCAGAATGTGAACGAAGAGGTCTCATCGCTTCAGGCAGAAACAGGGAGTCGAGGACAGACACCAGAAACATACCTCGGGTCTGATCGTATGGAGCGCTTTGCTTCGCCAGAAAAAGTAACTGGCTTGAAGCAGGTATTTACGGCGCCAGAAAATCTCGCCCTCCACAATTTTTCTTATAGCGGGGGATGGACAGTAGAAAGAGAACGAGCCATGGCCTCTTCACAGGCCAGTCTGAAAATTCATTTCAAGGGGAAGAAAGTTTTCTTGGTGATGGCGCCGGATGTTGCTTTAGCAAAACGGACAGTTACAGTGCGATTGGATGGTCAGGTTATCGATAGCGTCTTGGCCGGGAGCGATGTCCGTGATGGGAGGGTGACGGTCGATGAAGACCGACTTTACGAATTGGTAAATTTCCAGGGCGGTGCCGAGGAGCATGTTTTGGAGCTCTTGTTCGAATCCGGAACAGCTGTCTATGCCTTCACTTTTTCGTGAGAAAGTGGTGTTTGTAGCGAGACTGGAAAAGAGGGTCTTTCTCCGGTATACTAAGATATATCCGTAATCCCTCTTCTATGAAGAAACGTTATCTTTTCCCCGTCCTCCTTTTGGGGGCACTGACCCTTTCGGGGTGTACGACACCAGAACTTCGCCAAGAAAAAGCCGTCGATGACAATCTCGATTTCAGTAACATGAAGCAGGCAGTGCCAGAGAGTGAACAAGTTGCGGAGCCGAAAGAGACTAAACCAGTAATCACCAAAAAAATGTATTCTTACCAACCAGTGGTATCAATCGATACGACGAAAAAATATACCGCTACCATGAAGACGAGTGCTGGGGAAATGGTTGTTGCCTTGAATGCCAAGGAGACGCCCATCACCGCCAACAACTTTATTTTTCTCGCTCGGGAGAAATTCTATGACAATACGATTTTCCACCGCACCATTCCTGGTTTCATGATCCAGGGTGGCGATCCACAAGGGACGGGTATGGGTGGTCCTGGTTACAAATTTGATGACGAGCCATTTAGCGGAAAGTATGAACGTGGCACGATCGCCATGGCCAATTCCGGACCAGATACCAACGGCAGCCAGTTCTTCATCATGCACAAAGACTACCCCTTGCCACCAAACTATGTGATTTTCGGAAAGGTGACGAGCGGTCTCGAAGTGGTCGACAAAATCGCCGAGGCACCAACGAAGCCTGGTGGCGAAGGCTCAAGTCCGGTTACTCCGGTCACTGTCACTTCTGTGACCATTACCGAAGAATAGATTTGAGATAAAGATTAAAGCCTCTCCAGATGGAGGGGCTTTTTTTGTATGAAAAAGAAAAAACGGCTACTTCGAGGAAGTAGCCGCTTGGGCTTTGGTCTGGTTCGACCGAGGCTTAGAACTGGCGGTGAAGTTTCTTCACTTCCGGCTGGGCATGGGGGTGCTGTAGACGATGCCGATGCCGATGAAGAGAGGCAGGAGACCGAACTTCATCACCCAATACGCAGAGTCCTTCCAAATCGGAGCAAATGTCATGACTGCATCAGCCGCGCCGATGAGTACTGCGCCAAGGACTGCAACACACCCTCCCTGTAGCACTCGCTTTGTATCTTTGTCCATCTTCATAGCTGACTCCTTTCGAGTCGGTTGAGCTGGCTTTACTTTCCAGCGATGAGGTAGATGCCGATACCGGCGAGGATGATGCCGGCAACTTGGCGGAAAGAGGGAAATGACCAGGCAATGACCGAACCGAGGAGTGTCGCGAACACCACCATCATGATGTTGATAGAGGCGACGAAGATCCAGCTCGGGATGGTCGGATCGACCGACTTGGCGCCGTAGTAGTAGACGGCGATCCCGTTCACGATCCCGACAACCATCATGATGCCGAAGTGCCACGAATGGAAGAGCGGGCTTTTCACCATGTCATTCCAGCCAATGGCCAGGTTGCCGATCAGTGTGCCGATGAGAACGAGGATAGTCACCCACGCTGCCGGCGTACCAGAAATCTTGGCCAGAAGCGGCCAGATCACCATACCAAAGGCAATCAGGGCCGCTGAATACAGATAAGAGGGGATTGTGCTCACGATTTCCTCCGAGAAGGACGAGTTGTTAAGGAGAGTTCATAGAATATGAACCTAACATGATAGCATATTTTTTATAAAAAGTCAATAGGTGGTAGAGAGAGTACTCTTAGTAATGGTTGTTTGTATGAAAAAGAAAAAACGGCTACTTCGAGGAAGTAGCCGCTTGGCTTTGGTCTGGTTCGACCGAGGCTTAGAACTGGCGGTTGAAGAGGAGTCTGTCAGCCACTGACTGTCCCATGACGGCGATGTTGCCGGGCACGAGGTAGTAGTTGGTGGCCGAGCAGCTAGCCGATGCGCCCTGGCCCGGCGTGTTGACCAGGTGAACCCGGAAGCCAGCGCTGTTCTGGTCGGTCTTCGGGACGTTGATCCCGCAGGAGAACCCTTCAGCGTGGCAGGAGACGACGGTGCCGTCGGCATTGGTCGGGGGACCGTTGGGGATGCCGCGTTGGTCGACCCTGACATCCGTCTTGCCACCAGAGACCACGAGGCCTGAGAGCCACTTGGTGCCGGAGACAAAGGGTTCCCAGGAGCCGTCGAGGAAATCCTCGGGCTTGGGAGCCTGGACCGGGCCGCCGACTGCGTAGCGGTACCGGAGGGTGCTGTAGCCGACGTAGAAGTCCGCGCCGTTCTTGAAAGCCGGCGAGACGTTCAGGTCGTAAGCGCGCCACTGCAGCAACGGTGCGATGGAGCTGAAGCCCCAGACATCGTTCTTCCCTTGACCCACGTAGAGAAGGTGAGTGGGACTTTGGTTGCCCTGGCCGACACCGCGCAGCGACATCTGAACTGGCTGGTTCGGTTCGCCATCGAGACGGAGCTCGGCGGAAACCTGGCCATACAGGAAGACAACGCGGTCGGCGACGGGTGGGGCGGTGATGCCGTTCACGCAGTCGACTGCCGGGTATTGTGCCCAAGCCTGGGCAGCAGAAACGGCGACGACGATCGTGATGATGGAATGCTTGATTGCCATGGTGCGGCCCCTCCTTCGAGGCCTAATTTTGAAGTTGCTGGGTTGCGTCATTCCCTCTCGGGAATGGATTTCCCAGTACCGGAGGATGACATGAAATACTAACAGGAAATACCATTCCTGTCAAGAGGCATTATGCCTGTACGGGCTGCTCTTTCTCGGCAAACCAGATACGATAGATCACGGGGATAAAGAAGAGTTTGGCGACACCAGAGAAGGTAAGACCAGCGATGATAGCGCCACCGAGTCCCTGCCAGATTGGGTCAGAGAGAGTGATCGGAATGAGACCAACGATGGTGGTGAGGGCGGTCAGGAGAATTGGTTCGAGACGGCTGGCGGCGCCTTCGCTAATGGCTTGCGAGAGCGGAAGGCCACTATCCATGTTGCGGTTGATCTTGTCGACCATGATGATCGAGTTGTTGACCACGATACCGAAGAGAGCGAGGATACCGATCAGAGCTGGGAAGGAGAGAGGGATACCAACAAGTGAAAACATGATGAATACACCCGAGACCGCGAGCGGTACTACCATGAGGACGATGAGTGCTTTGCGGAAAGAGTTGAACTGGATAGCCATGGTACCAAAGATGAGAATGGCCGAGAGGAGCATGGCTTTTAGGATCGATTGCACCGACTTATTGTTTTCATCATTCACGCCACCTGTCTTCCAGCTGTAGCCCTGCGAGAGTCCGAGGGTATCGGCAAATTTTTCGAGATCGGCATTTACGGTACTGATAGAGTAGCCGTCATTGACTCCGGCTGAAACAGAAAGAGTGCGCTTACCATCTTCGCGAGTGATGAGGGTCGGGTTTGGTTCGAGCGTCATTTCGCCTAAGGCTGAGAGCGGCAGGGTGCTCCCTGAGACAGGAATCGAGATGAGGCCGAGAGTCTCTGGGTGTTCGAGATCAGTAGTATCGCCAAAGCGGAGCACGATGTCGAATGTACTGTCTTTCAAATGAGCATCGCTCTTGATGGTGAAGCCACTGCCTAAGGTGCGGAGAAGAAAAGCAGTGTCGTTTTCGCTCAAGCCTTGTTCGGCGAGTTTTTCTTGGTACGGGGTGAAGACGAGCTTGCTCGCACCGCTCACGATAGACGTAGAAACATTATCCACACCAGGTTGGGTATTCAGATATTCACTCACCTTTTTTCCGTAGTCTTGGAGTTTTGAAAGATCATCACCCAAGAGCTTGAGTTCGATGTCGCTCCCCGCTGGTGGACCACCAGAGAGTTGGCTCGCCGAAAACTCCCCCTTGTTGTAACTCCCAAATTTGTTGTTCAAATCAGAAACAATTTCCCCAGAGGAATGGGCGCGTTCTTTGGCTGGCGTCATGATGAGCGTAAAGAGGAGATGATTCCAGTCTTTGCCGGTGACGAAGTTGTCTGTCGGAGGAGCAGCGCCAATTTCTGCCACCACGAAACGGGCTTCTTCATAGCTTCGCAATTGTTCGAGAAGGGAGAGGGCTTCAGTCGTACTCTCGCTGATCGTTGTGTTCTTCGGGAGTTCGACACTGACGAAGATGGTGTCTTGGTTGTCTTCGGGGAAGAATTCATTGACCACGTACCCGAGCGGGACGAGAGCATACGAGAAGAGGGAAAAGATAATGAGAGCCGTGATCGTTTTGCGACGCGCGCTTTTGGAATCGAGGATGCCCGCGATGAAGCGCTCGTAGCGATGAGCCAGAGGATCGAAGTTGAAGAGTCCGTCACCAGAGAGTTCGTGAAACTTGCGGAAGAATTTGGCGAAGTGCGAAGCCTCGTACTCATGAATTTCACTGCGGAGGTACTTAGAAACTTTTGCGATCACCATGAGAATGATGAGGGCAGCAACGAACAGTGGTAACTTCACTGGGCCAGCAGGAATGAGAATATAGAGCAATCCGGCACCACCTAAGAAGAGTAGGGTGTAGGTCAAAATGATGACACGACGTGGGAATGATCCTTTGAGGAGGAGCGCCATGAGCGGGATAACGATGAGAAGAGCGATGGCAGCAGAAATAGCGAGGGATGACGAAACCACGATCGGAATTGGTTTGATGAATTCGCCGATGATACCGGAAGCGAGAAGGAGCGGCAAAAAGGCCCAGACCGTAGTAATAGTCGTGGTGAAAATGACGGCTCGGAAGTCACGCCATACGAGGAGAGCGACTTCATCAGGAGTGAACTTTCCTGTGCGCTCGTAGCTTGCCATGGCCGAGATGATGACGATAGCGTTGTCGACCAAGATACCGAGAGCCAAGAGAAGTGAGAAAAGGGCGATGAAGTTGATGGAGATGCCCGAAGCACTCATGACGAGGAAGGTACCCAAGAAAGTGAGGGGAATAGCGAGGGCGGCGATGACTGATTGGCGCAAACCGAAGAAGGTAAAGAGCACCACGAAGACGAGAAAAATAGTGAGTGCAAAGTCATGGAAGAGTTGATCGAAACTTTTTTTGATTTCTTTGGCGCCATCAAAAACTGGTTCGAAGACAAAGGCTTCGCCGTAGTGGCCACGGAGCGTCTCGGCAGTACTCAAGATACTGCTGACCGTTTCTGTAGCATCAGCGCTATCAGTTTTGAAAACAGAAAAGACGATACCGCGTACTGGGGCAGTATCTTGATCAGCGTAGAAACTTTCTGGAGCGTTCCGTTTTGGTTCTTCGCGAATAGTTGCGACTTCACCCAAGGAAACGGTGTTTTGTCCGAGTACCAAGGGAAGGTGACGGAGCTCTTCTACTGAGTCAGCGACGGTGGCCTGTGTGAGAGCAAAAGAAGTTTGTTCAGTGCTGACGTTCCCAGCAGGATGGCTGGTGATGGCGGTCTCTATACTTTGAGCTACTGCAAAGGGACGGATTCCTTTTTCGGTCAGAAGCTCTGGTTTCAATATGATACTAATCTCCTCTTCTTTTCGATACGAAATGTTGACCTTTTCTACACCGGGCAGGTCCTTCAACCGTTCTTCGAGAGTATCAGCAAAACGACCGAGCGTCGCTCCGTCGACTTCTCCGGAGAGGACAAAGTTTAAGACAGGCTGATCCTGGAAATCGAGCACCTGGACCTTGGGAGTCTCGGCATCTTCCGGGAGATCACTGACGCCATCTAAGGCGCTTTGGACATCGCGCTTGGCTTTTTCTGGGTCAGTACCAGAACCGAATTCAATATTTAAGGTAGAGATATTTTCCTGAGAAACGGAAGAAACTTTTTCGACACCAGAAAGTCCGGTGACAGCATCTTCGAGAGGGACAGTCACGAGCTTCTCGACATCTTCTGGGCCGGCACCGGGAAAGGGTGTCGCGACAAAGACGATCGGAATCTGGATATTGGGATTGAGTTCTCGAGGCAGCGTGAAAAAAGTCGCGAGCCCAGCTCCGGTCAAGGTCAATACAATAAGGACGATAGTACGAACGTTCTTGAAGTAGGAGGCGATGAACGTTTCTTTGAGACTCGGATCAAATGTCAGTCGATCGAGGAAAGAGGATTCTTTTTGCATATCAAGCAGGGATTATTTGACCAAAGTAACGTCGTCGCCCGAGAGAATGGCACGACTCAAGATAATACGATCACCAGTCGTGAGACCGGAACGTATTTCGGCAAAACTGCCGTAGAGATTGCCGAGAGTGACGGCCACTGAAACGGCTTTTCCGTCGCGTTCGACGAGTACCCAGGCATCCTTGTCATCTTGGAATATGGCATCGATCGGAACGAGCGCGAGTGCTTCAGCATCTTTCTCTAGGGGAAGAGCGATCTTCAGGAATTCACCATTGGTGATTTTGTTCTCGAGATCTTGGGAGAGAGTAAAGAGTACGGAGAAAAGTCCGTTCTCATTTTCACTTTGAGCAAAGTAGGTTGGACGGAGCATGATGACTTCGTCGCCAATCTGAAGCTTCGCTTCTTTGGTGGCATCGAATATACGAGCCGTTTTGGGATCGAGGAAAGTCTCGATGGTGGTAGCACCACGAGTAGCACGAATCGTGGCGATGACTTGGCCAGCCGAGACGAGGTCACCACGTTTGACGGTGATACTTTGAACAATACCGGAAGCGAAAGTTTTTGGCTTGAGAACAGCGTCGCTCACTGTACTCATTTGAAGTGAGAGCGCGTTTTGTTCGAGAGTGCTTCTTCGTGTCGCACGATCTTTCTTGAGTTCACCTAAGGCGATATCTTGTTCGGTATCAGTGATACTGGAATCATGGCGCGTTTTTTTCTCTTCCAGCGCAAAAATATCCTTGTCGATGGCGGCAAGCTCCGCGGTCAGTCGGGCTGATTCCTCAGCCAGTCTTTTCCCGAGTTCGGTGCTGCCACCTTGGTAATCATTGGTGAGAGTGATGAGGGTTTGCCCAGAAACAACGTTGCGTCCTGGAGAGGTGAGGATGTTGGAAACAACACCTGGTACGAGAGCGACGATGTGAACCACGCCCTCTTTCTTTACTTTGGCAGGAACGGCGATGAAAGCAGTATCTTCTGTGGTATCAAATACAGAAGTTTCTTTGGTCTCAACAGCGGCATTTTGATTGGTTTCATCTGGAGTGCGGAGGAAATGACCCAAGGCAATCACTCCGAAAAGGAGGACGAGCAGCCCAAAAAAGCTCGTGGCAGGATACTTCCCGAGGGCCTCAATAGATTTGGAAAACAGGCTCTTGAATCGCTCTAACATAGGGAAAATGAGATAATATTGAATGTTTGATTCTAGCAGAAAGAAGCCCCCTTGTCAATCAAGATTTTCCCTTTGAACAAGGAAGTTCTGCCACTGAAATGATAAAAAAACGTGTTACAATAGAGTGAGTAAAAGAGCGTATGAATTTTTTTTATTCTCCAAATATATTTTTGCGCGGACTGCTTTTTCTTGGTGGGGTAGTATTTTTTGTTTTCCCCCTTACCACCTCAGCTGAAGCGACACTTTCTGAGGAAGCATTGGCTGACTTGGTAAAGCCCTCCGTCGTGCGTATTGCGGAACACGTGACCGGCACTGCCAAGATCCCTGCGGTCAAGGTCGATATCAGACAGCGACTGGTCGCTGTTATCCCGGATCAATTCACCGAGGTACCTATAGATGAGTATCTTTCTGGAACCGGATTTATTATTCATCCCGATGGCTATATCGCGACCAATGCTCATGTCGTGTCACTGGAAACTATCAAGGCAACGCTTGCCTCGGAGAGCGCCCTCTCAGCTATTTTCGAGAATGCTCTTTTGATGAGTGATCAGGAGATGGAGGAGTTCTTGAGCCAAGAGGAGAGCGGAAAGTTTAGCAAAGAAATCGTTCACTACATCATCGATAATGGCACATTTGATCTCAAGCACGAGCTGGCGGTACTTCGTCCTGATGCCGCAGGATCAAACATGGAAAAACTTATCGCCTCCGGATTTCCAGCGGAAGTGGTCTCGGTCAATGAAAATTTTCTTGATGATGAACGAGACATAGCGCTTTTGAAGATACAAGAAACCAATCTTCCGGCACTTTCACTGGGAACGTCGAGCGAGTTTTCGGTTGGAAAAAAAGTGTTCATATTTGGTTTCCCAGCCACAGCAGAAATCAATGAGAAAAATCCGGGAGAGGCCACTTTTACCCGGGGCATCGTCAGTGCTATCAGACAGTCACTGGATGGGAAACTGAAAATTTTTCAGACAGATGCCAAGGTATCACAGGGATCAAGCGGTGGACCACTTTTCAATGAGCGCGGTGAAGTGCTTGGTATCATTACTTTTCAGACGGATGAGCTCTCGCGCACGGCCGGAGATAACTTCGCCTTTGCCTTGCCAGTTGATATCGTGAAAGAGCAGGCACTAGACGGTCGTATCCTCCCAGAAGAGGGAGTGTACGGACAAGCCTTTAAAACTGCATTTGCAGCTTTTACTGACAAGCACTGTGATACGGCGCTCTCCTATTTCAACAAAACCAAAGAAACTAATCAGGCTTTTCTCCCGGGACGTTATGTGGAACCATATGAGGCGCAGTGTGAAGAGTGGCAGTCACAGGGACAGTCACGTGATACCTATTGGGACGAGTTTCGTGATGGCGTGAGCACGCTTAGTAATCCGCTCCTCTATATTATAGGTGGCGTACTCCTTTCTTTTGGTCTTTTGGGAGTGATGATGTTTTGGCTCTTGCGCCAGCTCCGTCGCGAAGAGAAAGAAATCGATACTTTAGAGGATCGCTTACGGGTTGATGAGCAGAAGCTGAAGTACCACGAGATGATGGCTTCAGGAGAAGAAATGGCTCCAAAGAAACAGAGTCCTTCTCCAAGAAAAAGGATCTAGCATTCACAAAAACAAACATGATTGGTATCAGCGATATTGTGACGAGTCGCGAATTTCGACTACCCCTATTCTTGGTAGCTATTACGGCTATTGCGCTGCTTTTTTCTTCGCCGTATCTCTACGGGCTCGCTATACTGATTGGTCTCTTCCGTCTCGTGACTGAGTCGTACGAGCGACTCCGGATGGGGAAGTGGAGCTTGGACTATTTGGCACTGCTGACACTGCTCACAGCACTTCTTCTGGAAGAATGGTTAGCCGGATCAGTGATTGCGCTCATGGTGGCGGTGAGCGCGGCGCTCGAAGCCTATGGCACCAAGCAGGCAGAGAAAACCTTGCATGGACTTTTTGAGGCCTTGCCAAAAACTGTACTCTTGAAACACGGAGCGCATGAAACGGAGGTACCACTTCAGAGCATTGTTTCTGGCGATACCATTCTCATTCGCCCCAATGAGATGCTCGCGTTTGATGGCTATCTTCTTTCGGAAAAGGCGCTCTTGAATGAGGCGAACCTGACTGGGGAAATGGAGCCGGTGGTCTATGAAGAAAAGAAACTTTTGAAGAGTGGAAGTGTCAATGTAGGAGAGAATTTTACTTTTGAAGTGCGTGGAGATTTCGAACACTCCAGTTATCGAAAGATATTGAAACTGGTTGAGGAGGGAAAAAAACATCCCTCTCCTTTGACGCGTTTGGCAGAGCGTTATAATATTTGGTTTTCACTTTTTGCTGTGACGCTTTCTTTCGGCGCTTACTTTATTTTTGATGACTGGAATCGTTTCTTGGCAGTCTTGGTCATTGCGACACCGTGCCCACTCCTCATTGCTGCTCCGATGAGTTTTATTGGAGGTTTAAACAAAGCAGCGCGCAAAAATATCATTGTGAAAAGTCCGTATGCGCTGGAGCTCCTGGCTAAGACGAAAGTATTTTTTTTCGACAAGACGGGGACACTCACTCTGGGTGAACCGAAATTAAAAAAAATAGAGTTGCTTGATCGAGGCCTTGATCAAGAGCAGGCACTTGATTTGGCCGCTTCCCTGGAGCAACACTCCTTTCATCCCTTGGCTCGTTCTCTCGTGAAAGAGCACCAGGCTCATTCGCATCGCGCCCTTTCTCAAGTGGAGGGTGTGGAAGAAAAGATTGGCGAAGGAATCTTTGGCATGATTCACGGTAGTCGTTTTGGTGTCGTAAAGTCCCGAGGGACAGTTGAGGGACTGGCTGTTGATTTGACGCATGAAGATAAACCGATTGCTCGATTTTTCTTTGATGATGAATTGAAGAGCGACGTTTCGGAAGTCTTTGCGTATCTGCGGGAACGTGGCTACTCCTTCGGGATTTTGACTGGTGATAAGAAGGCGAATGCCGAGCGCCTGCTTGGCTCTTTCGGGTTACCTATTTACGCTGAGTCGACACCGGAGAAAAAAGTGGCTTTGGTACAGCAGTATCAGAAACAAGGGAAGTTGGTCGGGATGATTGGTGATGGAGTGAACGATGCTCCAGCACTTGCCTTGGCTGATATCGGAGTAGTCTTTTCTGGAAATGAAAACAGCGCCTCCATTGAAGCGGCTGATGTGGCGCTTCTCGGGCCCGACGCCTGGAGTATCCGTGATGCTATCCATATTGGGCGACGCTCGTACCACGTCGCACTCCAGAGTATCGCTCTTGGTATCGGACTCTCCTCTGTCGGTATGATACTTGGATTCTTTGGTTTTATCCCGCCGCTGCAAGGCGCTATTCTTCAAGAAGTTATTGACGCTGTGGTGATTGTAAACGCCCTTCGCTCAACGTATTAGATTGAGTTTGAACTCTTGACTTTGTCTGTTTGCTAAAGGTATTCTTGTGGGGCAGTAGTTCCTCAACCCCATACCGAAAGGTACACCATGAGTGCAGAACTGATAAACATTCAGGCACAGGCAAACTTTTTCAACTTGAGCCAGAATCCCTATCCTGGCCGAGGGATCGTGGCTGGTCTCGACGAAACAGGCCAGTACATGGTTCAGGTCTACTGGATCATGGGGCGAAGCGAGAACAGCCGGAACCGCGTGTTCAAGGTTGATGACGAAACCGGGCGACTCTTTACCGAAGCCGCCGATCCGTCGAAGGTGAAGGATCCGTCTCTCATCATCTACAACGCGATGCTTGAAGCTCCTCCGTTCTACGTCGTGAGCAACGGCGACCAGACAGACACAGTCATCGGTGAGCTCAATAGAGGGCCGTTCTTTCTAGAGTCTGCTCTGTGCGGAAGGGAATACGAACCGGATGCCCCAAACTTCACGCAGCGGATCACAGCTGTGGGTAAGCTCGACAGCAGACTCGGTCAGCGCATCATGATGTCGATTTTGCGCAAGTCAAGATTCGGCGACAGGTGCGATCAGCACACCTATGAGCTGCATTCTGGTCCTGGCTTCGGTTTCTGCGTCACGACGTATTCGGGTGACGGGGACCCGCTTCCGCCTTTCCGCGGTGATCCGCTCCTTATGCCACTTGTGGGCGGAGCGGAGGACATCGCACGGACCTACTGGGACGCACTCAACGAAGCGAATCGCGTTTCGCTGGCGGTGAAATGGATCGAGATCGGTAACGGTCGCTCCGACATCTACATCATCAACGAGTACACGCAGGGGTGACGTGAAGTCTCAACTCGTAATAGTCTCAAGCCGCAGGGTATCGCCCAGCGGCCTTTTCTTTTTTCAAACAAAACAAGTTCGAATCTGGTGTGGACAAACTAAGAAAAAGAGGGTACTCTTCTAAGTCCAATCTCGGACTTGTTCTTCGGGGGAAGTATGCAATATCTGAAGTGGTATGGAGGCCCGATCACGGGATTCTATGGCCGGATCGAAATCAATCGGTACAAAAATGAGGGTACCAAGCTTCATTTGACGAATCTTCCTTGGTCCGCCCTCGTCGAAGAACGCGCGAAGAACCCATTTCCTGACGTTCGCGTCGATCCTCATGGGAGTGACTATGAGTACGAAAAGAGGGCAAATGAGCTCATCGAGCTCTTGAACACTACCGATGACATCATGGTGTTCAAGATCGCTATGAATACCCTCATCAGGCTCGTTCAGGGCGAGAGGGCGTCACCTATCTATCCCGGGGAACAGTATCACCCGGACCTTTTGGAGGAAGCCATCAGGCTTTCGGAAGAGGAGTAAGTCGTCTACCGCAGAAGTCGCATGGCAACACCCGGCGGCTTTTTTCTTTTCTCAAACCAAACAAGTCCGAGCTTTATCTAAGAAGTGGGGCAGCTTCTAAAAGAGGTTTTAGTAAGCATCTTTTTGTATTTACATATTGACTAACCTTCAAAAAAGAAGTATAGTACTAAGTCCTTAAATCTAAGGGCGAGTTCTTCAATCTAACCTGGGGAGATACCCATGGCAACATACAGCGCCCCTTATTACCCCGCGCGCATCATCGAGACAGTTTCTCAGGTGATTGCGCTTGGTAGGCAGGCTCAACTTTTCGACCACCATAAGAGCGATGGGTGGTTCACCCTTGCGCTCAAGGATGGTGCCACGGTCTTGGGTTTTGCGGTACCTGGACCGTTGTCTGCCACGCTGGCATTTGACTATCGGCATCACTCAGAGGAGCAGGTCTCGTGGCTTCGGTCACACGAACTTCTCACGAGCAATGTTTGGGTCGAACACAACGTGAGCGAAGCGGTGGCTGCGCAGGGCTACGATTTCTACTTCAGCTTTGTCTCAGCGCTTCCGCGGGAATGGAATGAGGCCATTGTGGTGGTCTCGGCAGTGTGTATGCGTCAGTTCAACCAGAGTGTCATCGACAATCCGGCGTGGCATCTCAAGAGCAACCCGCATATCAACGAACTTCTCGAAGTGGCGCATTGGACCAAATGACTCGGTCATGGTCACAAAACATAGAAGAGCCTGGCCAGCTCTTTTTTCTTTTCTCAAACCAAACAAGTTCGAATTTTCTTTCAGGAGCGAAATACCCCTCTTACTTGTAGCGGAGAGCTTCTAGGGTATCGATGTGAGAAGCTTTACGAGCTGGGAAGACGCCGGTCATGAAACCGACAAAGGCACCGAAGGCGATGACCGTCATGATAAACCACAGTGGACTGTAGAAGAGATCAACAGATTCTCCACCAAAACGAGTGGCGATCAAGTTGACGAAAAAATTGAGCACTTCACCTTCGATCATGCCCAAGATGACACCGCCTAAGGCTCCGAGGAATCCCATGAGTGTCGACTCCATGATGAACATGATTGAGATACTGCTTCGGGAAGCACCGATGGCTTTCATAATACCGATCTCTTCGGTTCGTTCGAGGAGGGCAATGGTCATGGTGTTGAACATACCGATAGCTGAAACGACGAGCGCAATCATACCGAAGACCATGAGGACGATCTGAACAGCACCAAAGACCTTGTTGGCTTGGTCGATAGTTTCAGAAATAGAAGAGGCGTTGAATCCTTTGGCTTCGATCTCTCGGTGGACCTGGTCGAGTATCTGTGTCGAATCACATTTGACCTTGAGTTTGGTGTAACTGGTGAGGGGAAAGCCGGTGAGTGAACCGAGTGAGAGATAGACGATATTTTCCTCACCGTCTGAAATGCCCGAGATGGTGTAGGAGTTTTTTGGGGTGAAAGAGCCCGTGCGACTGACTTGCCCGGATGCATCATTCTGGAACAGCGTAAGAGAAACCGTCTTGCCAAGCATTTCTTCAGGAGCGATACCAAAGACTTGAGCCACTGCCTTGGTAATGATAACTTTGCTCGTCTCCTCTTCGGTGAAGAGTCGCCCGTACGCTATTTTGATGCCTTCTGATTTAAGAAGCGAGGCGCTAGAGCTTACAGTATTGATGTCGAGGGTGATGTCGTCGAATTTTCCTTGGCCGGAGAGCTCGAGAACTGGAATGACACCAACAACATTGGGGATAGCTTTCAGTGTTTCGATGGCGTTGTTGTCGAGAGCGTCTGGGGCATTTTCTTTACCGAGGGTGACGTCGAGTGTTACCAGGGCATCAGAAGTAGTAATTTTTTCAAGGAGAGTACGCTGGAGTCCATATCCCAAGGAAACAAGAAATATGATGGCAGCGATACCGACACTCATGCCGAGAATAGTCAAAAGCGTTCGCATGGTGCGAGCCTTGAACATACGCATAGAAAGTTTGAGAATGTCGAAAAAGCGCATAGATTAGCTGTATTTGAGGAGCATAATAATTTCGATTTCCCGTACCATTTTTTCTGCGGTGTGCTTGTGGACACCCACGCCACCAGCAGATACTTTGCTATCGAAGCGTTTCTGCATTTCGAGTTGTCCAATCTTGCTTTCGAGGCGGAGTTTCATGGTTGCCTGGAGACGGAGACGCTGTTCTTCGCTCAACTTGAGGTGGAAAAACTGAGTGAGGTATTCTGCGAGAGCGACGGCGCTGATAGCGGGGTCATCTTTGATGTTTTGGGATTGCTCAATAAGAGCCTGTGTCCGGGTAGCAAAAGACTCTGCCCGCATTTTGTTCCAGCCAGCGCCCCCTTCATCGAGATCAAGATCGAGGCGTTCCTTGAAAACGGTGGTATCAATATTTTTGAAGAGGAGTTCTTTCAAGAAGGCCTCGGCCATACTGACCTGTTCTTCGTTCAACTCAGAGAGGAGGTGGCTCAAAAGTTGTTTGGCTTTGAAAGGAACCAAAAGAACATCAACCTGTTGTGGCAGAAGGCTTTTGAAAGACGTCATGAGCATTTTGAGTTCGCTTGACTGTTGTGACTCTTGGCCATCTTCTTTCACTTCTGGTCTGGTTATGGGCCGTTTCTCCTTGAAGACCTCTTCTTTGACGACGCGACCATCTTTCATATGGATGACTCGGTCGGCATAGACCAAGTGTTCCGGGTTGTGAGTAACCATGATAATGGTTTTTTTGTCGATGGTATTGAGCTCTTTCAAGATTTTGAGCACGTTTTCGGCACTTTCGCTATCGAGGTTACCGACGGGTTCATCGGCCAAGATGATTTCAGGATTGTTGACGAGCGAACGAGCAATAGCCACGCGTTGCTTTTGTCCGCCAGAGAGCTGGCTTGGGAACTTGTCAGCTTGCTCAACAATACCGAAACGACGCAGAAGTTTGATACCAGCCGCTTTTCGTTCACGAGGGATCTCTCCTCGGAAAACCTTCGGAAGGCAGACGTTATCAAGGATATCGAGTGAGGAGATGAGGTAAAAAGCCTGAAATACCATCCCGAGCTTCGTCTGGTGGAGTTCGAGTTCCTCGGCGCGGCTCATTTTTGCAATGGATGTTCCCTGAATGAGCACATCACCGTACGTAGGAGACTGGAGGCCAGAAATAGAATAGAGCAGGGTCGATTTTCCGCAGCCCGAAGGCCCGAAAATGATGACGTACTCTTCTGGATAGATAGTAAGATTCGTTTCTTCAAGTGCGCGCGTTTCGTTTGATTTTCCCTGATTGTAGATAATGCGCAGCTTGTCAACGACGATGATCGGATCGCTCATGCTTTTTGTTTCAGAATTGCCTTTAGCATAGCATATTTCGGCGTTCTTTTCTAAAGAATAAACATTGCTTTCCCTCCCGTCTTTCGTTATGCTCTATGTGCGTCCGTATACGATATTTTTGAGTATGAAGAGAGTGTTGCTGATGGTTTTTACCTTTGGTCTAGTACAGACAGTGATCCTGACTTTTGTATTGTTTTACTTTTATCAACGTTCCCATGGACAATAATAAGAATATTCAAAAATTACTGCATTTCTTCTTCTGGTGTCATGATGAGGCGAGTGCTTTTTTGGCTCGTCATTTGTTTGGGGTGAAACGCGGTATCCTGATTATTGCTCATCTGGCTTTGTTCGGACTTTTTTTTCCAGAAATGCGGAAGGATTTTGGAGAAATGGCAGCGACGCTTCTCATCGGTATCCTTTTTTTGAGCCCAGTTTCCAAGATACTGCACATGAGACTCCTCCTTCAGATGATGAGTTTGCGTCGAGAATTGGGTATTACCATGGCCTATCTCGCGAGCGTGCATGTTATCGGATTTCTGATTGATCCACAGTGGCTCACTCTTTTGACTGATCCTTACCTGCAGGGTGGGGTGTGGGCGATTGACCCGGCCTATCTTTTTGGTATCAGTGCTTATCTTCTTACTCTACCGCTTCTGCTTACCTCGAATGCTCTGGCACAGCGTTCTCTGGGTAAAAATTGGAAACTGCTTCATCGTATAGTGTACGCTGTTTTTATTTTTACCATTCTTCATCGGATGCTGATTCGTGGCGGTGTTGATCCGGGAGGGGTTTTTCAAGCGATAGTACTGGCGTCGGCCTATATCTTGGCTAAAATATTGGCTTGGAAAAATTTTCTCCCGCCACTTCAAAAGAGTATCGATTTTTTTGCTTTTCGCTATCGTGAGTACACTGTTATCAGAAAGGCCCCAGAAACTCTTTCTTGAGCAGGCTCTGGCTTCATGATAAACTAGGAGAGATAATCCTTTACGAAGTCGTGTATGGAAAATGAAATGATGCCGAATCCACATCAGGAACCGGTGGCAGTAGTGAGCAAAGAAAAAGGATGGGCGAAAGAAGCGCTCCTTGTTTCTGGAAGCATTCTTCTGGGGAGTCTCATTATAGCCGGAGCGATTCTGACCTTGAGCCCGCAGGTGGCGAATAAAGCGGTGATCAAGGATACCGACTCGAAAGTAGCCGCTGATCCAGAAGATACTACGGCTATCGTTTCAATAGATGATGATCCAGTGTTGGGTGACAAGAAGAAGGCCAAAGTAGCTATCATTGAGTTTAGTGACTATGAGTGTCCATTCTGTAAGCGTTTCCATGCTGAAACATTCGATTCTTTGGTGAAAGAGTACGTCGATACGGGAAAGGCTATTATTGTAGCTCGTGACTTCCCGCTCTCTTTTCATGATCCGAAAGCGACTATGGAAGCAGCGACTGCTGAGTGCGTTCGGAAAGAAAAGGGCGATAGTGCCTATTTTGCTTTCGGCAAGGGGGTCTATGAGGGTACCCAGGCAAATGGCAAAGGATTGCTAGAGGGGAAGCTGGATGAACTTATCAGAAAAGTTGGAGCTAACCCAAAAACAGTGAGTGCCTGTGCAGAGACTGCTGCTATCAAGGCAGAGATCACAAAGGATATGGATGATGGGCAGAAGGCGGGTGTGACTGGTACACCAAGCTTTGTAATCGGGACACTCTCTGCTGATGGCACCGTGACCGGGGAGCGCATAGTGGGAGCTCTGCCACTTTCTGGTTTCAAATCGACGGTTGAGAGGTATCTTGGAGAAGAATAGATCTTGGTCCGAGAGAAGGAAAACAGGGTTTTGGCGTACGAGTCAGAGCCCTGTTTTTTTGCTATACTGTAGGGGAGAGGGAAGTAAAATAAAAAAGAGATTGCCTTTGAAATATGTCTGACTATCTCGCTACTAAGGCGCGCGCTTTTCAATGGATCGGAATTATTCTCGCCATGCTTGTTTTTGCTGGTGCCTACTGGTATTTCAAAGTGCAGGGATCAACGCTCAATCAGTCGGAAAATGCATCGTTGACCAGTGGCTTAGTGGGGTTGTGGTCGTACAATGGTGATGATATGTCGAGTACGACGGCCTATGATCGTTCAGGAAATAGTTTTGATGGGACTCGTACCAATGGACCGACGCTTATTGCCGGCAGGGCTGGTCAGGCACTCGACTTTGATGGCACGGATGATTATGTGAGCGTGGCTGACAATGCCTCTTTGGATTTTACAACGAGTGCTGATTTTAGTATTTCCGGCTGGTTTTATCGTGAC
Organism: uncultured Bdellovibrionales bacterium; assembly: GCA_964612055.1. Lineage (GTDB taxonomy): Bacteria > Patescibacteriota > Minisyncoccia > Moranbacterales > UBA1568 > UBA1568. Next base: position 201,481 of record CAZTBI010000002.1, read on the forward strand.
ACCTTTACCACGGACGATACCATTATTGCAAAGCGCAATGGTATCACAGCAGCAGATGCTGGCTACATTTTATATATTGATGATGCGACGGATCAGATTATCTTTGAAACGTCTGACGGTACCGATGAATTTTCGACAACATCCGTGACGACCTTTACCGCGACCGGTTGGCATCATTTTGCCATTGTCTGGGATGATAACTCTGCCACCAATACCGATATTTATATTGATGGTATAGCGAATAATGCCACTGATAGCGGTAACTCTCTCGCTCAGGCCTCGGTAGGCGATCTTTCCAATGCTCTGGTATTGGCTCATGGGGCTGAGTCCGATGCCGGCAATCCCTTTGACGGCAGGCTTGATGAAGTACGACTCTATAGCCGTACGCTTGCCGCAGGGGAGATTAAGAGCCTTTTTGATTTAGGGAACCCTGACAAGCTCAATGCGAGTATTTCTCAGGACCAAGGAACGGGTCGTTTGAGTGCGGGGGTAGCGGGATACTGGCCACTCGATGATAATTCTGGTACTGGTGCGGCAGATAGTAGTACCAATAGTAACAACGGTACACTGACCAATGGTCCGACCTGGACGACGGGACAGATTGGAACTGCTGTTGATTTTGATGGTAATAATGATCACGTTTCTGTGAGTGATGATATAGCTTTAAATGCTACTGATACGGCTGACTTGACGATTACTGGTTGGTTTAATCGTGATACTTTCACAACTGATGATACGGTCATTGCGAAACGAAACGGTATTGCAGCTGGAGATATTGGTTATATCATTTACATCGATGATGCTACCGACCAGCTTATTTTTGAGGCTTCTGACGGTACCGATGAGTATTCGCTGACTTCGGTTTCGACCTTTACCGCCACCGGTTGGCATCATTTTGTAGTGACCTGGGATGAGAATTCGGCTGCTAATTCGGAAATATATATTGATGGAGTAGCGAACAATGCTACTGATAGTGGAACCATTGGCAATATTGGTACCTTGACCAATGCCCTCGCCCTCTTTTTTGGAGCAGAAGCTAATGTTGGCGTAGGCAACCCTTTTGACGGTAAATTAGATGAAGTGCGTTTGTACAACCGGGTGCTTTCGGTAGATGAGATTGGTCGGCTGTATAGTCTTGTTACGCCAACTGGTATCGATGCCAGACTCGATGGCTACTGGTCGCTTGATGGTGAGGATATGTCTGCGACGGAGGCTTTTGATCGGAGCGGTGCTGGAGGGACGGGTGCACTTATAGGTACGCCGACGAAATCTTTGGGCAGAGTCGGTCAGGCTATCAACTTTGATGGCACGGATGATGGCGTGAGCGTAGCGGATAACCCTATTCTTGATGTAGGAAATGCTGTCGATCTGACTGTTTCGGGCTGGTTTAGCCGAGATACCTTTACGACCGATGATACTATCATTGCCAAGAAAAACAACCCGGTTAATACGCAGGCCGGATACAGTGCCTATATTGATGATGCTGACGATAAGCTTTACTTTGACGTCTCGGACAACCCAGACAACTACCAGGTTGTTTCGACGCGGACGTTTACTGATACGGATTGGCACCATTTCGCCGTTGTCTGGGATCAAGACTCCGCTTCTGGTACGGAAATATATATTGATGGAGTGGCGGACAATGGTACTGACACGGGAACTATCGCAAATGTCGACAGTATATCGAATACGCGTGTTTTCGCTATTGGCGCTGAATCCGATGCCGGTAACCCCTTTGATGGAAAAATTGATGAAATACGTGTACATAGGCGCGTTTTGTCAGCAAGCGAAATAAAAAGCCTCTATGATCAAGGGGTTCCTGATAAGCTGAATTCAAGTGTCTCACAGCCTCAGGGTAAAGGTCGTCCAGAATCTGGAATAGCCGCTTACTTCCCCCTTGATGAAAATACGGGTACCGCTGCTGGTGATACGAGTATTAATACGAATAATGGAACGCTCACTAATGGTCCGACATGGACCACGGGGCAGATCGGGAGCGCAGTGGATTTCGATGGAACAGATGACTATGTCACGGTCGCTGATAAAGACGTTTTTGATTTTGTGGATAGCAGAAACTTTGCTCTCTCTGGTTGGTTTAACCGTGATACGTTTACCACGGATGATACTATCGTGGCGAAACGAAATGGTATCACCGCTGGAGACACGGGCTATATTCTCTATATTGATGATGCCACCGATAAGCTGACTTTTGAGGCTTCTGATGGGACTGATGAGTACCAACTAGAGTCAGTTTCGACCTTTACCGCGACCGGCTGGTATTACTACGCTCTTGTTTGGAATGATAGCGTGAGTGCTTCAACGAGGCTGTATGTTAACGGCATTCCGGAAGCTGCCACGGCAACGGGGACGTTTTCGAACGTGAACAGTTTGGCAAACTCCGATGCTTTTCGCTTGGGTGCTGAGTCTGATGCTGGCAACCCCTTTGATGGAAAAATTGATGATACAAAGCTTTACAACCGCACTTTATCAGGTGATGAGGTGGCGCAAATCTATCGACTCACGACACCGACCGGTATCGATACCAGTCTTCGAGCGTACTGGCCTTTCAATGGCGGAGATACGTCTGGCACGATTACTATGGATCGTTCAGGTGGAGGGAATACTGGCACGCTTACGAATACCCCAACCAAAACTATCGGTAAAATAGGGCAGGCACTTTCTTTCACGGGGGCGGATAGTGGCACGAACCAATATGTGAATATTCCTTCTGCCACCCTTACTTCGACGGATAATTTTACTGCTCTTACTCTGTGTGCTTGGATAAAACCTGGTGATCAGATTAATCAATTTCCGGTAATAATAACAAAACATTCGACCTTCTTTACTTCATGGGATCTCTATCTTGAAGATGGCGGCACTGGGCCGCATGGTTTTGGGACATCTGCGTGGGGGAATTACGTGAGTTCTTCATCGGCACCTCTGGTGCAGGGAGTATGGGCACATATCTGTGGTGTCCAAGCAGGACAAAATGCTTCAACATACACGTTGTACTATAACGGTACTGATATCACAGGAACTCCGAATGGGACGGGGGCCAGAAGTAGTGATACCGGTGGCGACGTATCAATCGGAACATTTGATGCGAGCTCCTGGCAGTACACGGGGTCTATAGACGAGGTGCGTGTCTATAATCGCGCCCTTTCAGCAGCGGAAGTAGCGACACTCTACAATCAAGGAAGATAAAAGATTTATGTCGTTATCAAGTGAGCTTCGGAATTGGCGCAACACTCAAGCACGCATCGAAGGGGTAGAGCAGTATCGGGTTCTTTCGAATGCTGTTTTGGATGCGCTCGTTGGGACTTTGCCTCAAAGTAAAGAAGAGATGCTCTTGGTCAAGGGTATCAAGGAGGCGAAGTTTTCAAAGTATGGCGCGACCTTACTCCGCATGATCAAGGAGTATGCAGGAAGTAAGAGCGAGGTACGAGAGATCTCTTTTTATGAAGAAGGAAAAAAAGAGGATCAGGGACAGCCTGAGGAAAATGTTGATCAGACGCTTTCGGTGAGCGGTTTTTTGGATGGGCTCAATGTCGAGCTTTCGGGTATGGCGGCACGGGTGCGCGGAGAAGTTTCGAGCGTTGATATTCGCGACAGGGTCGTATACTTTACGCTCAAAGACAGTGCCGATGAGAGCACGCTCAATTGTCTTATCTTTCGTTTTCAGTATGAAATTTCTGGAGTGGCACTCGCTATTGGTGACGAGATTATCGTCGAAGGAGCGCCAGATATCTATAAACCAAGCGGACGACTCAGTTTGAAAGTGGGGATGATTGAGCTTTGTGGTGAGGGAGCGCTCAAGAAAGCGTACGATGCTCTGAAGCTGAAGTTTGAGGAAGAGGGCATGTTTGCTTTAGAGAAGAAGAGAGCGTTGCCACAATTTCCAGAACGTATTGCGCTTATCACTTCTGAGCAAGGGGCAGCCATCGGTGACTTCACGATGAATCTCGGAGCCCAGGGACTGAAAGTCGATTTTTATCCGACCAGTGTTGAGGGGAAAAAGGCGGTCTTTGAAATTATTGAAGCGCTGCGCTACTTCGATCGTCATGCTGACAAGTACGATATTTTGGTAGTAGTCCGTGGCGGAGGGAGTCTTGAGAGTCTGCAGGCTTTTAACAATGAGGCCTTAGTACGAGAACTCGCTGCTTCAAAAATCCCGACCCTCCTTGGTGTGGGACACGAGAAAGACGTGACGCTCGCTGCTCTTGCCGCTGATGTTATGGTATCGACACCGACGGCGACAGCGCGGACACTGCGCGAACCATGGGACGAGGCCAGGGGATTGGTCCGGCATTTTGGAGAGCATCTCCCGATGTTGATGGAGCGAGAACTTTCGCTTGTGAAAACCGAACTCGGTACTTCGAGTGAGGAGCTTTCGCGAAGATTACGAGGGTTTTTGGAGTACGCCAATACTTTGAAGCAATCTCTGGTAGAGAAACTTCTTTTAGTACAGTCAGGTATTCGAGAAAAAATGACTCTTTTGGATCAGGGAGAAAAAAATATGGCGCGGGGCTTTCTCCTGGGACTGGAAAGTGCCAAGAAAGAGCTTGCGTATGCCGAGGATCTCCTCCGTCAGTATGATCCGACCCGTGTACTCAAGCTTGGCTATAGCTTGGTCAAAAGCGGGGCGCGTATTGTAAAGGGTGTTGAGGGGCTCCAGGTTGGTGATATACTCGATATACAGTTAAATAAAGGGGTGGTCGGAGCGCGCATTGAAACGATAGTTCCGAAATAATGTAATAATGTACCACTATGCCGAAAATGAATCTCAGTGACTCGCTCAAGAAAGTGCAGGAAATTATCGCTTGGTTTGATAACCAGGAAGAAGTCGATGTCGAGAAGGGATTGGAAAAGATCAAAGAAGGCACTGTCCTCATCAAGGAGAGCCGGACGCGGCTTAAGGAGATTGAAAACGAATTTGAAGTGGTGAAGAAGGATCTGGAGAAAGAGTAGTTTTTTGTGATTGTCTTTGTAAAACCGTAGGAAAAGTAACTTTTTCTCGACGTGTTCCAGCCTCGTCTCAGACAAGTGGAGCAGTCGATAAAAAATTCTTTTCCCGCGGTTTTTTTCTTTTGACCTGATACTGATCCGTTTCTTCTAAAAAGTGATATTGTTTGTGATATAATGAGAGCAAAGAAAAACAAACATGAAACGATTTTCTGGGGATATTTCTATTGTCTTGGGCGGCGCAGCAGGGCAAGGTGTCCAGACTGTTGAAGCTCTCTTGGTACAGGTACTGAAACGTGAAGGGTATCATGTTTTTGCGATCAAAGAATACATGTCACGTATTCGTGGTGGCAGTAATTCGACCGAGATTCGTGTTACGAATGGTCGGCGGCGGGCTTTTGTGAATCGTATTGATATTCTGCTTGCGATGGACAAGGATGTTTTACCGCATCTGGAACACCGTGTTAGTAAAGAGACGATTGTGCTCGGCGAACGGAGTAAGGTGTGCACTATGACTACTTGTCCGGTAGTTGATGTTCCCTTTACCCAGTTTGCCAATGAATTGGGAAATCCTATCTATACCAGTACCGTGGCTGTCGGTGTCACGCTTGGTATGCTCGATGCTGATCAAGAAGTTTTCGAAGGATATCTCAGGGAACGCTTTGCCCGGAAAGGAGAAGAAGTAGTAGCCAAGAATATTGAAGCAGCGAAGAAAGGATATGCTTTTGGAAAACACCTGGCTTATGATGCCGGTATCGAAGTCCATATCAGTCGTCACGAAAAAGTGAAGGAAGAAGTACTTGTCGATGGCGTAACCGCGCTTGGTATGGGAACCTTAGCTTCAGGCTGTAATTACATTTCTTCCTATCCGATGTCACCAGGGACTGGGCTTCTCACTTTTCTAGCTGAGCAGAGTGAAGCGTTTGGAGTGGCAGTGGACCAGGCAGAAGATGAGATTGCGGCGATCAATCAGGGACTAGGTGCCTGGTACGCCGGTGCTCGGGCTATTGTCACGACTTCAGGTGGTGGTTTTGCGCTCATGACTGAGGGGGTGAGTCTTGCTGGCATTATTGAAACTCCGATCGTGATCCATATTGGACAACGTCCCGGGCCTGCCACGGGACTACCGACTCGTACTGAACAAGCTGACCTCAACCTCACTCTCTATGCTGGTCATGGAGAATTTCCTCGGGCTATATTTGCACCAGGCACCCCAGAAGAAGCATTTCTCGCAGCGCAGCAAGCGTTTCATATTGCCGATACCTATCAAATTCCCGTTTTTATTTTGACGGATCAGTATCTTTTGGATTCTATAAGCAGTTTTCCGAAAGAGTCTCTCAAATACTTGAAGATACAGTCAGGAGTTGTTGTGACGAAGCCCAATTACCAGCGCTATGCGCTCACCAAAGATGGCATATCACCCCGGGGTATCCCAGGAAATGGCGAAGGGTTAGTAGGGGTAGATAGCGACGAACATGATGAAGCGGGGCATATCACTGAGAGTGCCACGATGCGCCTCTCTATGCATGGCAAGCGTCTTTCGAAACTCCTAGCTCTCCGCGAAGAAGCTTTTTTACCGACAGAGATTGGTGATGTGGCACATGCTGACACGCTTATTGTAACGTGGGGTTCGAATAAAGGAGTGATCGAGGAAGCATTGGAACTTTCGAAGCGAGAAGATATGGCGGCTCTTCATTTTTCTCAAGTGTATCCGTTGCCAGAAAAAGCCAAGAAACTTTTCACTCGAAAAAAGATTGTAGTGATGGAAAATAACGCTACTGGGCAGTTTGCCAATCTTTTGAAATTGGAATATGGCGTGAAGATTTCTGATACGATATTGAAATACGATGGCGATCCATTTTCAGTGGAAGAAGTTGTTCAGAAGCTAAAGGCTATCGACTAAAGACTGTTCATATGATCGACAAGAAACTCTACGATATGCCGCAGGAAACCGACATGGCCTGGTGCCCAGGTTGTGGAAACTTTCCTATTTTGAATATTGTGAAGATGGCTCTGGCGGAGCTTGATATCATGCCCCAGGACGTCGTGATTTGTTCCGGCATCGGTCAGGCAGCCAAGACACCGCACTATCTGCGGGTCAATTACTTTAATGGTCTTCATGGTCGGGCGCTGCCACCGGCAACAGCCATCAAAATCACCAATCCTAAATTGACAGTGATAGCGGAGTCTGGTGATGGCGATACCTATGGCGAAGGAGGGAATCATTTCATGCATGCCATCAGACGCAATCCTGATATCACCAATATTGTTCATAACAACATGGTCTATGGCCTCACGAAGGGTCAAGCTTCGCCCACCTCAGAAAAAGGAATGAAGACACCGGTACAGGTAGGAGGCGTGGTGATGGAACCCTTCAATCCTTTGGCAACCGCCCTTTCATTGGGTGCCACTTTTGTGGCCCGAGTTTTTGCGGGAGATATTATGCAATCTAAAGAGATTATCAAAGCGGCCATACAGCATAAGGGCTATGCCTTAGTTGATGTCTTTCAGCCCTGTGTCGTCTTTAACAAACAAAATACCTATCAATGGTTCAAGCAAAATACCTACTATCTTGATGAAACGCACGATAAAACAGATAAAATGAAGGCGCTGGAACTTGCTTTGAATCTGGAACGTATGCCACTGGGGATTCTGTATCAAACAACCGGGCGACCAAGCTATGAAACACTGGTACGTAAGGGGGACGACCCACTTCATGAAAGAACGTTTGATAAAAAGGCGTTGGATGGATTGATTGAAAAATACAAGTAGAATAAAAAAACATCCCGCATGTGCGGGATGTTTTTTAATCGAGGCCGAGTTGGATTCTGGCTTCCTCAGTCATCTTGTCGGCTGTCCACGGTGGATCAAAGGTGAGGTCAACGACGACTTCTTCGATAGCTTCGAGCTCCATAACGCGGTCCTCAATTTCTTTTTGAATTTGACCAAAAAGCGGACAACCGATAGTGGTAAGGGTCATGCTAATAGTGCAGACGCCTTCTTTGGAAACAGTGATGCTATAGATAAGTCCTAAATCGACAATAGAAACACCAAGCTCGGGATCTAACACGAGCTTGAGCTTTTCTTGCACTTCTTGTTTGCTTACTTGCTTTGTCATTTATTCAGGAAAAATTTGCTTGCCAGTAGCGTCCTTGATGCGAATAGCACCGACTGGACAGGCGCGAGCGGCGTTTAAGATTGTTTCTTGATCATCCTCGTCAACAGTCGCAAGGATACCGGCCTTTCCGGTGTCATCTAAGGCGAAAGCGTTTGGCGCCATAGCGGTACAAGGGGCAGCTCCAATACAGATACCGTGATCAACTTCAACGGTCCAGCCATTGTTGAGAGTTACTGGTCCGGCTACTTTGGCTTCATCTTTCCACTGCGACATAGTTTTTCGTGCTAATTGGTTATTCTTACATTTGTTATAAACTGAACTTCCCTTTTCTTCCCCTGTGTTTCCCTCGAACATCCCTGACTCGCTTCGCCGAACAGGGAGCTGCCGAGTCGAGACCGTCCTGTCGACGCTCGACTGTTACCGGCACACTCATCACGGATGTGACCGAGAGAAACGGATGAAGAAAACGAAAATTCAGTTCACAATAGATGGTCGCTGGCTAAAGTTTTCTTCGCGGTCTCGAGCGAGAGGAGTCCGCACTTGATTCGACTCGGTGACAGCGTGACGCCGAGGAGACTGAGGACATCCTTTGGTTCCATGGCGAGCGCTTCTGGCACCAGTTTCCCAGTAAGTGTTTCTGAGAGGAGAGACGCCGAAGCCTGTGAAATAGCGCATCCGACACCGGAAAAACGCACTTCCTTAATGATACCATCTTTCACTACCATGTCCATTTGGAGCTTGTCGCCGCAACTGGCATTGAGCGCTTTTGCTTGGTGGGTCGGATGATCGAGAGTTCCGTGATTTCTCGGGTTGCGATAATGGTCGAGAATTATCTCTTGATAGATGTCGCTCATAGGATTTTTTCTCTTACTGCCTGTAATCCGGCGATCAGCTTTTCGATGTCTTCTTCAGTATTGTAGATGGAGAAACTGAGACGGGTGGTAGCGGACAGATCGAGTGTCTCATGAAGGGGGGCGGCGCACTGGAGTCCGGCCCGGATACAGATATTACGTTCACCTAAGAGATAAGCGGTGTCGTGAGGGTGAACGTCCGAGAGGAGGAAAGAGACGATGCCACTCCGCAGCTCTGGGGTATCGAGGCCGATGATTTTTACCTTCTCTCCGAAAGCTTCTTTGAGTCTCTGACAAGCTAAGAGTGCCAAGGTATTTTCATGAGTGTGGATGGTATCAATACCCATTGCTTCGATGAACTCGATAGCCTGACCGAGACCGATGACGCCAGCGATATTGGGAGTGCCGGATTCGAAACGAGCGGGGACTTCTTTGTAGAGCGTCTCTTTGGCACAAGCATCAAGTACCATACCGCCACCGAAAGAAACGGGAGAGAGGGTTTCGAGGAGGGTGTATTTTCCGTAGAGCACACCGGTGCCAGTCGGACCAAATATCTTATGTCCGGAAAAAGCGATGAAATCAGCATTCCATGTGGCAACATCGACTGGTATATGTCCGACGGCTTGGGCGGCATCGATAATGACGAGGGTATTAGGATTTCTTTCCTTTACGAGGCGTACTATTTCCTTCACGGGATTGATAATGCCCAAGACATTGGAGATAGCTCCAAAGGAGGCGATCTTGGTATGGGCATCGACGAACTTTTGGAAGGCTACGAGATCAAGCAGGCCATCTTGCGTGACAGGAACGATACGCAGCTCCACTTTCTTTTTTTGGCACAATTCTTTCCAGGGGAGAAAGTTGGAATGATGTTCAGCGGCGGTGATAATAATATTGTCTCCTTCTTCAATGCGAGCAGCGAGGAGGTCAGCTGCGAGATTGATCGAAGCAGTGGTACCAGAAGTGAAAATAATTTCTTCCGGTTTGGCACCGATAAAGGCGGCTACCCTTGCGCGCGTTTTCTCAAAGGCTTCGGTTGCTTGTTCAGCCATGGGATAGATACCGCGCGCAATATTGGAAGAATACTGTTCGTAGTATTTTGCTTCGGCCGCGATGACGGAAATTGGTTTGAGAGCGGTAGCGGCCGAGTCGAGATACACGAGATCTGGTTGATTCGTGAAAAGAGGAAAAGATTTTTTGATATCCTTGAGATCCATAGGGAGTGTTTAGGCGAGAGAATTTCCTACCAAGGCTAACACTTTTTCCTTGTCCTGAGAAGAAAGAAGTTTACCAAGCTTCTCAATGGATGACTGGAGAAATCCGCGAATGAGAAGTTCTTCAGCTTGATTACGGGAAAGGCCTCGCGTTTCAGCAAAGAATAATTGCTCCTGGCTGAGAGGGCTGGTGGTGGCAGCATGATGACAGCGGACATCGTTGTTCAAGATTTCCAGTGTTGGCGCAGAGGAAGCGCGCGCTTCTTCTGAAAGGAGGAGATTCCGGTTTTCCTGTGAAGCATCGGAGAGAGGTGCGTCCTTAGAAATGTGGATAGTGCCTTGATAAGCGAAGGAAGCCTGGTCGTTCAGAATACTTTTCACCAGGACGTGGGATGCGGTGCGCGGAGAAAGGTGTTTTTGGTTGATGGTAAGAATTTTTTTGGCGTCATTTTTACCAGTGAAAAAAGCAAAGACATGCGCTTCCGCACCTGTCCCTCTCAGTTCAAACGTTATTTCTCCATCGCGATTCCACATGAAAAAAACAACCTGCTCGTTTTCTGTGAGGGTGTAGAGGCTTTTCGTGTCAGTTGAGATATCGATGAAGCGCATAGGTTTAGCCGATACTGCCTTTCATTTCCATATTAATCAGGCGATTCAGTTCGATAGAGTACTCAAGGGGGATTTCTTTGACCACTGGATCAATGAAGCCATTGACGAGGAGTCCTTCCGCGTCACCCTTGGTAATGCCGCGTGAAGTGAGGTAGAACAGTTTTTCTGCACCGATGCGCTCCACAGTCGCTTCATGAACGATCTCGGCACTTTTTTCATTGATGCGCATTGTGGGGTAGGTATCGGATCGGGAATGCTCATCAAGAAGGAGAGCATCACAGACGACGGAGGCCTTGGCGTTGGTAGCACCCGAAGCGATGTGGACGAGACCGCGGTATGAAGTACGACCACCATCTTTGGAGATAGATTTTGAAACGACGCGAGAAGTAGTGTCAGGAGCGAGGTGCACCATTTTGGCACCAGCATCTTGGTGCTGATCTTTCCCGGCGTAGGCGATGGAGAGGACTTCTCCACGAGCACCACGACCAGCCAGGTAGACGGCCGGATATTTCATGGTGACTCCAGACCCGATGTTGCAGTCGATCCATTCCATAACAGCATTTTCTTCAGCTCGAGCACGCTTGGTGACGAGGTTGTAGATATTTTTGCTCCAGTTTTGAACAGTAGTGTAGCGAACACGAGCATTTTTCTTGACGAAAATTTCAACGACGGCAGAGTGCAGTGATGAGGAACTGTAGATAGGGGCAGTGCAGCCTTCGATATAGTGCACGTAGCTCCCTTCTTCGGCGATGATGAGAGTTCGTTCGAATTGACCAAAGGCTTCAGCATTGATACGGAAGTAGGCCTGAAGTGGTAAATCAACGCGTACTCCTTTTGGGACATAGACAAAGGAGCCGCCGGACCAGACGGCAGAATTGAGGGCGGCGAATTTGTTGTCCTGTGGCGGAATGAGCGTACCGAAATATTCTTTTACCAGTTCCGGATACTTTTTTACTGCAGTATCCATATCACAAAAGATGACGCCGAGCTTGTCGAGCTCCCGATTGACGCTTTCGTACACAACTTCAGATTCGTACTGTGCCGAGACGCCGGCCAAGAATTTCTTCTCGGCCTCTGGGACGCCGATGCGGTCATAGGTGTCTTTGATTTCTTGAGGGAGATCCTCCCAGGAATTCGCTTGTTTGTCAGTCGCGCGCAAATAGTAGGTGATAGCATCGAAATCAATCGGCATGAGATTGGCGCCCCATGTCGGCATCGGTTTTTGTTTGAAAATTTCGTATGAGCGCAGGCGGAAATCACGCATCCAGGCGGATTCCTTCTTTACTTTGGAAATCTCTCGGACCACTTTTGGGCTGATACCAGTTTTGGTGCGATGCACCGAAACATTGGGCATGGAAAAACCATACTTGTAGTCATCGAGATCAAGATTTTTTTGGGAAACTTTTTTCATAGGTTACAGTGCTTCGAAGCCTTGTTCTTCAATTTTTTTAGCAAGAGCAGCTTTACCGGTTTTTACGAGCTTGCCATTTTTGATGACCATGACTTCATCGGGGCTGACATATTTCAAGAGACGGGTGGAGTGGGTGATAAAGACCAGAGTGGATTTTTTCGGGAGATACTTTTTCAAAAATTGCGAAATGGTTTTCAAAGCATCGACATCGACGCCGGTATCGATTTCATCGAAGAGAACAAATTGCGGTGCGAGCATCACTGTTTGGAGTGCTTCGAGTTTCTTCTTCTCGCCACCAGAAAATCCTTCGTTCAGTGAGCGTTTCAAAAGTTCGTCTTTGATATGGAGTTCTTTGGCGTAGGCTTTCACCTGTTTGTGAATCGTGACGGCGTCAAGCTTCTTTTCGAGGGCGATACGAAGAAGGTCGAAAACAGTGACGCCGGGAATTTCCAGTGGCGTTTGGAAAGAAAGAAACACACCGAGTTTGGCGCGAGTGTCGGGAGAGAGGTTTTTCAGATTCTTTTCGCCGATGAGAATTTTACTTCCCCGAGAGTAGGTAATATTGGGATGTCCCATGATGGCGCTCGCCAGGGTCGATTTGCCTGAACCATTTGGACCCATGAGCGCATACGTTTTTCCTGGACGAAACGAAAACGAGATATCCTGGAGGATCTGCTTTTTTTCTATGGAAACGGAAAGGTTTTTGAGAGTCAGCATAGGTTAGTGTGAGTGAGGGTGATTTTCGGGGATGAGGCTACTTAAGGTGATATGAGATAAGGTACTTTCTATTTCTGTTTCCAGTTTGCGCCACACCTCGTTGGTTTGACAGTGGCTGGGCTGGAGACAGGGGAGTGTGCCCTTGATCGGTGCAGCAAAGGTTCTCAAGGGGCCGTCGAGTTCACGGAGCACTTCCCAAACGTTTACTTCTTCTTTTGGGCGTGCCAAGGTATAGCCACCAGAAGTTCCTTTGGTAGCTTCTACCATGCCAGCGCGCCTCAGGTGCTGGAGAATTTTTTCGAGGTAGTCCTCAGGTAAATGCTCGGTCTCAGCTAAGGCGTGAATAGAGACTGGCTTCTCTGCTTGAGCGAGAGCCAGTACTGCTCGGAGGCCGTAGTAAGCCTTTTTTGATACTTTCATACCGTTTTTATAAATTCAGACTCATTAAGTCCGATATTACTGGAAACGGGGGAAAATGTCAATGTGGCCATAACATATGGTAGGGGTTTCTTTTTTCCTAAAAACACGCTACACTTTTCCAGTTATACTGAATATATGTCTATGCAGCCCTTCTTGGGATTTTGGGGAAAATTGAAGAAGCCAATTTTTGTTTTAGCGCCGCTTGCCAATGTGACGGACGCGGTTTTTCGGGCGCATATTGTGAAATATAGTAAACCGGATGTTTTTTGGACGGAGTTCGTTTCGGCAGATGGCCTGTGTCACCCGAAAGGTCGCGAAGCATTGGTACGTGATCTCAAGTTTTCTGAAGCGGAGCGACCAATTGTGGCGCAGTTGTTTACCGCTCATCCGGACAATATGCGTGAGGCAGCAAAATTGTGTACGGAGCTTGAGTTTGATGGGATCGATATCAACATGGGCTGTCCGGATAAGAATGTCATGAAGCAGGGCGCTGGGGCATCATGCATGAAAGATCCTGTTTTGGCGCAGCAGCTTATCCTTGCTGCTCGTGAAGGCACAGTGGCTGCCGGGAAAGAGCTCCCTATTTCTGTAAAAACGCGTCTGGGGTTCAATGAAGATTCTCTGGAAGAATGGCTCCCGGCGCTCCTCGAAGCCAAGCCAGCCGTGATCACAATGCATGCTCGGACAAAGAAAGAGATGTCGAAAGTTCCAGCTAGGTGGGAGCGGGTAAAACGGGCAGTCGAAATTGCTGCAGGTTCCGGTACACTTATTTTCGGCAATGGTGATGTGAGAGATATCTTTGATGCGGAAGAAAAAGTGAAACAAACTAGTGCCAATGGGGTGATGCTCGGCCGGGCGATCTTTGGCAACCCGTGGTTGTTTGATAAAGAGAAAAAAGTAACGGTAGAAGAAAAAGTCTTAGCAGCTCTCGAGCACACCAAGCTGTTTGAAGAAACGTGGAAGGAAACGAAAAGTTTTGAATTGATGAAAAAACATTACCAAGCCTATATCAATCATTTTCCACTCGCCAAAGAACTGCGCGTAGAACTGATGAGTTGTCATAGTGTGGTAGAAGTAGAAAAGGTGATAGAAAAATTTCTGACTGAGCATGATGATATTGCCAAGGAGTACGTAACAACTGGTCTATGAAGATTGCGGTTTTGGTATCAGGCGGGGTGGATAGTTCCGTGGCGCTGCGGCTTCTCAAAGATGAGGGGCACGAACTGACCGCTTTTTACCTGAAAATTTGGTTGGAAGACGAGCTTTCTTTCTTGGGTGAATGTCCTTGGGAGGAAGATCTCGCCTATGTGCGGGCCGTCTGCGAACAGGCGGAGGTGCCGCTCGAAATTGTGCCGTTCCAGAAAGAATATTGGGAGCGTGTGGTTTCGTATACGGTCAATGAAGTGAAGGGGGGTCGCACACCAAATCCAGACATGCTTTGCAATGCTCGCATCAAATTTGGTGCTTTCTATGAGTACATCGCTGACAAGGGCTTCGATAAGATTGCGACCGGGCATTATGCTTGGACAGACCCGATCTTGCTAAGCCAAGCCGAGGCAGGAGAACAAGAGAACAAGACGCTTCTCAAAATGTCGCCCGATCCGATCAAGGATCAAACATACTTTCTTTCGCAGCTCTCTCAAGAGCAAGTAAGTAAAGCACTGTTTCCTATTGGCAATTTAGAAAAAAGTGAAGTACGAAAGTTAGCCGAGAAATATAACCTCCCCAATGCCAAGCGTAAAGACAGCCAAGGGATTTGTTTCTTAGGAAAAATTCCATTTGATAAATTTCTCGAGTATCATCTCGGGAAAAAACCAGGGAAATTAATCGAGTATGAAACAGGAAAGATTTTAGGTGAGCACGATGGTTTCTTTTATTACACCGTCGGCCAAAGGCGCGGTATTAAACTTTCTGGTGGGCCATGGTATGTGGTGAAGAAGGATCCTGGAAAAAATGAAATCTTTATTTCACACGGCGATCATCACGAACTTCTGGCACGTGACGTCTTTACTGTGGGAGCGCTTAACTGGATTGCTGGTGAGAAACCAGAAAAGACAGAGCTTTTGGTTAAGATTCGTCATGGAGAAAAAATGTATCCGGCTGCTGTTGAGTACTTGGAAAATGGAAATGTAAAAGTTGTCCTCAAAGAAAAAGACCCTGGCGTTGCCGAGGGTCAGTTTGCCGTCTTTTACGACGACACTGTCTGTTTGGGCGGTGGAGTGATCGCGTCATGAGACCTTGAGGCCGTGTTGCGTTTGCTCCTGCAGCCAAGTATGCACGATCTCGTATGAAGCGGCGATACGAAGGCCAAGGTCACTTGCTTTGTCAATCGGGCGCCCCGTTGATTTGAAAAGCATGTCGGGATCATCCGATACCACCAGCTTGCTTACCTCGAAGTACAGACCCCTCGATTCCGAGTACTGGTTGCAGAGTTCGGTGTCTCGGCCAGCGCCATTGAATCCGAGCTCTCCTTGGAGTGAAACTGCGAATTGCAGCAGTCTGGTTTGTTGGATGGCGGCATGCTGTTCAGCCAGTCGTTTCATGAGCTTGAGGAGCCAATCAGGATTCATCAGATATAGATGCCCCGGCTCTCGCAGGAGTTCCACACGAGGTGCTTGCGAGAAACGTAAAGGGATGCGCCGCTCTTCCAGAATCAGTGGAAGCTTGATCGTTGCGGTAAGCGAATAGTGATCAGGCGCCACGAGTTCGTGGAGGACTGTAGGAAACAGGCCGGATTTCATGATGCGCTCCTTGGGTGAGAGGTACCAGGATTTCATGCCTGGCTGGGCATGATAGGGCAGTGTATAATGAGGAGAACTTCTATGTCAATTCGCAAGGAAAAGATCCAATTTTTTGAAAAACATCTTGATGACTTTTTCCGCAAAGCGGGGAGGGTAGAACTACCGTGGCGCAAGAAGAAGATCACGGCCTATGAAGTCTGGGTATCGGAAATCATGCTCCAGCAGACCCAGGTCGTCCGGGTAGTCGAGTATTACAAGAAATTCCTGAAGCGTTTCCCGAGAGTTGAAGATCTGGCCAAGGCTTCCTGGGAAGAATTTCTACCATACTACCAAGGACTTGGTTACTACGCTCGTGGTCGCAATATGCTCAAAGCGGCTCAGAGAGTGGTCGGGGAGTATGGCGGGAAGTTTCCTTGTGACAAGAAAGCGCTTGAAACCCTGCCCGGTGTCGGTCCGTATACCGCTTCCGCTGTCATGAGCTTTGCTTATGGAGAGGATCACCTGGCTTGGGATACTAATTTGAAGCGGGTAATCGGACGTTTCTTCTATGGTGGCAAGCATTTAGTGGAGGATGAAGTATTCTGGGAGGATAAATTCTCCTTTCCCAAAAAAGAGATGAATGCGGCACTTATGGATTTTGGGAGCGCGCTTTGTGTTGCACGACCAAAATGCGAAGCCTGTCCGGTACAGAGTCGCTGTATCTACTATAAGGAGCATGGGAAGCAAGAGGCAGTAAACAAAAAGCAGTCGACAAGAAGTCGGGTGGATTGGCGAGAGGCTCAGGTAAAGTTGTTTCTTCATGAGAATCACAAGCAGTATTTTTCTTCGAATACTAAACAGTTTCAGCCGTTTGTTTTACCAGCTGGTTACAATACACGCGCCGGGATTAAGAAGTATTTTCTTGAAAAATACGGACTGACGCTCTCGGTGCGGCCGCCACACAAGCGAACGGTCGTTTCTGGAAGACCGACGCTTTTGGTTAATGCTCAGATACTCCTTGGTATGCCGAAATTTGCCTCATTTTCGAAAAGTGCCTTCGAAGAGTATAATAGAAAGAGTTAAGAATCTTCACTATGCAACTGCGCTCACTCAATGTCTCCTTTTTCTTCTTTCTGTTCCTCGCTGTGGGCGTGGCGGTTTTTTTCATCTTTCAGCCGTTTCTCACTGCCATCGTAGCCGCCGCTATCTTGACGGCACTTTTCAAGCGACCCTATCATTGGTTTGAGCATATTATGCGTGGGCATCGGGGAGCGAGCGCTTTCCTCACCTGTCTTCTTGTCATCGCTATCATCGTGACGCCACTTTTTTTGGTCTTGAGCCTGGCGATAAGTGAAGCGAGTAACTTGTACTCTCTCCTTGCTCAGGAATCGGTACTCCAAACATCGATTGAAAAGATTCTGAGCGCAGTAAAGAGCGCTCCCTATGCGAACGTGTTTCTCGATACAGCGGCCTTTGATCAGGAGCGTATCGTATCTGATATCAAGAACTTGAGTCAGAATGCTCTTGGACTCCTTCAGGCAGCGTACCAAGGAGTGACTCATTTCATTTTCTGGGTCTTCATCATGTTCTTTACCTTATTCTATTTCTTGATTGATGGTAAGAAGACGCTTCGAGCTCTCATGGAGCTTTCTCCGCTTAAGAACGAGCACGACAAACTATTGGTTGAAAAATTCATTTCTATCAGTCGTGCGACGCTTAAGGGAACTATCGTGGTGGGAGTGATTCAAGGACTTCTCGGCGGGATAACGTTCTGGATTGCTGGTATTCCATCGCCTGCTATCTGGGGATTAGTGATGATTCTCTTCTCTATCATCCCGATGATTGGTTCGACGATGATTTGGTTCCCAGCGGGACTTATCATGCTTTTTCTCGGAGATGTCTGGCAGGGCATTTTCATCCTCTCTGTTGGCCTCGGTATCATATCGGTCATTGATAATATTTTGCGCCCGAAACTGGTTGGCAAGGATACGCAGATGCACCCGCTCCTTGTTTTCTTTGCTACTTTGGGAGGCATCGCCTTTTTCGGACTACCAGGATTTGTGATTGGCCCGATCATCGTTTCCCTTTTCATGGCCCTAAGTGAGATCTACAGTATTGAATTCCGCGATCAACTGAAAGAATACAACGAGCAGTAGTATGATTGACTGGTGGCAACATTTGTTAGGGCACATCGATCCGATCGTTTTTACGGTCGGTTTTCTTTCCCTGCGGTGGTATGCGCTTTCTTGGTTGATCGGGTTCTTCCTCTCTTTTCTCTTTGCAAAAAGATGGCTTAAAGAGTGGGGAGTGAGTTTGAAGGAAGAGGCATTATTTGATCTTTTTCTCGTTTTATTTCTCGGGGCCATCGTAGGTGGGCATCTCGGATATGCTTTTCTCTATCGACCGGAACTCCTCTTTCTCGACCCACTCGGTTTTTTCTGGCCCTATGACCATGAGGCAGGAGCGTGGACAGGGATAGCGGGTATGAGTTTTCATGGTGGGGTAATCGGTGTTGCTTTCGCGCTGTTTCTTTTTGCTAAGAGATACCAACAGGATTTTTTTCGTCTGGCTGACTTGGTTGTTTTTTCGGCGCCGGTAGTGCTTTTTCTTGGTCGTACTGGAAATTTCCTCAATCAAGAACTTCCAGGTCGTGTCACGGAAGTCTTCTGGGGGATGTATTTCCCTGGTATGTTCCCAGAGGGGGCGCTTCGTCATCCATCGACTCTGTATGAAGCCTTGGGTGAGGGCATAATACTCCTCCTTTTTCTTTTCTTGATTCGGCGTTCTCTTAGGATTCCGGGTCAGTTGGCGAGTTTTTTTCTGATAGGATATGGCGTAATTCGTTTCAGTCTCGAGTATTTCCGTGAACCCGATCCGGGCGTGGCGCTTTTGTTTACACTGACGCGTGGGCAAATTCTCTCGGTTTTTCTCGTTGGTTTCGGGGTTCTTCTCTTTGTGTGGCTTACAAGAAAAAATCGTGGTAAAATAGGCGTGTAACCTCAAAACAAACGCATGTATTCTTTGCAATCGTCTTTGGCTGAGCGAGAGAGAAAAAAGAGACCAACGCTCGATATTGCTACTCCCAGAAAATCTTCCTTCTCTCCACTGAGCGTCCCACTTACTTTTTCGGAAAAAAGACAGAATCTTCCTCAAAGAAAGAGGCTGGATGGTCTTGTTCGTGAGCGTTCCTTTCTGGAAGAGTTGAAAAATCGCCCTTGGCAGGAAAGTGCTAAGCGTTTTTGGCGTCGGGCAGAGATTTCTTTTCGTCGAATCAAGCGTCTTTCATCGAGCGTGATGCCGAGTTTTTCTCCGCACAAGATGCTCTATGGATCAATTGTGGGCGGTATCGCTTTCGGTATGGTGAGTATGGCCTTTATGGAACACTACTTCGGACCTGGAGTTTTTGCTCGTTCTGAAGCGCCAGTGGTCGTGAATCAGGTTGGTCCAGAGCCTTCACTCACTCAGGCATCACCGAGTGGGGAAACAGGAGCTTACGATCCCGGACAGGATGTTTTCTTTGAATACTTCGGGCAGGTGACTAAGGAGAAGTATGAAGAAAGTATCCGTGACATGGTGAAGGGGTATCCGATTGAAGCGATGTTGCCGTATATTTTCAAGCAAGATCGTCTTACGGCAGCCTTTTTGGTTGGTATCGCGAAAAAGGAGAGTAATTGGGGAAAGCGTATTCCAGTGCTTGATAACCAAGACTGTTTCAATTACTGGGGCTATCGTGGTGTCCGGCGCATGATGGGTACTGGCGGACATACCTGCTTCAATAGCCGGGAAGATGCCGTAGAAACGGTAGCGGCGCGTTTGAATAGACTGATTCAATCCGAGAAACTCGATACTCCGGAGAAGATGATCATTTGGAAGTGCGGCTTCAGCTGCCAGGGACATAGCCGGGAGAGTGTGAAAAAGTGGATTTCCGACGTCGACATGTACTTCTCACAATTGAGTGACGAATAGTCAATTTTTGTCCCATCCAGTATTCCAATTTTTGCTTCTAAAAAGCCATTTCTTGTGAAAAGAGTGGCTTTTTTCATTGACGTTTAGGGAGGAATCTGCTATTCTCTCTAGTACGTTCTTAAGTAAATTTTCCTCAAGGCACTTCGATTTTCGGGGTGTGGAGGGGAACCAAACTGATAAAATACTGTTCCGGAGGGTCTGGTATGTCCTTGGAGGCTGCAAGATGTGAACAGGTACTTTATGGGTGATTCTGTCAGGCGAGGTAGTTTGTATGGAGGGCTATCACAACTGAAGCAATTCTTCAAAAAATATCCTTTTTTCTTTAAAAAAGGTTTTTCTGGTTTCGCTGTCCTCTTCTTTGGCTTGGCCGGAGCGGGGACTTTTCCCTCTCTTCCAGAAATAGATACCAAGGATTTAGCGGTTTCTGAAGAGAAGATACCAGTTGCGGAGGGAGCGTCTTCTGTAGCATACGAAAGAGAGCTTTGCCTCTGGCAGCGGGACTTTTCCTTTTTTAGCGACTTAGAACTTGAGAAAAGAGCTTCTCAAGAAGCAACTCCTTGTCCGGAAGTAAAGGAGAAGGCGGCGGTGGTAGTTGCGGTGGATGAAAATAAAGGTCCTTCTGAGAAAGAAGAGGGGCTGGGTCGAGAAATTCGCGAACTCGCCGCTGGCTATCCGCTCGAAGTGATGGCACCTGCCATCGCGGAGTATGATCGGGATGTCGCCGCTCTTATTGTCGGTATCGCTAAGAAAGAGAGTAATTGGGGCAAACGTGTCCCGGTAGATGCTGCAGGGAAAGATTGCTTCAATTATTGGGGATTCAAAGGAGCGGGAACTCGTGGTGTTGCTATGGGTCATGGCTGTTTTGGAAGTCCAGAAGAAGCGGTGCATGCTGTAGGAAATCGCATTGCTCAGTTGGTGGATATCAAAAAAACCAGTGAGCCGAAAAATATGATTATCTGGAAGTGCGGATCAAGCTGTGCGACTCATAGTCCGGAAAGTGTGCGCAAGTGGATTTCCGATGTTGATATCTATTATCGCAAGATCGCGCAGAAGTAACCAAAACCTCCCTCTCGGAGGTTTTGTCTTTTCCGGGTATAATAAAGACAACAAAAACATAAAGGTTTCTCTATGACTTCGGCGCTTGTGGCACTCCTCGGATATTTTTTTGGTGCTGTCTCATCTGTTTTCGACAAATATCTCCTTTCCGATCGTATACCGACTCCGGCCGTGTATGCGTTTTTTGTTTCCATGTTCAGTTTGTTTGCACTTGGATTCATACCATTTGGTGCTCAGTTTGCGGATGCACGAACGACGAGTATGCTTCTTTTTTCCGGAGTGTTAGGGACCTTTGCACTCGTTGCCTTTTACGCGGCCGTGAAGCAGCACGAGGTTTCTCGAGTAGCACCGCTTGTAGGAACAACGGTCTCACTCGTGGCTTTTCTAGCAGTTTTTTTTCCGGGAGTGGCTGGGGGTGACTCTTTTGAAATGTGGTACATCTTGGCGGTGGTACTACTCATCATCGGAGGATTGCTTATCTCATTTGATTTGCCACTGCGCCGCGGAGAACATGTTTCGCGGTATATATTTCTCGCTGGAATACTTATGGGTATATCGCTTCTGTTTCTTAAGGAGGGATACGCCCATACAAATTTTCAGAGTGGTCTGGTCTGGTCTCGGCTCGGTATGACGCTCGGAGGACTGCTTCTTTTATTGGTGCCACAGTTTCGTCGGCAGATTATGGCGCAGTTTCATGGCTTCTCGAATCGTTCATCGAGAGCAACGAGTACCGGAGCGTTATTCGTATTGAACAAGGTGAGTGCAGGAGTCGCCTCCTTTCTTGTTTCCTATGCTATATATCTCGGATCAGTTTCTTTCGTGCAAGCGCTCTCTGGTATGCAGTATGTGTTTCTTCTTCTCATGATGATCCCGCTCTCTTTCCGCTACCCAAGCATTTTTGGTGAGAAGTTGTATTTTTGGGACTGGGCCCAAAAGGCAATTGCGGTGGCTATTATTGGTCTGGGTTTGTGGCTGGCAACACTCAGTGGCGTTCCTTTATTATCAGTCTAATGTTTTTATGAAAAAACTTTTCAAAATTATAGCAACTATCTTTCTTATTATGATAGCTGCAGCACTGCTTCTATTCGGATACTTTAATCTGCCAGCTCCGGCACCACGCGAAGATGTGAGTCTCGGGATGACATTTTCTTCTCGTTACGCGGAGGGATTGGGACTGAACGCCCGAGAAACGTACTTAGCACTGCTCGACGAGGTGGGTGTGAAAAAGATGCGTCTTCCGGTGTACTGGGATTTAGTGGAGTCAAAGAAAGACACCTACGATTTTTCGGAAGTGGACTGGCAGCTCGCCGAAGCTGAGAAACGTAATGTTGATGTCATTCTCACCGTCGGACTGAAGGTACCGCGTTGGCCAGAGTGCCATATTCCCGAATGGGCCAAGGAGAGTGATGATGTCCGTAAGCAGGGAGTGCTTCATTTTATTGAAAAAACGATTGAGCGGTATAAAGGAAATGAAGCCATTGTGAAGTGGCAGATTGAAAATGAACCTTTCTTGTCTTTCGGTATCTGCCCACCCTTTGAAGTGGCATTTCTGGAACAGGAAGTAGCCTTGGCCAAGCGTCTTGATCCATCACGACCGATACTGCTTACCGATAGCGGAGAGCTTTCAACCTGGTACGGGGCAGCTAAGCGTGGCGATGAGTTCGGTACGACGCTGTATCGCGATATCTATAGCCCCAAAGCAGGAGGCTATTTCGAGTATCCGATTGGTCCTAACTTTTTCCGTTTTAAAGAGAAAGTCATGCGACTTCTGACTGATCAAGAGCACTTTTCTGTTATCGAGCTTCAAGCAGAACCCTGGGCGAGCGGCTGGATAGCGAACATCGCGCTTGAAGAACAGTTCAGAACGATGAATGAGACAAGGTTGCGGGACAATGTCGACTATGCCCGCCAGGTGGGATTTCATGATATCTATCTCTGGGGCGGCGAGTGGTGGTATTGGATGAAGGTAACAAAGAATTATCCAGCTGTTTGGGAAGAGGGAAAGAGACTGTTTCAACAATATGGAAAATAAGAAGCGTTCGAAATTGATCCTCGTAATTCACAATATTCGGAGTGCTCACAATGTCGGTGCCTTGTTTCGGACCGCTGATGGAGCAGGGGCGGATGAAATTATCCTTTCTGGCTACACGCCGCTTCCGCCAAAAAAGGATGCCCTGTATCTGACTGATGCCGACAAGGCACTCAAGAAGACGGCGCTGGGCGCTGAAGAGTCTGTTCCTTGGAGGAAAGCTTCTTCTCTCACGAAGATTCTCACTGATTTGAAAAAGACGGGATACAAGATAGTGGCCCTAGAACAAGATGAGCGTAGTGTTGATTATCGAAAGTATACACCCGGGAAGAAAGTAGCCCTCTTGGTTGGAAACGAAGTTTCGGGGGTGGACAAAAGAATTTTGAAGCAGTGCTATGCTATCATAGAACTTCCGATGCGTGGAAAAAAGAATTCACTCAATGTTTCTGTGGCTGCGGGCATTGCTCTCTATCAAATAACCAGTACAATGGAAAAGGAGTCTGTATAGATAATGTCCGTATGTCTGCGAAAAAGAAAACAAAAATAGCGATCTTTGATATCGATGGAACGATTTTTCGCAAGAATCTCCATTTCGAGCTGATCAACCAGCTCACCTGGATGAAAGTTTTTCCTCATGAAGCACGCAATCAACTGACCAATATTTATACGGGTTGGTTGGAACATGAAGGTACCTACGAAGACTATCGCAAAGCTTTGGTCACTTTGTATGCTGAGCATATCCGAGGTTGCTCCAAAGAAGATGTGATCAAGGCGAGTAAGATGCTGGTACCGTTTCATGCCAAGCGGACCTATATCTATGCGGAACGGCTGATCAAAAAACTGCGGGCTGAAAATTATCACCTGGTAGTGATCTCAGGATCACCCATCGAGGTGGTAGAAGAGTACAATCGTCAGTACCTCAATTTCGACAGTGCCTTCGGAAGTGTCTATACTGTAGATGAAAAGGGGAAATACACTGGAGAAGCCTCTTTCGAGCCTTCAAGGAACAAGGGAAGCTTAGTAGAGCAGTACCTGTACGAGCACAAACTTTCTCTTAAAGACTCGTACGGGATTGGAGATACCGAATCTGACATGGGCTTTCTCAAACTCGTCGAGCACCCTATCGCCTTCAATCCGAATCAGAATCTCAAATTAGCCGCTGAAGAAAATGGCTGGAAGATAGTAGTAGAAAAGAAGGACGTCGTCTACGAAATAAGTGATCATTGTGCCCATCCATTACAAAAAGATCTATGAACATCAATTCCTCTATCGATGACTTTTTAAAGAAAACATCCTGGCTGTGGCTGCCGTTTTATGCGCTTTTTCATTTGATTCAGGAATTTGGAGAACGAAAAAAGCACGAATAGTATGTTTTCTCGATCTACCGTTTTTTCTTCTCGAACCATGACCTTTTCTCTGCTCCTTCTCTGGATGGCAGTGATTTTTTCTTTTTCAATGCTCTCTGGAAAAGCCACGGTTGGCGCGCCGCCCCTCTGGTATTTCGTGGAGCGTAAGGGGGCGCATGTGGTAGAATATGCCGTCCTCATGTTTCTCTCTTTCCGTTATTTCCGACTCTGTTTTTCACAAGAGTCTTTCCGGAGGGTGATTGCTCTGGCCGCAGCGTTTTCTCTTATGTATGCGGCTACCGATGAACTGCATCAGTTTTTCGTACCTTTTCGTGGCGCCAAGATGACAGACGTTGGTATTGATGGCTTGGGCATTTTTCTTGTAACCGTACTTCTTTTCTTTTGGCACAAAAACAAAAATCGCTCCCAGTAAGAGAGCGATTTCGGTACGAAGTTTTCTTTAGCGCACTTTTTCGACAAAAGTCTTGAAAGTTTCTGGATTCTCAGCGGCCATCTGAGAGAGAACTTTGCGATCAAGGGCAATGTTTTTGCTTCCCTCGAGAGCAATGAAATCTCGGTACTTGATGCCGTAGAGGCGAAGCGCAGTGTTCAAGCGAGTGATCCAGAGGCTCCGGAAAGAGCGTTTCTTGGCGCGGCGGTCGCGGTGAGCGTACTTGCCAGCTTTGATCACGGCTTCCTTGGCTTTGGTAAACAAATTTTTACGTCCCCAGCGGTAGCCTTTGGCAGCTTCCAGGACATTCTTGTGACGTTTCTTGGTCATGACGCCACGCTTTACTCTCGTCATACAATTCTCTTAAAAATGGGATTACGTGCTTGATGATTACTTCTTTCCGTACGGGAGGGCTCGTTTGATGTTTTGTTCTTCGGTCTTGAAAATACTCTGATCTTTCCGTTTTGATCGGGTCTCGTCACCGGTATTACGAGAGTTGTAGTGATTTTGTCCGGAAGCACGGCGCTTGAGTTTTCCAGTGCCAGTCACTTTGACTTTCTTGGAAACTGATTTTCGGGTCTTGAGCTTAGGCATAGCATTATGAGCTTACGATTCATTATTATTCTGGAACGATGAGAGCGTTGAATCCCATAGGTCCGCGTTTCATTTCTTCCTCGAAACGATGGGGGATGGCGATACTCTTGATGAAGGCAGTCAGATTCTCTCTCGCCTTTTCTTGCATAGCCTTTTCGCGACCACGGAGTACAATCTCGAGACGCACCTTGTTTCCTTTGCTCAAGAATTTCTCGGCCTGAGTCTTCTTGAAAAGGAGGTCGTGAGTGTCGGTCCGAAAACCGATACGGATACCTTTGGTCTCAACCTTTTTTTGCTTCGCCTTTTGCTGCTGTTCCTGCTTGGCAGCCTTGTATTGAAGCTTGCCGTAGTCAGTGATTTTGCAAACAGGAGGCTTGGCCAAAGGAGAGACTTCTACCAAATCCGCCTCTTGCTCTTGGGCAAGTGCAATGGCAGCAGCAGTATCCATGACACCGCGATTCTCCCCATTTAAGTCAATGACCATTACTTGAGGAACGAGAATCTTCTCGTTAATGCGCGAGTGCTCCTTGACCTGCACTTTTGGTTTCGGTCGATTGTGGCGTCTTCGTCTCATTTTTCAACTGTTTTAAAAGTGGAGTTGATGGGAATTGCACCCATGTCCAGAGAAGTTTTTCCAAAATAG
>CAZTBI010000003.1:0-122603 GCA_964612055.1 uncultured Bdellovibrionales bacterium
TTATCCACGCCGCCAGCGTTCATCCTGAGCCAGGATCAAACTCTCAATATATGTGAATGAGTCATTCGATTGCTCGAACCCTCCGTGATTCACATCGATCACAGAAGTTACGACTCGTTGCGACTCACTACTCGAAACAAATGAGCTTACTCCTCTTCGTTCGGAAACAAAAATAAATTTTTGCTTCACTCACTTCAAAGAAGTAATAAACTTGTTTTTTTCGTTTGTCTTAGAATAGAGTTCTCCGTAAGAACTAACCACAAAAAATTGTGATTATGTTTATTGTTTTTATCCATAGTCTTGCGTGCGCAAGATTTCTGGACGGCTCTCAATTGTTAAGGAATTTTTGTCACCTCGGCGCACTGTGCGACGGGCACCCGTAGAAAAACAGATAGAAACAAAAGCAACCCGTTACCATGCGGTTTCTAGATTGCTTAACAAGTATAGCAGCTTCGAAAACCCTGTCAACCCCGGCACTAATTCTTTCAAAAATACCCCCTTTCCCCTTGTTTAAGCCGACAGGCGGCTACGCCTCAATTCGTATTTTTACAAAAATTTTCCTTGGAATTAGTGCGGGGTCAAGGCCTGCTGTGGAGCCAAAATCTGGCTCTTTTCTGACCGCATTTTTAGGCCATTTTCCCTTGACTTTTGCACCTGCTTATAGGATAATCGTCTATTGGAAGAGCCTTCCAATACTGCTCGTCAACAATCATATCGTCAGGAGAACAAAATGGCCTGCGCTACAGAGCCAGAATCCAGTACCTTGACCAAGACCTCACAGGATGAAGTGCATAGCTTGATCATGCATGCGATCCACATGCTCCGTGAAGATCAAGCCAACGCTACCTTCTACGCCATCATCGTCGAACAGCGGCGGCGCGGAGAAAGACCTCTCATTCGAGAGACATTCAAACACTTTGAGGTCACCCTCGAAGAGCGACTTTCTTGGAAGCAAAACTACCGAAACCTACTCCGAGCTTTCAAGCTTGGAAAACCGAACCGAAGGTTTCAATAATCAACAACTCAGGCCGCTACCTACACTGTAGGCCAGGCGGTTTTTCATTTGACAAAGATACATCTTTCACAGGCAATTAGGAGTACACTGGGAGATAGTAACTTCACAAGGAGACTGCTATGCTCGGCCACTTTATGCGAGGATTCGTGCTGGCATTCTCCGGCACCTCCAGAGACTCACTCCTCCCTCCTGCATTCATCGCCTGTGAGCTCCAAGACAAGCTCATAACCGCTCGTGACGGGATCCGGCATGCAGATGGAGACATCGACGCTCAAGTGAGATATCTCCTGATACTCAACGAGCAGCCTCCTACTCACCTTCAGAAAGTGGTCGGGATGTTAAAAGACCAACTCTGTATAACGCCGGAAGCAATAGCTTTCTGGGAGTTCCAGACTCGTCCCAAAAGAGCTACGACTTAGGTCAAAAATAACCGTCACGGACACGATCCGAGGCGGCTTTTTATTTCAACATTCTTCTTGACGAAAAAGCCTCTAAAGAGGTAGAGTGATTCATCCAGACGACAGTCGTTTGGAACAACCCGGAGACTCCCTATCATGAACAAGATTTGGAGAATAGCAGGCGACACTGGTCTGGCGCTCCTTGCCACAATCGTCACCCTGATCGTTGGGTACGTAACGGGTGAAATGGCCCTGAAAAGTCTCAGATCTTCCAACGAAGCGGAGGCCATCATCTTCAAAATCGCCCTCCCCTGCGCCATCCTGGCGTGTCAGGCAGCAATAGGGACCGCCGTGATTTTGGCACTCCAAAAACGCCCTGTGGGGGCGGCGGAGATTGCAGGGCTCATTCTCTGGCCAACCCTCCTCTACCTCTACCCTCACAACGACTACCTCCCAAGTATCGTGGTGTCAGTACTGTTCTTCGTTCTTCTCGTGGCCACCTTCATCCGGATCCGCTATCACATGCGAAGGGAGCAAGAGAAGCCTCTGACCTCGGATGAAAAGATGACGCATCACATCATTGACAGAGAGCGCGAACTCAATTTCGACACGGTTGATACAAGCGGTGTCGGATTAGCTACCGATCCCGAGACAAAGAAACGCTACTTCCTCAACGAGGACACCGAGGGATATGACCCGGAAACCCTTGCCCGTGGTCAACACTTCAAAGGCCTAGTGACACACGCCCAATATGTGGTCAAAGTCACTCGAGTCTTCGGCTGAAACAACCGACCGTCACGGACACGATCCGAGGCGGCTTTTTATTTCAAACAACCTTTGTTGATTGAAAGCTCATTTCAAACGATTGTTGATGAAAAGAAGGAGCAGCAGCGGGACTGCCATCCAGAAAATGAGAGCAAACGGTGAGGCAAAGTAGCCATAAGCCGTCTGAGAGATGTACGAAAGTGATAGGGCCTTTGGAAGAAACGAGAGTGTCACACTGACCAACATCCCAGTCACGAGGATGCTCATCACAAACAAACGCCAGAAAAAATCTGTCCCAGCACTGGTGATATGGACATCAAAAAGCCGATCATCAATAGTGCTCAAGAAAATAACCACGACCAGGAACACGCCTACCCGAGCATACTCAGAAAAGGCGAGCAGTTCTTTGGGCAAAACGCTCAAGAAAGCGACAGCGATGTAAATGTTGATGAGGATATTGACCAGCTTCCAACGACCGAAGATGAATCCAAAAGCAATACTGAGCACAAAAAACAAAAGGAGAAGCGAAAGGTCGCCAGCCAGATTGTTGGGGATAGACAGAGAAGAAAACAGATTCTGGAAGAAAGACATAAGTGGTAGACAAAAGTCCGAAAGAGACCTTTTTACCAGTATACTGCCCCGGGAATTGCCTTGTCAAAAGGGAAATTCGCCCTTTCTTGGAGATATTTTCAGAACCCCAGGATGAGAGTATACTAGGGAGGCATTGTCAGTCACTCAACTTATGATCCATCGTTACCGTACCCTCCTTTTTTTCTTGTTTGTCGGAGCCTTTTTCATTGCTGCTTCCTCCGTCCTCTTCTACGCCTATGGCTACCGTTTCAGCTTTGAACGCGGTATTTTCATCTACACCGGTTCCCTGTCACTCAAAACCAATGTCGAAACGGTCAGCATCAAGGTTGACGGAGAACTCATTCCAGAAAAAAGCCTCGGACTGCTCAATAATTCTATCCATATCGCCGGCCTGAACCCGGGCGAACACTTCATCGAAGTTGGAGCGCCTGGCTATAAGTCCTGGGGTAAGAAAATTGTCATCCAGAGCGGTCTCACCACAGAGTTCTGGAACATCTTTCTCACCGAGGAAAATTATGAACGCACTCCGGTTATCGAAACGACAAAAACGATTAAAATGTTCCCCGCTCCCAATGGTCTCTTTGCTACCGTCAAAAAAGACGGCGAACGTTACTCCGTAGACGTGCTCGATATCGGCGCCGAAGAAAATACTGAGGTTTTTTCCACGACTGAAGCCGCTTTTCTTCCGACCATTGAAACCAACGTCGAATGGTCGCCGGAAAGCCATAAGCTCATCATCCCCCTCATCAAGGATGCAAAGCCCCTGTATGCCATCGTCACGATCGAGGATCAAGAGGTACTCTACCTCAATGATGCTACCGGCATCACCACGCCCCTTCAGGCCCCTCGTTGGGATGCTACTACCAAGGACTTCCTCTTTTTCTTAAGCGGTGACTCACTCTATCGTTTCGACACCAGCAACCCCGAAAAGGCACCCGAACTCATCGTCCCTCATGTCGCCGCCTACGATATTTCTGGAAAAAAACTCTACTATTTGAGTAGTGAGAGTGGTATTGTCTACCAAATCAATGGCAACGGCAAGGATGACACTCCGGACCAGATCACCCCTTCCCCTGTCACTATAAGCGAAGGAAGTGCCTATTCGCTCATCACCTATGATGATACTCGCCTCTCAATTATCGAAGAAGCGACGGGAACTCTCTTTGTCTACAACAAACAAGTGACGGCATCGCCGCTCAAGGAACTGGCCAAAGGCATCCAAAGTATTCAGTACTCAGACGATGGCAAAAAGCTCCTCTTCTACAGCGGAAATGAAATCTCCGTCTACTTCAATCAAGATTGGGAGGCGCAACCTTTCCGCGGGAAGGATAGCATCGTACAGGTAGCTCGCTTCTCCACTCCTCTGAAAAACATCCAGTGGGCGGAAGACTATGAGCACGTCATCTTTTCCCTCGGCAAGAGCATCAAGATGATCGAACTCGACAACCGTGATCGTCGTGATCTCTCGGATCTCCTGACACTTGATACTCCTCCGCTCCAGATCCTCTCTCGCTTCGGAGCTGATACCCTCTACGTGGTAGCGGAACAGTCTGTTGATGCGCCAGAAGAAAATACTGTTACTACCATCATCCTCCCTCAATACGCTACTTTGTTCGGCCTGTAAAAAAGAAAAAACCGCGCACGAGAATGTTTCTTCTCTTTGTGCGCGGTTCAATGCTACTTTTCTTCTCTTGATGAAGCTCAGCGAAGGCGACTCAAACGCGTTGCTACGCCCTCGTCAGCCCTTTCACTGAGCACGTCGGTGATCATGGTCCGCATCAGCTCCGCCCACGTCGGCAGAGCAGCACGGATGATCTCCCGTTGAAGCTGATCGGCTTCTTCCGCTGTCAGCAGGCTGACGCCTCGGAGAGCAGTGATCTGCATGCAGCCATGGTCCTGGCAATGCACCTCGGGCAACTCGAGGTCGCCGATGAGGATGTGCCCATGCTGACCACAGTTCGGGCAAACCTGGAAGCTTACTTTCTTCATGAGTCTATTTCTCCTAACAGAATGGGAGGATGTCTCCCGTTGAGGAATCAGAAACCGCGATGGTTGCGAAACAGTTAGCCGAGGCCTTCCTTGGCGATACCAGCTTCGTGAGCTCGCAGGATTTCCGCTACATCAAAGCAGGGAAGGTACCTTTGTGCCAGCGCAGTTGCCAGCGCAGCACCATACGGATTCTCTTCCGAACAAGGGCAGGGATGTACTTCGATGAAAGGATCAACATCCTGCCCAGGGCCAAAAGCGTTGAGCCCGCTGTGGTAGTCAGCTTCGAAATAGCCGAATTCAGTCTTACAGACATTCCCGACCAACCGAGTCTGCTGCCGGCCCCGAATCACCGCCACCTCCCACTGAGCATCCAACAACGCGTCATGGACTGTTCTGGTGATATCAGGAAGAGAGGCAACGATCCTCACCACGTGCTGGGACCGTTGATTGATTGACCGCCAGTCCTCAAGTTCGAAGAGGTAAGGGACTCCCTGCGCAGGCCGAATGGTTCTCCGAAGCTTGACGTCGAGAAGGGCAAACGGCCCTTCGGGATAGACCTTCTTGCAGACGAACTGGTAGGGACTGCCACTGCGGCCAGGCTCGAAATTGCCAACAGCATAGTGTGCCATGGAAACTCTCCTTCGTAAGGGGTGTGAGTTGTTAATGAGCTTCACTCATTAGTTTGGCAGAGAATCCACCAAACCATACATTATACACCTTTTTAGAATAAAAGTCAATCCCAGTTACACATGAAGAGGTGTAACGGGATAAATAGATTCAGTGGCTTAGATAAAACAAAATCCCGCCTTTCGGCGGGATTGGATAATCTTTTGGAAACTAGCGTTTACTGCCCCTGTGAATCTCTTCGAGATTTCTATAAGGCTTCCGCCCTCTAGTCCTGCTTCGCAGGTCACCCCGATCTGGGAAAATCCTTTTCCCCGACCCCCTTTGGCACAATGCTCAAAGCTTAACGCTTTGACCATTGTGGAGCTCTACGGGCTTTCTTCAAACCTGGCTTCTTGCGTTCTACAGCACGGGAATCACGAGTGAGGAATCCTTGAGCCTTGAGTGTCGCACGAAGCAATACATCATGCTTAATAAGACAACGAGCCACACCGAGCTTGATGGCATCAGCCTGACCATGGAGTCCACCGCCACGAACAACGACCGTGATAGTGAAGGATTCTTCAAGACCAGCAGTCTTGAGCGGAAGAAGAGCTTGAGCTACGAGAGCTGGGGTTCCGAAATAGGCCAAAATATCTTTCTTATTCACGATTGTCCCTTCAGTTTTGGCAACAGGGTAAAGACGCACCTGAGCCACGGCAGTCTTACGACGACCAACGGCATACAGATAACGCTCGGCTGCCTTTGGAGCTTTCACAGCTTTCGGTTCAGCTTTCACGGCCACCTTTTTCTTGGCGACTTTCTTGGCAGGAGCTTTCGCTTCAACCTTTTCTTTCACTTCTGTTGTTACTTTGGTTGCCATACTACTCGTGAGTTACATGAATGATCTTTTCCGTGTGTTCGGCCCCCTTGTAGAGATGGAGACGAGTCAGCATTCGATCACGGAGAGAGTTCTTTGGAAGCATTCCGTAGAGAGCAGCGTGAACCACTTTACGAGAATCCTTCTTGAGTTGATCTTGAAAAGAAATCGATCTGATACCGCCTGGGTAACCGCTGAAATGGTGGTACATCTTGTCTTCAGCCTTGTTGCCAGTCACTTCGATCAGATCAGTATTGATGATGACCACAAAGTCACCACCATCAATATGCGGGGCATAGGTTGGCTTATTCTTACCCATCAAAATCGTGGCGATTTCAGTCGCGAGACGACCAAGCACCTTCCCTTTGGCATCAAAGAGGTGATATTTTCTGTCGATCATAGTTTTCTTGCTTGCTGCCATAGGAAATACGTTTAGACGAACTCAATAACCGCCATTTTGGCACTATCACTCTTGCGTGGCTCGAGCTTGACGACACGGGTATACCCACTGGTACGTCCCTCGAAACGAGCTCCGAAGTCACCCAACAGCTTCTTGGTAGCGACGGCTGGGATGTACTTCTGGATGTCACGGATCATAGCAATCCGACGCTCACTATCAGTACGCGCCACCTTGGCCTTGTTGATGACCTGATCAATATAATTCTTGATTTCCTTGGCCTTGGCCTCAGTCGTCATGATATGTTCGTGCAGCACCAAGCTCCCCAAGAGAGTCTTGATGAGGGCGTTACGCTGGTTTCTGACGCGTCCGAGAACGCGGCCTTGGTGTCTGTGCTTCATAGGAGGAAATACCCGCTAGAGGAGTTTATTCAGTTTCTTCAGTCTTTTTCTTCTTGGCTACCTTCTTAGCTTTCTTTTCAGGAGCTGGTTCAGTTTCTTCTGTTGCTTCTTCAGTAACTTCTGAAGCTACTTCCTTACCCTCTTTCTCTACTTGCGTGAGAGAGGAGAACTGACCAACCAAGATGCTCACGCTCTTTTCAAAAGCTTCTACTGGAGTCACGCTGCCATCGGTCACGATTTCGAGGGTGATCTTGTCATAATCAGTACGCTTTCCAACACGCATGTTTTCTACTTCGTAGTTCACGCGCTTGACTGGGGTGTAAATAGCATCGATTGCAATGACACCGATCTCACGTTCATCGTCACGCTCACGGCTCTCGACTGGCACATAGCCCAAGCCGCGATCGACTTCGATTTCCATTTCCAGTTCAGTCTTCTTGTCAGTGACCGTGGCGATGACCTGGTCAGGATTGACCACTTCAACGCTTGAAGGAGCCTTGATCGAGGCAGCCGTGACCACGCCCTCGCCTTTGCTCTTCAGAGTCACTTTGACGACTTCGCTCTCATCTGCGCCATGCATCTTAAAACGTACTTGTTTCAAGTTCAAGATAATCTGTACGACATCTTCCATGACACCCTCGATCGTCGAGAATTCATGTGACACGCCCTTGATCTTGACCGAACGCACCGCAGCACCTGCCAAAGAGGACAGCACTACGCGCCGCAAAGCATTTCCGAGTGTCGTACCGTATCCTGGGTAACATCCCAAAATCTCGAATTTGCCATGGTTCTTGGCAAGTTCAGTGTACTTCGGCTGCTCTGGTGAATTTATCGTCTGCATACCTATTGTTGGTTTCGGATGAGCTGTCGGACCAAATGTTCGTTGACCGGTCACCGGAAACAATTATGAGGGTATTATGGATTGAAATTATTTGGAGTAGTACTCGACAACCATCTGGGCATCTACCTGGACACCGACATCCTGACGATTCGGCAGGGCGATGACCTTGCCAGTCATTTGTTCGACATCGAGCTCGAGCCAGTGTGGCACATCTTTCTTGTTTTTCAACGTTTCCAGAAGATTCTTGAAATAGGTCTTGTCTTTCTTGGTAGCCTTGAGAGCGATGACATCCCCTACTTTCACTTCTACTGAAGGAATGTTCATACGCTTGCCGTTCACTTCAAACATCTTGTGAGAAACGAGCTGCTTCCCCAAAACACGAGAAGAAGCAAATCCGAGACGGTAGACGACGTTGTCCAAACGACGCTCCAAACGAGCAAGAAGCTGATCACCGGTCACACCAGGAACGTTGCGGACCTCATCGAAGTGATGACGGAACTGACGCTCCATGACACCGTAGAGGCGCTTGATCTTCTGCTTCATCGCGAGCTGCTTGCCATATTCACTACCACCACGAGAAGGATTGTGACCATGAATACCAGGGGCATACGGACGGCGCACCATCGCACACTTCGGCGACAGACAACGATCACCCTTCAAAAAGAGTTTTTCGCCGGCTCGCCGACAGAGCTTACATTTAGAATCGAGATTTTTTGCCATAAACGTTTCAGGTTGTTAGATGCGGCGCGGACGGCGCGGACGGCAACCGTTGTGCGGAGTTGGAGTAATATCTTTGATCGTCACTAAGTTGAAACCATTGTTTGCGAGTGCACGAATAGCCGCTTCACGACCACTGCCGACTCCCGTCACGAAGACTTCGAGCTCTTGCACACCATACTTTTTCACTTTCTCAGTCACATCAGCCACTACCTGAGTCGCTGCATACGGAGTCGATTTCTTGGCACCCTTGAAAGCCAAATGTCCTGAGCTTGACCAGCCAAGTACCGCACCATTCAAATCAGCAATCGTGACAATCGTATTGTTGTAGGTACACTGAATACTGGCACGACCCTTCAGGATCTGACGCTTGTTTTTCTTGGCCTTTTTGACAGCGCCCTCTTCAGTCTTTGTCTCGACTGGAGCAGTTTCCTCTGCCACGCCCTCTTCTTTTTTGATCAGTTCTTCGCTCATAATTTCTTTAAAACTCCTGGTAAGAGGTCAATGTTATGTCTTGGCGTCAGACTTCTTGCGGCCGCTACCCATAGTCTTTCTCACGTTACCACGGACCGTACGGGTATTCGTCTTGGTACGCTGACCGCGTACTGGCAACCCCTTCTGATGACGACTCCCTCGATAACAACCAATTTCCTTGAGACGTTTGATATTCTGCTTCACCACGTGACGCAGCTCTCCTTCGACACGGTACTTTTTTTCGATCATGTCGCGTAGACGGTTGGCGTCTTCGGCAACAATATCCTTGGTACGGGTATTTGGGTCGATACCAAGCTCTTTCAGAATCTTTTGGCTGGTCGACAAACCAATACCATACACGTAGGTCAAAGCGACCTCGATTCTTTTGTTGTCTGGAATGTTGATTCCCGCGATACGTACCATAGAGTATTTACAGAAAAGGGAGGCTTAACCTTGACGTTGTTTATGTTTCGGATTGGTGCAAATAACAAAGAGCACACTTTTGCGCTTCACAATTTTGCACTGCACACAGATTTTTTTGACGGAAGCTCTTACTTTCATATTTGAACGACTACTTATTGCGATGAACGATTCTGCCTTTGGAAAGATCGTACGGACTCATTTCAAGTGTCACGCGATCTCCAGGTAAAAGACGAATGTAGTGAACGCGCATACGACCTGAAATATGAGCGAGAACTTCATGGCCATTATCGAGACGGACACGAAAAGTGGTACTCGGCAATGTTTCCAAAACCTCCCCCTCTAAACGAATCAGTTCTTTATTGTTGGCCATATATTGTATGAAGACTCCACTAACACAGAGAAATGAGCCCGGGAGAGCTCTTAAGAACACAAAAACAGAGAAGTTTTTGTCCGGTAAGCAATTCTATCCTCGTTCCTGCGAAGCTTTCTTGCAAACCCTCTCTTTTTCCTGTATCTATGCAGTTTTTCAAAACGTGGTTGTATTGTAGGGTATCTCTGAAATTTTGTCAAACAGCCATTCTGACTCGGCGACCCTACTTCCCAAAACGTCGCTCCCGCTCACTATAATCAAGGAGCGCTGCCTGTAAAGCGGCCTCATTAAAGTCCGGATAAAGCTTCTCTGAAAAGGAAAGTTGGGCATTGGCAAGGTCCCACATCATAAACCCTGCTGAAAGATGCGGTTCACCGCCGGTACGAATGAGGAGATCTACCGGAGGCATGTCTTTGGTCATGAGATGCCCTTTGATCATCTCATCTGTAACAACCCCTCCTGGTGGTAAAGTAGCCGCTATTTTTCCTATAGCTAAGCGCATTTCATCATCACCACTGTATGCCAAAAAGAAATTGAGAAAATGCTTGTTGTAATTTTTGGTTGCTTCAAGACATTCACGGAGAACTTTTTTGAGTGACTCCGGAAACTGCTCTTCCCAATGACCGATGAAACGAATACGTGCCTCATCCTTGTGAATATCTTCACTGGTAAGGAGGCGCTTGAAATAAGTTTCATAAATACGAAGCAACGCCTTACTTTCAGCGACGGGGCGCTTGGCAAGATTTTCTAGAGATGATCCCCAGAAAGAAAGCTCTTTCACTCCGAGACGCCGTGCTTCTCGTACCAATTTCTCGGTATTCTCTGCGCCCGCTTCGTGACCCTGCCAAGGCTCAAGCCCACGTTCGGCAGCCCAGCGACGATTACCGTCCGGGATAATAACCACATGACGTGGTAGATGCTTCAATTGGGGAGTGTTTTCTGACATGATGTTTTAATACTCACGCTTGGTCATATATTCTGCGACCCCTTCAAGGAAATCATAGGCTTCCGGAGTTATTTTCTCACGTAATACTTCGAGCGCCTTTCTCCCGGCTTTGATGTACTCTTGTGCCAACGCTTTCACCTCTTGAAGCGATCCGGTCTCTATAAGAATAGCTCGGAATTCCTCTTGTTCCGCCTCAGTAAGAGCGGTGCCGCGCGCCAAAATTTCCTTGAGGCGCTTCTTTTGCTCGTTACTCCCATTTTTGAGAGCTCGCGCAACAAGAAGCGTGATCTTCCCCTCTTCAATATCAGAACCGACCGGCTTCCCTAAACGCTTGGCAGAACCGAAGATACCCAGAATATCATCTTGAATTTGAAAAGCAATACCCAAAGGGATGGCGTAGTCAGAAAGAAGAGTTAGGAGCTCTTCGCTCGCACCGGCCATGATAGCCCCGAGATGAAGTGGGCCCTCCACAGTATACTTGGCCGTTTTGTTCCGGTACATACTGAGAATCTCTTCTTCACTGGCTTCGCGCTTGTATTCCATGTAGATATCGCGTGCCTGACCAACCACTGTGAAAGAAACAATATTTTGCAGGCGCGAGAGAGCAGCAAAGATTCGTTCTTTCGGAAAACCGGACTTAAAGAGGATATCATTGCCGAAAGAATAGAGCATGTCGCCCATGATGATAGCAATCGAGGTGCCAAAGTGATCGGTATCACGATCGGGAAATAATTTCTTGCCAAAATCAGCATAGCGCTTGTGGAGCGTCGGTACGCCATGACGCATATCATCACGATCAATGATATCGTCATGTACCAAAAGAAACGAATGGATGAGTTCTACGCTCACTGACGTCTGGAGCATCTTTTCTTCTTCGGTACCACCAGCCCCGATATACCCGTAGTACATAAAGGCCGAGCGTAGACGCTTGCCACCTGCAAGAACGATGACCCGGGCATGCTCCAGAGCCTCAGCAACGAGATCATCCTCCTTGATACCATTTTCCAGGACAGCATCAAAATAAGCGTCGATACAAGGATCAAGACGCGATTTGAAACGTTTTAATTCTTCTTCAATCTGCATAGAGAAAGACTCTAATATGCCTGTGAGTGTAGCAAGAAAGGCGTGCTGAGACAAGACATCAACACGACTCATCAAAAACTAAAACTGGAGGTACTCTGTGTATCGTTTATAGAGCTCTGTCGTAGCCTGAAGATCCCGCGCATTGTAACGGGCGATGTCATCGCTTTTGCCATTTTCATACAGTGCCTTCACATCATCACCATCTACTCCCTGGGCCTTGGGACTTTCGATTCCAAACGCCCGGCACCAAAGATGAAGACTCCCCTTTTTCCGCATCGCCCCATAGAATGTCAACTGGTCGAGCAAGTCAATATGCCGCGCATTGGAAGGATGATAATTGAGATAACGATTGGCCAAAAGGTTCTTGCTCGGTCGGATACCCTGAAGCGCCGAACGCACCATGAGAAACGGGACATCGAAAGCGCGACCATTAAACGTCACGAAAGTATCGTATTTCTCCACCACTTCCCAGAAGCGCTGCAGCATCTCCTTCTCGCTCATGACCTCAAACTTACAATCCCCCTCCTCGAAATTTTTTTCCTGTCCTTTTTTGGAAGCCTGAAAATACACCGCTCCTTTCCCGCGCTCCACATCACGAATACCAATAGCGACAATTTCTCCGGTAAGTGGAGAAAAACCCATGCCATTTTTCAAATCTGCCAGCGCAGCGGTATAGTTCTCACCACTCTCGGATTCACGCTTAATCCAACGAGTCAGAACATCCTGACTGGTCTCATCAAGGGCGTCGAAATCTTCACCAACCGTTTCAATATCAAAAACAAGCGTAGCCATAAGACAATCAACAGATATCAATAAACATTCCTATTTTAGCATGAAAAAGGCGCCCCACGATGGAAGCGCCGCAGCACAAAGTGCCGACTAGAAATGGAATCCGACCTTGAGAGAAACCTCGCTCAAGCGTTCGTTGTAGTAGGTCTTTTCGGCAGCCAGAAACCAGCTCTTGCTTGGACGGTAACGGATGCCGATACCCACGATGGGGAGGTAGCCCCCCTTTTCCTTGGTCGTTATGGCCATCCCATCGAACTTGCTCGAAGTCAGACCAGCGTACTGAACGCCTACCAACACCCCCAGACGAGCGTAGGGCTCGAAGCTCTCCGTCAGAGGGTAACGCACCAAACCGCTGAAGCAATAGCCGCGCACTTTGGCGTAACGCTTGAAATCAAACGGTCCGTCGTAAGACTTCCCATCGTAGGCCACGCGATAGGTCATCCCCTGGTAGTGAATCTCGTAAGACTTCCCGTCAACGGAAAGGTGGACCGATCCTTGCGAATCGATCTCTGCACCAAAACCGTCACAGTAATCGACCTCGGCGCTGAAGTAGCGATTCAGGTCACAGCCGCCACCGAGGTGAGTAGTACGACTGGTGCCATCAGCCTCATAGCCGCCCGTGATGTACTCCGAAGCGAACAACTGCTTCTCGTACCCAGCCCCGATATGGGCGAGCTCACTTTGACCGAGACCAAGAAGGAAGTAGCACTCTGACTTCGCCTGAGCCGATGCCCCGAGACAAGCCAGGAACAAACCAATCAAGAGCTGTTTCGTATTCACGGTTGTCTCCCGAGAAAAATGGGCCGAAGCCCGGGTGTGGATTCAAAAGAACTGGACTCTGTATAGTACTCTTTCACTGGGCCATGTCAAATATCTTGAGATATAAAAAAGAGGCACCTCGCAGTACGCGGTGCCCCGTCCGAACGATCGAGATCACAGTGGCTTCTCGTAGATGAAGCCGACAATGAATCCTCCTCTGGATTCTTGCCGTAAGCCAGCACCTCGAGTGACTCGAGCGCCACCGAAAAACCACTTACCCTTTGATGGATCAGGGTCATCGTACAGGAGGAGCTTGGCCTTGATAACTTGCAGTCTCGGCTGCAAAGGATCATTGGCCGGCCAAGGAACGACGCGCTGATCAGCGAGGGACGCCTGAGAAGCATCAACTACTGCCGTACCGAGTCTTACTCGACTCCAAAGCCTTTTCTCCTCATGGACCAACGCCTTTGCCAGACGATAGTCAAGCGCGGTGCCAAACCGTGCTTCTTCCAAGACACACGGTGCCGTGCACTGTGCCGAAACGGAAAACGGGATCAGGCTTCCTGCAAACAAAACCAGGGAAAAGAACCGAGCATTCATCGCTTTCTCCCAAAAAAGGGTTTGCGCCCAGACCGATTACTAAACAACCGATGGCTTGTATACTACTCCGAACAAAGTTTGTGTCAAATTTCTCCTTAAAATACTTTTGATCCTTGCCAGAGCCATCGTTTCCTGGTAACCTAGCAAAGTATTTTTAGCAACAGAAAGCCGTTGTAGCTCAGCTGGTAGAGCACCACCATGGTAAGGTGGGGGTCATCGGTTCAATCCCGATCAACGGCTCAGTATTGACGAAAACGTACTTTTCACGTAGAGTGGAAAAGCTTTAGATTTATCAGATTTGTAAGGAAGGGTATGGGAAAAATCAAGGACAACATGGCGAAGCTCAAGTGTAGCTCTTGCAGCCGAATTACGCACTACACCAAGCGCAACAAGAAGAAGGTGAAAGAAAAGCTCTCCCTTTCGAAATACTGCCGCTTCTGCAAGAAGAACACCACCCATACCGAGAGCAAATAGTTCTCGGTTTTTGGTTGGTCATGCTACAATCGTGAGCATGGGGGCGTCGTATAATGGTAGTACAACGGTCTCCAAAACCGTTTGCGTAGGTTCGATTCCTACCGCCCCTGCTAAGAAAGCTATAAGGTTTCTTATGGCCCCATCGTCTATCGGCTAGGACATCAGGTTCTCATCCTGAAAAGAGGGGTTCGATTCCCCTTGGGGCTACCAAGTATCAATAAAACAACACCTCCGCAAGGAATGGTGTTTTTTTGTGAGTAAGGAGGATTCCTCCTCACCCATCGCTCGAAAAAAAATGAGGATTCGGTCACAGATAATCCGTTCACCGTCGTGGAGTGGGCAGGGAGGGATTGAACAGTTCCATCAGAGATGGAACTCTGAGAACCCCTCGGTTCTCAGCGGACTAAGGTCCTGCTCTCCGCAACGGAAAAACTCCCGTTTTTCCGACCCTTTTCCCTACACTGTTCGAATCCCTCTCCAAATAAAACCAAAACGACGCCCGCATGGACGTCGTTTTGGTTTATGTGGGCAGGGAGGGATTCGAACCCCCGAAGGCCGAAGCCGCCTGATTTACAGTCAGGTGTAATAGACCACTCTACCACCTACCCGGTATTCTCTTTTCTTCAAACTGAGCCATCTGTCGGGCTCGAACCGACGACCCACGGTTTACAAAACCGTTGCTCTACCAACTGAGCTAAGATGGCTTCGGAACCTTTCTAGCTTCTCATTACTCCCCTCCTCTGGTCAAGAGCTTCTCCAAGCGACGAATTTTGATCTTTACCATTCGATGTACCGGGGAAAGTTTCAGAACCTGACGATAACACTCTTTGGCGTCCTTGATATTGCCTGTTTCAAGATAGTGATCACCAAGCTCTTCATAGGCCGTAAAATCCTTGGGATCACGAGCAATACGAGCGATCAGGTCTTCTTCTCGTAAGCCACCATCCGAAACACTACTTCTTCGGGTTTCTGGACGAGCGACCGCTTCACTCACCATAGGCCGAGGAGGAAGTTCTCTCTTCTCCTCAGACGATACCCGCTGCTCACCCCCCTTTTCCTTACGCACAATGGTCGCATTCAAGATATCGTCACTCAGGCGAGCACTCTGAACCGGCGCCGGACGAGAATCATCAGAACCACGATTTCTCGAAGACCAGAAACTAGTGCGCTGCTTCGGAGAAGCTTCCTTTTCCGGAGCCTGAATCACCATCTCTTTGGGAGCCTCTTCCAGCGACTCTTTCGGCTGCATACTTGTCCGTCTCTTTTTGACTGACTGGGTAAATTCGTTCAAAGCATTATGCGCTCGAAGCAAACTCACCTTGAAACGTTGAGCCAACTTTTCTATCCGCTTCAAGAAAAACTCTTTCACCTTCAAAAGAAAACGTGATTGCGTGTCTCCATTTTCAAGTATCTTCTGAGCCACAAGAGGATCATCCCCTTTGCGAGAAAGATACCAAAGCAGAAAGAAAAGACTGAGGGTAACGACGATCGGTGGAACAACGAGATACCACATGGCTCTATAATCTTAAAACTCTATCTTTTCGACACTAACCCTCTTACTCATTACAGCTCGTAACGGACAAAGCTTCCTACCTGGATATTTTCCCCCATCTTATGAACCTTCTCAGCCAGAAGCTCAGCTACCGTCTTTGATGGATCCTTTACGAAAGCCTGAGTCAGGAGAGAGATATCATTACGAAACTTCTCTTCTTTCCCTGTCATGATTTTATCCACGAGATCAGCCGGCTTTCCTTCCGCCGCCAACTGTTCCTGCCAGATCTCCTTTTCTTTCGCTACCACTTCCGCTGGAACCTCCTCTGGTTTCACATACTGTGGAGCAGAAGCAGCAACATGCATAGCGATATCGCGTCCCAGTTCCTGAAATTCCTCATTCCGAGCTACGAAATCAGTCTCGCAATACAGTTTCACCAAGGCTCCAATACGACCATTGGAATGGACGTACGAAACAACGGCGCCTTCATGGGTCTCACGATCACTCTTCTTCATGGCCTTATCCTGGCCACGCTTGCGCAGAATCTCGATAGCCTTGGCGTCATCGAATCCGGCTTCATCCAAAGCCTTCTTCACATCGACGATACCAGCTCCCGTCTTTTCACGCAGAGCCTTGATTTGTTCCATTTGACTCATATTTGTTTCCACACTTAACTCTTTAAGAAATAGCCGAGGATTGGCTTTAAGCCACCTTCTCTACTACCGCTTCTTTTGCTTCCTTGGCAGCATTTTTGGCAGTCAGAATAGCCTTTCCTAAAGCCCCAAAAAGGAGGCGGAGGGATGAAAGCGCATCGTCGTTGCCTGGGATAGGATAATCTACCCAAGAAGGATCAGTATTGGTATCAACGATACCGACTACGGGCACGCCCATTTTGGCGGCCTCATGTAATACCAGTCCAGCCTCCTTGGTATCAGCGATGACGATAGCTCCAGGGAAATCTTCCATACCCTTGATACCACCCACTTTCTTCTCGAGACGCTCCAATTCTTCCATTTTCTTGGCCTGCTCAAACTTGGTGTACTTTTTGAATTCACCAGAAGAAAACTTTCCTTCAAGATCCTGCAAATGACGAGCTCGTCCACGAATACACGCGAAATTAGTGAGTGTACCACCAAGCCAACGATCCACCATGTAGTACTGACCGATGTGTTCTGCGAGAGAACGCACCGTATCATGAGTCTGCTTCTTCATGCCCACAAAGAGTACCGGCTTTCCGCTCTTCACGATTCCGGCCAAAAACTTCGTCGCTGCTTCAAGTTTTTCGGATGTCTTCTGAAGATTCAGAATATTGATATTCTTGCGCGTCGTATAAATATATTCATCCATCTTCGGATGACGACGTGACTTCAAGTGCCCGAAATGAACACCGGCCTTGAGTAGACCCTCAAGACTGATATCGAGCTTATTAAAATCTACGGCGGAGAAATAATTCTCCCTTTCCTTCACTGCCTTCTGCGGCATCTCCTGCTCCACGACATCTCCTGTTACTTCGGCCATACCCTTTTTCCTTTAAAAAATTATGCCCTCGAAGGGGCCACCTACTTTCGCCTTAAGTAAGCCTCATAAGCACTGTACGTACAGGCCAGGAAGAGACTTCGGACAGAAAGTATGTCTGATATTTCGTCTTTCGCAACAAAGTCACGAGACCAAGAAATACAGCCTGTAGTGTAACAGGTGATATCACCCTTGTCAATTTGGAGACCTCGTGCTAAACTCTCTACTACCGTATATTAACCCGAGCTCCGAAGCGGAGAGAACAACTTTCTATGAAACAAGGTATCCACCCAAATTACTACGCCAAAGCGACTATTACCTGTGCCTGTGGTGCTGTGCTTGAAACTGGCTCAACCGTTGAAACGATGCATACTGAAATTTGCGCCCTCTGTCATCCGCTCTACACCGGAAAGAAGAAGGTCATTGATACAACCGGACGTGTTGACCGCTTCAAAAAGATGACTGAGAAGTCTCAGGCCAAACAAGTAGCCCGAAAAAAGGCTCCTAAGGTCAAAGTCGAGAAAGCCGAAAAGAAGACTGCCAAGATAGCTGCTTAGCTTATTTTCTCGGTGCTTTCTTTCCGCTACAAAAAATGATTGAAAGCGCCTACGATCCCTGTCCCCTTCGGACAGGGATTTTCAATTGAAAATAGTTTATACTAGTACTATGCAAGACCTTCTCACTAATATCGAACGCGAATACGACCTCGTTCAGGCACAGTTGAGTGACCCTCTGGTTGTTCGTGACAATAAGAAACTGGCCGCGCTCGGCCGACGCAAAACAGAACTCGATACCATCATGGAACGTATCGGGCGTTTTCGAGCCATCGAAAAAAGCATGA
This sequence comes from uncultured Bdellovibrionales bacterium, assembly GCA_964612055.1. Taxonomy (GTDB): domain Bacteria; phylum Patescibacteriota; class Minisyncoccia; order Moranbacterales; family UBA1568; genus UBA1568. The sequence continues at coordinate 18,364 of CAZTBI010000003.1, forward strand.
GCGACAATGCTGAATTGACCCAAGATACCGATACCGATCCAGAACTCAAAGATATGGCAATTGAGGAAAACATCACTCTCGCACAAGAGAAGATGGCTTTAGAAAGCGCCCTCACTCGACTCCTCCTTCCCAAGGACAAACACGATGACAAAGACATCATCGTTGAAATTCGTGGTGGTGCTGGTGGCGACGAGTCCTCACTTTTCGCCGCTGAACTCTTCCGTATGTACGCCCACTACGCAGAAAAACAGGGTTGGCGCATCGAAATGCTTCACTCCAACCAAACTGAAGTCGGCGGATTCAAAGAAGCAGTCTTCGAAGTCAATCGTGGCAGTAGCCAGGTATCCGTCTATCAGAAGATGAAATACGAATCCGGAGTCCACCGAGTCCAGCGCGTTCCAGAGACAGAAAAGGCTGGTCGCATCCACACTTCGACCGCGACGGTGGCTGTACTCCCGCAAGCTGAAGACGTCGAAATCACCATCAACCCAACTGATCTCCGCATCGATACATTCTGTTCCTCTGGCCCTGGTGGACAATCCGTGAACACCACCTACAGCGCTGTACGCATCACCCACATGCCGAGTGGTTTGGTCGTCAGTTGCCAGGATGAAAAGTCCCAGATCAAGAACAAAGACAAAGCCATGAAGGTGCTCCGTTCTCGTCTCTATCAGGCAGAAGAAGAGCGTCAAGCAAAAGAACTTGGCGATGCCAGAAAAAGCCAAATTGGTACTGGAGATCGGAGTGAAAAAATCCGTACCTACAACTACCCCCAAGATCGAGTGACCGACCACCGCATCAAGGAATCCTGGAGTAACCTTACTGGTATTTTGGGCGGCGCTCTCGATCCTATCCTCGATGCTCTCGAGGCAGAAGATATCCGCCTCAAACTTGAACAGCAGGAACGCTAAGTGTATGACCACTCTTCATGAGCTCAAAAAAACCTTCCTTCCGGCCCTGGCCCCGGAAGATTTTTTTATCCTCTTGGCTGAAGCAACCGGAAAAGAAAAAGTCTTTCTTCTTGCTCATCCGGAATATGAACTTTCAACCAAGGAGCAAGAAAAAGCCGCGCAGTACCTAGAACGTCGCCTCAAGCATGAATCAGTCGCTTCTATCGTCGGTCACAAAGAATTCTACGGCCGTGAGTTTCGCGTTACCAAAGATACACTCATCCCCCGTCCCGAAACGGAACTCTTGATCGAACGCCTGCTCTACAAGATCGCTACCGAACAAGAAACAACAAACGGCATGGTCGACATCATCGATATCGGCACCGGCAGTGGCAACATCATCATCACGCTCGCCAGAGAAACCAAGATACTACTTCCAAAAAACCATATTCGCTTCTTTGCGCTTGATATTTCTTCAGCAGCACTTACCGTAGCAGAGAAAAATGCTACGATCCAACACGTAAAAGAGTCTGTCACTTTTCTTCACAGTGATCTCCTCAAAAACTTTTCTCCATCACCAGAAAAAAATCGTCACTGCGTGATCGCTGCCAATCTTCCCTATCTTTCAATAGAAATCTACAACGCGAGTGATCCAGACGTGCGTGACTATGAACCGAAAAGCGCACTCGTTAGTGGTCATGATGGCCTGGATCACTATCGCCGCCTCTTGAAAGAACTGCAGAAACTTTTGACACACTATATTTCTCTCACTATTTTCTTCGAAATCAGCCCAGAACAATCCACGCTTCTGGAAGAAATGATCCAAGAAAACTTTCCCCAAGCCTCTCTCTCGCTCTTTCAGGATTTAAGCGGCAGAGATCGGCTTATTCAAGCCACTATAAAACTCTAAGAGGAAACAAAAAACCCCGATTGTACGGGGATTTTTTGTTTTGGTTTTACCAAAGAAACTAAAGGCAAAACTATTTGCGCTTTGCGGTCTTTTTCTTCTTTGGAGCGGCCTTCTTGGCGGTCTTCTTCTTTGCTACCTTCTTCTTGGTAGTCTTCTTTGCTGCTTTTTTCTTAGCTGCCATAATGTTTCACCTCCTCCTACACCTCTGTTCTCTTTTTTTCGATGTATGTTTACATCGAAGTTTGAAAACATGAGGACTTTATTTTTTTATTTTTCACAACACAATATTTTTTTGCGTGTGATACAGAAGTTTTCTGTATACTTTTATTATACTCTTTTTTTACAAAATGCAAAGAGAAAATAAAATGTGTCAACCCCTACTACATCGTTTGCGAAAATAAAATATTAAAAAAATATTATCAATCATCGTCGAACGACACTTCAAATGTACATATCATTCTTCATTACAGAGATGTAACCAAGTTAAGAATAAAAAAATAATGCATACACTAAAAAACAAAGTTTAAAAAAAGAAATATTCCTGCGTAGAATATCCTCACTCCTCTTTATTCTTGTTTCTCTTCCAAAAATCATCCGGTCATTTGATGATTTCTGAAAATGTCCGAACGCTAGGGAAAAATTTTCCCTACATTAAGCTGAAAATAGCTCATATTGTCTAGTTGACAGGCACTTTCGTGCGTTTTAGTATAGAGAGACAGGGGGTCGATATGGCTAAAGAAAGCCTCAAAACTTTCTTCGCCACGGGCTTCAACGCAAGCAGAACTTTAAAAAATATAAGAAAAACTAGAAAGAGAGGTGAATACTATGGAACATCAAGATCCGATGTTTGAAGAAGAATCTTCCGCCAATCAAGCAAAAGCTTGGATTCAAGAAAATCTCCGCATTCTCGTCAGCGTCTTCATTGTTGCTGCTATTGCTTTAGGAATCTACTCGTATTCGCAGCGCACAGAGACACTTTCCGATGATATGCTCTTGGATACAAACGGAAGTGACACAAACATTGCTATGGAGCAAAAGGGAGATATGACTGACAACACTGTAAAGAGTGATATCAAAACTGGCGTTGTTGTGACTCCTGAACTCAGCCGTGAAACAGAAACCTCTTTCGTAGAACAGGCAGAAGCTGGCAACGGGACAACTCATTTGGCCCGTCGCGCCCTCGCTCACTACCTCGAAAAGAATCCGGATTCTTCTCTCACTGCCGAGCACAAGGTCTATATCGAGGATTATCTCCGCAAGAATGTAGGCTACACTGGCACTGTTACAACAAAGACTTCCGTCGATTTCTCCAAGACCCTGATCAATCAGGCTATTGAAAAATCGAAGACTCTCAATGACAAGCAGTTGCAGAATCTGAAGAAATACTCTGCTCGCGTCAGCGCTTACCGCTAGACCGTTATCGCATGTTTTTCCGTTCTTTCTCTAGAGAAATAGATAAAACCCCGCAACGGCGGGGTTTTATGTTGTCCATTTTTCTGTTTTTAGAAAAAAGAAAACTTCACTTTCTCCCCTACTTCTACATCGTCTAAGGTTCCAGCGCGAAATTCAAGCACCTGATTCGCCTCCATATCGGGACGATAGGTTGTTTTTTGATCATCAAAAGGAACGTGACGCTCTATATGCACTATCGTATCATCTAAAAGCCAGGCTATATCAAGAGAAAAACGCATCCCCTTCATCCAAAAGCCCGGCTGTCCTGGCTCTTCAAAAACGAAAAGCATCCCACAAGTATCACACAGACTCTCTCGCCCGCCCAAACCCAAGGCACGCTCCTCGTCCGTAGCCGCTATATCAAGAGCATATTCCCTCTCATGAAAGGAGACTGTTTGAAGAAATCCTCGAAACGGTGGGTGAAGAAAAAGCCAAACAGCTCCTACTGCCGCGAGTGCCCCTATCATGAAAAAAAGGATTCTACCTCTCATACTTCTTGACGCTTTTGACTCAAAGGATGTCTTCGTCTCGTTTTGTGCTCTACGAAGACAAGAAATGAAAAGATAACCGAGAGGACGAGAAGGAGAGCAATAAATTTTCCGAGTGCCGCGGTCGAAAGAGCAATCAACCCAATGAAAGCTGTAAAGAGAAAGAAAAACCAGGCAATACGGCCCTCAGACCAACCAAGTTCTCGAAGTTTGTAGTGCAAATGACGCTGGTCTGGTAAAAAAATAGACTGGCCAGAACGCAGACGCTCGATAATCACCCAAAGCGCATCAGCGACCGGCAAAGCGAGCACCAAGAGCGCTGTCGCGATCTTAGTTCCGGCGATAATAGCCAGCCCTGAAATCAGCAGTCCCAGCAGCATCGATCCTGATGTACCAGCCATAATTTTTGCCGGATGGATATTGAAGAAGAGAAAACTTGCCGCTATACCCGCTGCAATAATGGCCAAAATCGCTATCGGCGGCTGATTCACCTCTGGTTTCAAGCTCAGGAAAAAAATCACCAAAAAGGTCACGAGGGAGACGCTCCCCAAAAGGCCGTCTAAGCCATCGAGCCAGTTGACGGCATTGATCACCAGCGCCGTCCAAAAAAAGAGCAGAGCAAAGCCAAGAATAATGGAGAGAGCCCCTTGTTCGGACAATACCCAGGTGTCACCAAAAGGATTCCTCACTGAAGTGATACGCATTCCGAAAACAAAAAGGATGACCGTTAATCCAACTTGAAGCAATGCCTGGGCCTTGAAGCTCAGCTCTCGAAAGTCATCCCACAGACCGAAAAGACAGACGAAGACACTCCCAGCCAACAGGCCAACAATTTCGCGTGTCAGTACCAGATGGGTATCCCAAATGACTACAGACAAAAAAGCGAGACACATAGCGAGTCCGCCTAGACGAGGAAGCATGTTTTTTCCTTTATGCCTTTCTCCGTTCCGCCAGAAACGCTGCCGAAAAAATGGAAGGAGGAGGAGCAAAAGACAGAATCCAGCAGTCAGAGCGAAGGCTGTAGCAAAAGGGAGCAGAAAGAGATCGATACGCATATGACGAGAGAGTGCGGCCTCTCAATAGTTTATAAAGGCAATACTGATGCTTGCTATAAGCGCTCCGAAAGAGAACATCCCCGAAGCAAGAAGCACGAGGTAAGAAGCGATGCGCTCAGCGCTCTTGTAGAAGCGCTTGGCAAGGAAAAAATGGCCGATCAGGAAAAAAAGTCCAAGAAGCGGAAAGGTATACGCTTGCCACCATATTCCCAAAAGATCTACCCCAAAATAGACGTTATAGTGAAGCACAAGCGATGCCTCGCTTGGTCGAATGAAATACGCTAAAAGGCCAAAGCCAACAATCACCGGTAAAAGCGAAATGACGAGCAGTAATCGCACCAAAGTATTGTCGAAAAAAGTCACCCCCTTATCGGATTGAGCGAGCGCATGCTCCCACCTGCTATTGGCCCCAAAAAATGTCACTGGTGTCATAAAACTAACTATTCTTCTCTCTCTTTAGTCTCTAACAGAGCAGGTATCGGAGCACTCCCGAGACGGGTCTGCTCGAGCTGATCCCCTACCTTCCCAAAATACTTTTCCGCATCTTCATATTTCTTATAAGCGTTGCCAATGTGACTTCCCAGTACCTCGAATTCTTTTTCAAAACGATCGTACGTACGACCCAATTTCTCAAGTTGCCCCATAATCTCCTTAGCCCGCTTCTCAATCTGAAATCCCTGCAGCCCAAAAAGAATGGTCCGCATATAGGCATAAAACGAGTTCGGTGAGACCGGAATAATACGTCTACTGGCAAAGTAATCAAGTAGACCCTGCTCATCTTCGTCCTTGATAATGATTTCGTAATAAACATTTTCTGCCGGAATATACATGAGAGCGAAATCGAGCGTCCCTTCTTCCGGAACAATGTACTTCGCCGCAATAGCATCGACATGCTTCTTCACATCGGTATAAAATTGCCGACGGGCACTCTTCCGCTCCTCATCCGTATGCGCCGCTATCACACGTTTGAAGTTTTCTAGAGGAAATTTCGAATCAACACTAATAGAACCACCCTGGAGACGAATGAGCGCATCCACTGTTTCACCGCTCTTGAACCCGTACTGGAGAGCAAAATTCTCTTTTGGTAGCATCTGTGCCAAGAGATCTTTGAGCATCAATTCTCCAAAACCACCACGGATCTTTGGCGCTTTCAAAATCTCCTGAAGCGACGCCACTTCCTTACCGACTTCCAAAATCTTGTCACTCGACTGCCGCATCTGCTCTATCCCCTTCTGGACATCGCTATACGAACGCGCCGCTACATCCAGACGCTGATCCAAACGCTTGGTATTGTCATCCAAGCGACGATCGAGTGTTTGTTGAAAGCTTCCCAACTGTTGATTCAGTGTTTGCGAGACAAACTGCATACGTTCATCAAAACGCTTATCCAGATTCCCTATCTGAACCAGTAATTCAGTCTTCCCATCACCCTCTTTGCGTAATCGCCGCTCGACAAAAAAGACCAGCCACAAGACAAGGCTAGTCACGAGAACAACAATAAGAATCAGCGCCCACAGTGGCATATGTACGTCTCCTTAGAATAGACAAGAAACTATTTCTTCAATCCTGCAATAAAACGCTTCAATTCTGGCACTTTATTGCTCACTTCTTCATACGGCGCCTCCAGAAATTCGATGAAAAAACGATCCAGCATATTGAGACGATAGTGGAGCTCTTCCATATTCATAAGTACGAACCGAATTTCCTTCCCTACTTCGGCTTCGAGATGGGCAATGGCGTGCTTCAATTTCGTCCGGTTGACATTGTTCACCACCAAGATCATGTCCACCTTACTCTTTGGATAGTTCAAAAAAAGACCGCTGATCAAAATAAGTTTCACCTCGCCAACCGTTTTGAGCTTACGAAACACCTGTGACTGAGCATGAACGTTCAACTTCGAAACCAGACTCTTCAATTCAGTGTAAAAAGGAAATTCTTCGTTCACGATGAAATACTTCTTCCCTTTACGCGAACGCTCGGCGACCAGCTTCATCTTACCGAGACGAGTCAGCTCACGAGAAACCTCAGGTCTTGAGACCAAGGTCTTCAGAGAGATATCAGCAGCACTGAAATCAACTCCCGGATTCAGAAGAAAAAAACGAATGAGCCGAGAACGAGCTTTAGATCCAAAAAGAGTATCAAACAGGGCAAGAGACATACATTCAATATCAAACAAAAAAAATCAACGCTACCAATCTATCACCCGCAGTATAAGAAAAAAAGAGCGAAAAGTCAAAATATGAAGAAAAGAGAAGAAAGAGCCGAAAAGCTCTCGAATAAGAGCTTTTTATGGTATACTATGAGAAGTCTTTGGGTATTCTCCTGTTCCGGCGCCCGAGATCAATTTCTAGAAAATTACGAAAATCAAAGCACCTCTTTTGAGGGCGCTTTTCTCAGGTATGCAAGAAAAAAAACGCCAAGCAAAAACGCCAAGCATCCCAGAGCTGAAAAGTTCCGTAGCTGAGATTCTCGTAGCCAATGGCCGCTCCTTTCAGCCATTTATCAGAACGTTCAGCTATACCGGAGAAAATATCTCCAAGTCTAGCCTCGGGACATTGGTCGGCGTTTTCGAGATTGATGAAATGAGCGAGGATTCTGCCTATATCGTGAACTTTCTTGCCTCAGTGGCCAAAAAAGAGTATTTCAATAATTCACGGCGTGGCGCTATTGAGAGTTTCGAAGCAGCCCTACACAAAATCAATCTCGCACTGGCCGAACTCGTCAAACATGGCAATGTAGCCTGGCTCGGAAAATTTCATGGCGCTATCGGTGTCTTGGAAAAGAACAGTCTTCATTTTTCTGTCACTGGCAAGGCCAACATCATCCTCTTTCGCAATAATACCCTCTCTGATATAAGCGAAGGTCTTTCTTCAGAAGAGTCGCACGCCCATCCCATCAAAACCTTTGTCGAAGTCTCAAGTGGTCGCCTAATGCTCGATGATCGTATTGTGATTACCTCCCCGGAGCTTTTGGCACTTTTTTCTCTTGATGACCTAACGAAGAACGCCCGCCGCATGGATCATGATCGGTTCACGCAATTTTTGAAAACGGCCCTGGTAAACGAACTCGACATGTCAGGCGCATTGATTATCGATATCCATGAAGAGATCGCCACTCCACGACCAAAGACTTCCAAGAAACAGTCTGCTGAAGCAACGGTCGAACATGTAAACAACGTCTTCAGCCAATCAGCTTTTTCAGAAAAGAAAAGTCAAGCAGAGGTCTTGCGGGAAGACGCCCCTCTTGAAGAAGAAATGACAGAAGAGAAAGAGCGAGAGGAATATGTCGACAGCAAAACTGGCCATATCTACGTCCAGGGGGCAGAGCCAGGGACAACCCGCCAGAACCTGCAGCTGGAACGCTTTCTCCTCGGCTTCCAAGACGCCGCCAGTTCTTTCTTTTCCGCTCAAGGAAAGTGGTTACGCAAAGGAAAAAAACAGACTATCCTTGGTTTTAATATGTTCCAAGAAGGGAGCGCTGTTCTCGGAAAAAGGCTCAGCCGAACCATCCGTCGACAATGGAGAAAGCAAAGGGCGGCTCTGAAGAAAAAGCCTACTCCTTTACCGGAACCAGAACCAGCGCCGACACCAGTAGCCACACCAACGCCTGTTTTTGTTTCTGATATTCCTCGTCCCAAGAAAGAAGAAGCTCCGCTTCCCGTACCTCCACAAGAAGAAATGATTGTTCGAGAGGAAACTTTTGAAGAGGTTGTCATCCTCGAAGAGACTGTTGAAGAAGTTGTTCCCTCATCAGAGGAGTCACCAAAAGAAACCAGTGATGTCCCACAGTTCATGAAAGAGAAGCTCGCTGTTTTCTACCAAAGAAAAGAACGACAGGTAGTAGAGCCAAACACACTCAAAACAGAAGCAACTCTTGCAAAGGCAGAAAAAGCTTTTTCAGTTATTCAAAATTTCTTCACAGGTCTTTTGCATCGAACAAAAACCTTCTTCCAAGAACTCTTACTCGGCGAAAAAGCAGTTCATCTCCTAGAAAATATTTCTATCACGAGCAAGAAATATTGGAGATACTTTACGAACCTCCCCTCGGAGAAGAAACGCTTTGTCTTGATCGGAGGAGGAGTGCTCCTTTGCGGCGCAATCTTAGGATTCTTTTTCTTGCAACCTGGAACGCCAAGAGAGGATACTCAGACTTCTCAAAATCAACCTTCAGTCCTGCCAGAGACTGAGAAAACCGATGCCACCTCAAATGACATAACCACCGTTCTTGGTACGGTTTCAGACCCTATCATCACCTCGGTGGTCCTGAATGATCAGGCGTACGCTATCAGCGCCAAGAGCGTCATTACCGTTTCTGAAAATAGAGCCTTTGCACTCCCGGACGGTAACACGGCAAAATTCGCTGCTGCTATGGACGATCTCCGTCTCATCTTCGTCTATACCGAAAGTGGCCGCCTCTATGCCTTTAGCCCCATTAGCAAAACCTTTGTCGAAAATACTCTCTCCTTAAGCGAAGGAGCGCGGGTTGCTGGCATCGGCACCTACCTCACCTACCTCTATGTGCTTGATAGCCAGAACGACCAGATCTATCGTTTCCCACGGGCTACTGGTGGCTTCGGAGCTGGTACACCATGGCTCCGAGATACCATAACCATCGAAGACCGAGCACATCTTGCCGTCAATGAAACCATCTTCATTTCACCAAACACTTCTAGCGTGGAAGGATTTTTCCGTGGCCGAAAAAGTGTCACCCTGCAATCTCCTGCAGACGGACTCTCCGTAAGCAGTCTTTATACCTATCCAGACCTGATCAATATCTATGCTCTTGATCAGGAACATCAAACTCTACTCGTCTGGAACCAAGAAGGAAAACTTCTGAATACCTATAGTAACGAAAAACTCTCTGAGGCCCGTTCTCTCTCCGTTGATGAAAAAACGAACGAAGCCTTCATCGGTACCGAAAACTCACTTCTCTCGTTTAAGTTAAAGTAAAAAAAGAAACCCACCGGAGCAGGTTTCTGCAGGTGGGTTGAAGACGAAACGGTTCAGAGGACACAGAGGACAGCAATACCTCCATTTAGAACAATAGCTCCCCAAGGAACGAACGTGTTGGCGAAGTCCCGCTTTGGAGCGCCGTAAACGGCAAGAAGGCAGGTGCCAATCGTCCAAAGCCACAACCAGAGCGTGCTGGGCTGCGGCTCTTTCCAGTAGTCAATGAGGAGCGGGATACACGAAATGTACGCTGCTGCCATGTACGCCCACAGGGCCTTTTCGGCATTGAGCTTCAACCAGAGAATGATGGCGACACCGCCTAGAACAAGCGCCGCACTTTCGATCCAGCCCCAGTGCCACGGACTCTTGCCAAGTACCACAGCGAGAACGATGCAGAGGGCTGCAAACGTCCATCCGAGTTGGAGATAAGGTTGTTTGTTACCGGCGCGGTACACCAGCACCAGACCAAGTACGTCAAGGAGAAGCGTCATGCCCCAGGTGGCAATATTCTGCGGGATACCCTGCTGATACACCGTCCACGCGAAGTACGTGGGGATGAGAAAGCCGAGCAGACCACTCACTGGTATAGCCAGTTTCTTTGCTTGTTCCACGGTAGACCTCCGAGCAGTTGTTGAGGAACTTTATTCCAATTCTCATTGGAATTTTCCATTATAGCATATATTTTTACTTCTGTCCAGTGTAAAAACATAAAAAGGCTTTAGAAAAGCCTTTTTATCACATTCAAATGACACTCTTTTTTCCAAGAATTCTCTTGGGCGACTTTGTAGCCGAAAGCCGGTCTTTTAGTCTTCTAAAAGTTTCGGTGAAGAGTAGCTGGAATCTGCTGGGATTTCATCGGCCCAGGAGAGTTCCTTGGGAGTAAATGTAATATAAAACTAGAGCTACACCTTCGCCCCTGCAGCAAGCTGCATACGAGACATGATCTCGCGATTGACGATCGTCGCATCACGGCCATAGCGGAGACGTGAGAGTTCTTTCAAAGCGTTGGCTACTTCCTGATCACCATGGGTCGGCGGATACGTCTTCATGTTAAACGGCTTGGTGAGCTCGTTGTTCATAAGGAGACGCACGAAACACTGGTAGTTATCGACATTCACGATATCGTTGGCCGTAAAGACTGGCGCAAATTGCTTCTCCAAAAACTCGGCATCTTCTGGTCCTACCCGGAAACTGACCAGTGATCCGACGTTCCCGAACACCGCTTTGGAGATCTCTTCTTTCAATTGACCGATAAATTGGTGCGCCAAGACGAGTACCAGGCGGTACTTGCGGGCTTCAGAGAGAATCTGAGCAATAGAAGTCGTGGTGACGTTCTGGAATTCATCGAGATAGAGATAGAAGTCTTTGCGCTCTGCTTCCGGCAGATCAACGCGAGACAATGCGGCCATCAAGATCTTTCCGACAATGACCATACCAAGCAGTCGAGCATTGATCTCACCGATCTTCCCCTTCGAGAGATTGATCAAAACAATTTTGCCACTGTCCATCAGTTCACGAAAATTCAACGTGCTCTTCTGCTGAGCAATGATGGGGCGCATCATGTCGTTACTGATGAAGGTCGTCAGTTTCGAAGTGATATACGGAACCATGTTAGCAAGCGCTGCCTCACCACCGGCTTTCTCTGCCTCCTTCAACCAGAAATCACGGACGATGGGATTAGTACAATGAGCCAGTTTGTACTTGCGAAACTCTTCATCAGCCAACACCTTCGGAATCTCCATCAAGGTTGAACCACTCTCCGGATGCTCCATGATAAGGAGCATGGCGTTTCGCATGTACTGTTCAAACATCGGGCCGCCTGTCGCCTTCATATCGTAGAGCTGATCAAAAATCCCGATCATCTCATTGATTACAAATGTCTTCTGTTCTGGATGAGCTGGATCGTACTCAAGCATGTTGATACCGATCGGCCGTGCTACGTCAGCTGGATCGAAGATAATAACATCTTCGGCTCGTTCTTTCGGAATAGACGTCAGAATGTCCTCGATAGCATCGCCGTGAGGATCAATGAAACAGAAGCCCTTGCCGGCCCGAGCATCTTTCTTGGCCATTTCCTGAAGATAGTTCGATTTTCCCACGCCCGTCTGTCCCACCACATACATATGGCGGCGGCGATCATTCTCTGTGATGCGCACTTCCGTCTTGGCCCCACGATATTCATTGTAACCAAGGAGGATCCCTTCAGCGGGGATATTGACCGGCGGCGGAGCAGCGCCAGCTTTGAGCCATTTGATCTTCGGTGTTTCAGTAGTCGAGATCGGAAAATGAAAAATACTAGCTAATTCTTCAACGGTCAATACCATAACGCTCTCATCATCGACATTGCGGAAAATATAGTCATAGACGGCGTTCTTCCCTTTGGTCCGTCTCTTGATCCGGAAACTATTTACTTCCGGATTCTCAAACTGCCCAAAAGCATTCTCCATGTGCCCCAAAATCGCTTCAGCGCGTTCTTGAGTAGCCGCTGATGCCAGGAGACGGATATTCACCCGGAAGGCCCCCTTGCTCGCTTTATTATCGATCGACTTTACCAGTTCTTGTTCTTCTGGAGTAAGGACGACCACCTTCTTTTCTTCCTGAACTGGCGCCTTTTTCTCTCGAGGATTAAGAGCAGAAACCATATTCTTTCCCAAGCCACTCGTCAGAGAATCGCCTTTGCGAGCATCCTTCAAGCGCTTTCCCTCCTGCATCTTCTGGGCGATCTTGCGCCCTTGAGATCGCCAGGCAGTCCCTGCGGGTGCCAGAAGAATCTGAATAGCTGCTCCTTCGGCCTCGGTCTCCAATTTTGAAAGAGAGTTCGAGATCTCGTTTAACGGATCGACATCGAGCGTCCGATAGGTTTTGAGTGGCAAAGCATGACTTTCCTTGAGATCAAGGAGCGAAACAGCAGTGTAACTGCCCGGAGCAAAGATAGTATAGTCGGTCACTTTCTCAACGACGGCGTGAGGGAAAAAACTATGGATCTGCTTTTCCGCGCTTTCCCGGTAACGCTTGGGGATAGAAAGATAAAAGAAAATTTCTTCACTGGAAGAGGGATTGGCAATTTCAAAAACGATATTCGGCGCCTCAAAAAAAAACTTTTTGAAAAAACTCCCGAGCGGTTTGAGCGTGGCGAGCGAAGAGAGAAGCTGCTCCATAGCATGAATCTCATCTTTCCAAGCCTCGGCGTTCTGAGACTGTCCCTCATTCTCCTTCTTGCGCATGACCTTGATCACCTCCAGGTCCATGTTGAGCGACTGGTTAACCTGATAACGGAAACGGAGGAAACTGCGCGCCACCAAAAAAAGCCCGCTCACAAGCGAAACGAACCCGAACAACGCGCCGAGCGGAAAGAGAATGATATTCAAGTCAAAACCCTCCATTTTGTTTTTGTTGTTTTAGCTATTCTTTTTCTTTTGGCTACTCTTTTTCAATGAGACCTTTATCAAGCAATCCCTGGTAGAGCTTGTCCGCTAATTCATCATGCATCCGATCCAGCGCGTAGTAATCTCGTAGTGAGCGCGCCACTTTGACGGCATGTGCCACACCTTTGGCACTCGCGAGATCAAGCAATTTCTGTACCTTGCTCTCCTCATCAGTCAAGGCACCGATATGCTTGGCATCCAAAACTATCACCGCATCATCATCACCAGAAGTCACGTTTCCTTTTGGAGTCACTTGAGAAAGAATTTCCTGATAACGTTCCTCTGTCTTCTCACGCCCTGTTTCAGGAACCACCAGCTTCTCAGTATCAAGTACTTTCTCGGGAGAGGTGGCCGGGACTTGCTCCACGGATTCCTTTGGCAGCTCAACCTTTTCTTCTGGTACCATCATACAGATACAGTCATGATTTATGCCGCTTTCTTCATTTCTTCCTTAAATTGCTTCACAATATCACTCACAAAGCTATTGTACCCTGGAATTTTGCTTTCGAAAAATGCATCCACTTCTTCCTGTGTTGCCTGCTTATCGAGTAATGCTTCATATTCTGTTACCCCCTCCTGACCAATCTTTTCCATCGTTTCGAGAAAGACACGCTTCAAAAGCGCTTCCCCCATTTTTTCGAGGAGCTCATCCTGCTTCTCCTTGGGAACATTCTCCAAATGAAATTCTTTTATAAACTCCTCATGAAGATCTTTGTAATCAAGAGCCATACTATTATTTAAAATTACGGTTTATAAAATCCTTTTATTTCTTTCCCTGTCCGCAGAGCCGCTGTAGCCATCCGACGAGTATAGTGGTCAATACTTTCACCAACCTCTACCAAAGAGACTTGTGGACCAAAGGCCTTTTCCGAAGCCTGCATAAACTTCCCAAGCTCCTTCATCTGGTCATAGTGGAGAGGGTTCTTCACTCGATCATAGTCAAGATTCTGAAAAACTCCCCGATCAAAGCCTTTGAGATCCTTCAGTACTTGAGAAATCTGCGTACTACCAAGTTTCTCACCATTTAAAGTGTAATCATACTCTATCGGCACCCCAGCTTCTCCCGGATTCATCATAAATATCCCCATGCGCAAACGACCAAGCGTACTATTGTAACGGCTGAGATTTTCCGGGTGCTCCGTCAGATAAGCCTTCGGATCAGTAAAGGAGATATTTTTCTGAATCAGTTCATTCTGAGGCGTAAATACCGGAGCCGGCTTTACTGAAGAAGGCTGTAGTGCCGTAGCCTGTCCTGAAACCGCTTCCTGAGGCGCGACCGGATGAGCCGTATCTGGCACAGGGCTCGAGACCAAGCGTTCGCCACCGACATGGGAAGGCGCTTCGACATAGGGCAAAGTGACATCCTTCCCCTCCATCACCGCCTGGATTTCATCAGGAGTCAGAAGTCGGCCGAGATCGATCTCCGTACCAGCATAAATCTGACCGACATTTCCCTTCGGGAAACCGACTTCCTTAAACTCAGCCGCAGACATGTGATCCAGTTTCTGCTGGATGATATTTTCCAAAGACTGGATGATGCGATTCTTTTCCGTTTGAGGAAGCATATCCTCAGGCAGATGCTGTTCCAAAATCCCCCACAATCCCCGCTTCCCATCAGCATCCGTTACCTGATAACGCTCAAACTCAACCTTAAATCCTTGAGTCTCTGCCGGAGTAACATCGGGAGTTTCTTGAGCCGCAGATGGAGCTTGCTCTACGCCAGAAGCAGAGGCTTCAGCTGGCGCTGATGAGGCGGCTTCAGGCGCCGAGGCTGCCCCTACCGAAGAGGCCGGAGCTCCTTCTGTCCCTGAGCTTGTACCCCAGTGATCGCTTATAGCTTGAGCAGCTAAAGAACCTCCCAACATCCCAAGCGCCCCTGCACCTAAAGATAGTTCTTTTCGTGCTAATGCCAACAGCTTCTTGTCTTGTAATTTCCTGTTCAATCGTTCAATCTCAAACGATACCTGAGAAGCGTACTTTTGAAAGGTAAGATCAGTATCATTAGTATCGAAATTTTTTTCTTGGAACTGTTCTATTTCTTTTTTTGCTTTTTCCTGACTCTTCTTGTCAAGAAGTCCCTCAAGCAACGCATCTGTGGTTAATGCTAAGCCGGTAGCACCCATCATTCTTCTCAACACAAGCACTCCAGCTGCTCCCACGCCACCGGTCGCCACACTGACACCAAACAAACCTACACCAATAAGAACCTTTTTCGAGAGAGAAAGCTTACCATACCCCTTCACCATTTCTTCCCACTTCCCCCAGGCTTTACCAACGAAATTTTGGCGGTCCATCCGTACTTGAGTCCGATCGTTATAGAGAGCCGTTGCCTGTTCATACTTGTAGTACTGAAGCAGTCCCGCCATCCGTTCCTTGAGCGCTTCACCCTTCAGCCCTGACTGCTTGATCTGTTCCAACTCCAGATTCTGCAGTGTCATGAGCTTCTGATGATACTCGCTACTCCAATACGCAGTATCAGCATCGTCTTTGCCATCAGGAGTCATATTTCGGAAAAATCCTTTCAGCGTTTTCCAGGCAGAAGTTTTTTCATAATCCATCTCGGCATATTTATACCGAAACTCCGCTACTTCAGTCTTCAAAGCATCGATTTCCTGCTGCAGAGCCTCAGGAGGGTTAACTTGTTCAGGCTGAGGGGGCACTTCAATTTCAAAAGCTGTATAAATACCAGGCTCTTCTACTTTCACTTCCGCGGCTACGGGAGCGGGATTCTCAGGTACAGGACCGGCTGTTTCCGCTTTTTTTATAAGCGAAAACTCCCATTTTTTATTCAGCTGACCAAGTGCCTGACTCACCGCGGACACGCCTTTATCATTGACGATATCATCCCCAACTCTCTTGTATGACTTGATTTTGGCACTCTTTGGATTGGTAAGTTGAAACTCTGCCTGATCAGGAATTTCAGCCAAAAGACGTTCTCTCGTCCATTCCTCAACCACAGGAGCTTTTTCTGGCGCAGGATCAGAAGTTAGCTGTCCTTCTGCTGGCTCCAAAGGCAAAGGACGGCGCCTTGGAGGAACTTGCCCTGGCGCTTGCGCATCAAGGACGATAGGATCATTTGAAGACTCCTTTGCGATAGCCGCTTCTGCGGCCGCTGCCGCCTTCACCAAGCGTTCGATTTCGGCCGCCTCATCATCAGGATTGTCCGCTGCCACAGCTGACGCTACGACTGGCTCGCTTGCCTGAGGAACATTTTTTACCCCTTTCCTAGCTCTGCGCCTTCCTCCTAAGATCTGACCGCTTTGATCATCCCGAGACGCTGGTTCAGATGACTCAGATACTTCAGGAGAACCAGTGCGCGCATGCACATCTTCGCTTCTTACTGAAACGGGCTCAATAACAGGCGCCACCTCTTCTGGTAAAGTGACAGGGAGAGGCACGTTCAAAGCAAGCGTCGCTTCCACGCGTCGTCGCATTTCAGCCGCGGCAGCCCGCGCCACTTCTTCACCGAGTTTTCTATCCAAAAATGGTGGTTTTTCTCCCTGAGACATATCTCTTATTCTTGATTCTTAGATGACTCTTCTAAGTTCCTGACGATAGCTCGAAACACCGCCCGTCCTTCTTGCCACGACACGCCTTCATTCTTATCGAGATACTCAGCCACTATATCCTCTAGATCCCCGAGACTATATTTCCTCCACAAGCGCATCATCTCTCTGTCAGACACAAATGACTGATTTTCAGAAGCCACTGTCGCCACTCTTTCAGTAAAGACAGCCCACTCTCCCTGAATTATCTCTTCGATCATGACCACTTTTTCTCGTGCTTTGGGACGCTCGAGAAAGGCGTCTAATTCTTTGCGCCAAGAAGCATCCGGAGTAGGAGTTTCAACTCCTACGGGTTCTGGTTCTGTGGGAGGGGTTTCCGAACTAGGTACTACTTCTTTTGTTGTCGCGTCCACAGTTGGCACAGGAACACCTTCGGCCTCCCGTCTTTCCTGTTTTTCTAAAAGCCGTGCTTTCTTTTTTAATATCCTCTTTTCTGCTGGAGAAACATCTGTGCTGTCCGTATCATCCCCGCCGTCTCCACCATCAGAACCTCCACCCTTGCCGCCTTTTCTTTCTCTTTTGCTCGGCTTGTCCCCTTTTCCAGATCCCTTCTCTAATTTTCCCGAAGCATCCCCATCACTCCCAGAAATTATCGCAGGAACCTCCTGATCATGTTCTTTCGCCTGAGCAGAAAGCTTCTCAAGAGACTGGAGCGTACGAGCCGCATGCTCACTCAACGTATCAAGCTCACCACAAAGCGCCTGAAGCTTCTCAAAACGTTTCTGTTTTCCTTCTATATAGGCTTCATCAATCACTAAATTTTCATTGGCAATATCATCAGCAGTTGAAAGATCATTCACCGTTTCTATTTTTTCTGTCACCTGAGAAGCGATTTCATCGAGTACGGCCCGGATCGCCTCGAAACCATGCTCTTGCGAAAGCTCGTGCGCCTGTGACAAGATACCATTTATCTTTTCCAGGATAGCTTCCGCTTCCTTCGTACCCTGATCCATCTTTTCATCAAATTCTCGGGCAAGCTCCACTCTCTTCTCCAGGTCAGCATCAGGAGTCGCTTCTTTCTCTTTCAAAACATCCTCTCCCCGAACAGGTACCTGAACACTTTCTTGAGCAGCTCCTCCCTCGATAGGAAAGAATACGAAGTCTTCTTTCCGTAATTTCTCTGCTATCACCTCCAGATTGTCGTAAAAAATTTCTTGGCCTCCGGAGGAATAATCCGTCAATGCGCATCTCTCGGCATCGACACGAACCCGCACATCATCCTTATTCTTCCACCAACCATTTCTTTTCAGATCATCGAGAGATACAAAAACTCCCTCATTGGCAGCAGCCGGGACTTTCGTTTCATTCGCAACAACTCCACTCACAGGAGGGATATACTCTGCGGACTTCATAGCAAAAAAGTTTTTCTTTTGTGTCGGACTTTGCTATAATTCTACCATAGAAACAAAAAAACAAAGAATACAGATACGCCAAAAAGGTGTGCTGTCATACAAATATGTTCGAAAAGAAAACGCTTTCTTTCTTGACGGTTGGAGCCCTGCTCCTCATCATCGCTTTTGCCTTTTTTGTCCGCTTCACGCACATCGAAACTATCCCGATCGGGCTCTATCCAGATGAAGCAGCCAACGGTGTTGATGCCGTTCACGCCCTCGAAACCGGAAACTTTCAGATTTTTTACGAAGCCAACTTTGGTCGTGAAGGCCTCTTCATCAATATCCAGGCCTTTTTCATCTCTCTTTTCGGTAACACCATTACCGGGCTCAAATTCGCTTCCATTCTCTTTGGCACTCTCTCGGTGCTTGGTATTTATCTCTTAGCGAAAGAGCTCTTTCATAGGAGAAGCGCTGGGCTCTTGGCTTCCTTCATGCTCGCCACTTCCTATTGGGCGATCAATTTTTCGCGCATCGGATTCCGCGCTATCATGACAACCTTCCTTCTGACGTTTTCCTTCTATTTCTTCTTCCGCGGTCTCCGCTCACAGAAACTCCGTGACTTCCTCTACGCCGGACTGATCTTTGGCTTCGGACTCCATACCTATATCGCCTTTCGTGTTGCCCCGCTCATCCTGGTACTTCTCCTACCAGCGCTTATGCTCTCGTACGAGAAGTTCCTACGACGCTTCTGGAAACACGGCCTCATGTTTATTCTTGGCGCTTTCATCGCGGCTGCTCCGATGCTCTATTACTTCTTTGTTTCTCATCCAGAAGACTTCTCTTCCCGCTCGTCCCATATCTCCGTCTTCGCTCCAGATATAAACCATGGCAATCTCTGGGGCACCCTCGGAAAGACTTTTTCCATTTCGCTCATCAAGTACAACTTCTGGGGTGATCAGAACTGGCGCCACAATTACCCTCCCTACCCAATCCTTGATCCCTTCGTCGGGACATTCTTCTTAGCCTCATTCCTCTTCGTTATCTGGCAGACAGTGACTTTGCTTGGCAAACGTATTCGTGAAGGCGATCGCGATACTAGGCTCGTGACCAATGCCTTCCTTTTGGGATCGTTTTTTGTCATGCTCATGCCGGAGTTTCTCACCGATGAAGGACTGCCTCATGCCCTACGCTCTATCGGCACCCAGATGCCGGTCTTTCTCATGGCTACCATGACAGCTTTTTGGATCTTCAATAAAGCCCTTCGTTCTCAACCCGGTACCAAAGTAGCCCTCCTGTCTATCCTGACCGTTTCTCTCTTCTTGAGCGCTACTTTCAACCTCACCAAGTACTTTGTTTTCTTCGCTAGTAGCACTCATGCTTCCGGAGCCTTCAACGAAAACTACCGTAATATGGCAGACTACCTCCTTTCTCTGCCCGATACCACCCGCAAATATGTCTTGATCAACGAAAAAGGTGAGAATGACCGCTTCCGCCTCCCCGTCTACGCTCATCCGATCTATTTCCTCACCTATCATCGTGTTGCCAACATGGAGATCGTACAAAAAGACACCACTATCCGTCGTAACAGTATCTTCCTCATGCCAAACTATAACGCCACGCTTGCTGAGAGGATTCAAAAACTTTACCCTGACGCCCGCATCGAACATATCGACATGAACGGACCAAGACGAGCTGGTGGAGAATTTGATGTCATCATTTTCCCCGAAGCAACAGCGCAGCCTCAAGCGGATTTAACGACTTAATGAGAAAAATATGGAGTTTATAAAGAAACGAGCTGTCCCTATCCTCGTCGGTATTCTTTTTTTTCATTTCATTCTTTCACTTGTCGTCTCCTCACAAGAGTCCATGACCTATGATGAGAAAGCGCACATCCCCGCCTCGTACAGTTACGTCAAATATGGTGACATGCGCCTCAACCCTGAACATCCACCACTCCTCAAAGATTTCGCCGGCCTCTTTCTTCTCCCCTTCAAGCTCGATTTCCCACTTCAATCAACAGAGTGGCAAGATGGAGCCAACGAACAATGGTCCGTCGGTGACATGTTCATAAACTGCACTCGCCCAGAACTCGCTTGTAACGATGCCGAGCAAGTCTTGTTTTTTTCCCGCATTCCGACAACGCTCATTGCCGTTCTCCTTGGCATCGTCCTTTTTCTGTGGACCAGAGAACTCGGCGGAACATTGGCCGGGGTCTTTGCTGTCACCCTGTACGCCTTCGATCCCAATATTATCGCCCACAACCACTATGTGACGACTGATATCGGGAGCGCCGCCTTTATCTTTTTTGCCTTCTACTTTTTCGTTCGTTTTCTCAAAGCCCCTTCTCGCAATAACATTCTACTCGCCGGCCTCTTCCTCGGTCTAGCAGAGCTCGTCAAGTTTTCTGCCGTTCTTGTGTTTCCTGTCTTTGGCCTCTTCACCCTGCTCTTCGCTACCGCCAAAATAAAGTCTGGCCAAGTATTTCAGACGCTCTTTTCATATGCTTGGAAATTCCTCGCTATCATCATCATCTGCTTCGCAACTATCTGGGTGGTCTATGGTTTAAACACCATCGGCATGCCGAGAGAACGTGTCATCGCCCATGCCGACCTCTTCCTCTCACAGCCCAATGCTCCAGCCCGTATCGCCCATGATCTCATTGTACGGATGAGCGCCTCGCCGCTCCTTCTCCCAATGGCTGAATACTCTGTTGGTATGGCCAAGGTTTTTTCCCGAGTCGCTGCTGGTAATACTCACTACTTCCTTGGCACCGTTACCGAGAACGCTTCTCCCTGGTACTTTCCCGTGGTCTTTTTCCTCAAGGAAACACTCCCATTCCTCTTCTTACTCCTCGCAACGACTTCCTACAGCCTCTACCGTATCGTCAGACTCTTCCTCAAAGAAAAATATGCCGGCATAGCCAGATTCCTGAGCCATTCACTCCAAAGTCGTATCGCTCAATATCTCGGCGCTTTTTTTATCCTCTTCTATAGCTACATCAGTATCACGGGCAACCTCAACATCGGCTTCCGACACCTCTTTCCGATTCTGCCATTCCTCTACATGCTCATCGGAAAAACTTTGGCTGACTTTTACAAGCGCCATTCCAAGGAATCAACGACTCGTCAGATGATGAGTGGTCTCATTGGTATCCTGATGCTCTGCATCGTCGTCATCCCTCTTCTTTCCTACCCAAGCTACCTCTCATACTTCAATGCCGCGGCTGGTGGCCACACCAAAGGCTACCTCTACGCCACTGATTCCAATTACGACTGGGGCCAAGACCTGAAATACCTCGGGCACTGGGTCAATCAGTATAATAACTGCCAGGAGAGCAAGTCTCCTGAACAATGCCTCAACTCCGAGCTTGATCTCAATCATGAGGCGACTCAAAATCTCCCGAAAGAAGCTATTGGAAAAATTCGCGTCGACTATTTTGGAGGGAGTGATCCAAAATACTATCTCGGTGACAAGTACACTTCTTGGTGGGGCGGACGCACACCAGAAGCTGGCTGGTACGCTATCTCGTCCTTCTTCTATCAAGAAAGTCTCTACAAGAAACGAGCCCCTGGGGAACAAAATTACACTTGGCTCACAAACAAAAATCCCCTCGCACGGGCTGGGGATTCCTTCTTCATCTACTACATTTCCGAAGAACAAGTGAAGTAGTACTACTCTTTGTTTTTCTTCTCATCTTTCTTATTCGTATTGTCGGTAGCGGGCTCTTCTTCGACAGATGGCTTCGTTTCACTGTCTCGATAACGATAAAAAACTCTATTCTCCGTACGCAAATCAATATACTGAAGTTCTGAGAAACGTTCCCTGGGAAGTTCTTTTTCAAAAAGAAGTCGTAGTGCTTGAAGAGAAGTCGCAAGCGGTGTGCGGGTACTAAAATATATCTCCCAGCCTTCTTTCGTTTTCACGCGCAGCTCGTTCGCAAAGCGGGAAGCGAGCATCATTTCGTTTTCTGTATCAATACCAAACTGTTCCTGGAGCGAGGACTGGAGCGAGGTGGTCAACAGCATAAACGGAGCATCATAAATCTCGCCTCCAAAACGAAGCGGTTCAGAACTTTCATCCCGAAGATACAGTGTCCGCAAATGATTCCCTTCTTCCTCATACGCCGCTGTTATCGGCACCACACTGCCATCTTCGAGAACATGACCGCACAGGGATGCGACGCACCAGAGGATAATCCGCTCGCGCTCCTCTACCGTTATCTCAAGCTTGTCAGGAAACACCCGCTTTGCAACGACACTCTGTATCAAAGGATAGCGCTCCTTGAGGAGGCGTTCGAGTTTTACTGGCTGAATAAGGAAAAAACTCCCGCGCGGGATGAAGCCAAGATACTTCTGTGAAAGTTCCTGATCCACCGTCTCTCGAAAACGCGCCTCTTCTACCAGAGACAGTCCCTGTACGCGCCACTCTGCCAATGCGAGGTACGAAGAGAAAATAAGGGCATACCCCACCGTTCCAAAAAAAAGAAGCCAGAGAAAAAGAACTCCAAGCAAAGACGATGAAGAACCCTGGTGTGATTCCAGGCGTTCTTTGCGTGGGACAGCATTCTTCCCAGACGTCGTCTTTGGAAGAAACTTCCCGCGCTCTTTTTTCAATTGCGATTTCCACAAAAAACGCATGCTGATATCTTTTGTATTTTTTACACTGCCAAAAAGATCTTCTCGAGAAGCAGTCTGGCGTTACTCTGTGTTGTTTTGAGCAGTCTCATTGTTTTCTCCACTTCATCAAGAAGAGCGAAGAATCTCACTGTTCCTCTTTTTTCACTCACTAGAAGTGCCTGACGATGAAGTCCTGGAAGCCACCATTCCAAAAGCCGCACCGTTCGTTCCGTATGCGATCCTAACTTTTCCGCCAAAGACAGCCGGTCGGCAAGAGGCAGAGTCGAAAGACGAAACAATTGCCCCAAAAGTTCTCGCTCAAGCGTGAAGGCTGCCGGATCATTCAAGGCCGAGAGTACCATCCCTGGTCGGCCCAAAGCAAAAAAGAAAGGTGCCACTTGGGAGAGTTCTTTTTCATCATACAGTGAAGCAACGGCGTCAAAGAGGATTTTCTCTGGCACAAAATCAAAACGGACTCTTTTGACACGAGAAAGGACTGTCGAAAGCATGTTCCCCACTTCGTGAGTCAGGAGGATAATGACCGCCGTCGACTGCGGCTCTTCCAAAGTCTTCAAAAGGACATTCTGTGCCGTTTCCGAAAGCGTATGCGCATCCTCGATAATGAGTACTCGAAAACCACCGGATACCGGAAAATGAGAAAGGAAGCCTAAACTTTCACGAACAGCTTCAGCAGAAATATTCCTCAACTTGGTCACGCCTCGCTTTGTTTCTACCAAGGGTCGCAAAATTTTGACATCAAAAGGGTGCGGCTTGTCCTCGCTTGGTTCGAAATCGGGCTCTTTGGCCAAAAGTGAAGCAAACTCCAGAGCACAAAGACTCTTTCCTATGCCGCGCGGCCCGGTAAAAAGATAAGCTTGAGCAATATTTCCCTGCCCCAAAGATGTCCGCAGCATCTTCCGTTCCTTGTGATGACCAATAATATCCATAACCAATACCTTACCCTACTACCCTTCTTATTCCTTCTTGAAATGATTCTTTGGTGAAATGCGCTACTGATGCTTTCATCGAATCAACACTATACGTTCCTTCTTTTTCCAAAAAGCGTCGTACTCCCTCGGCAATGATTTCTGGAGCGTTGCTATGAAAGAATTCCCCCGTTTCGCCAGAGCGGACAATCTCACGGATACCACCGTATTCAAGCGCAATCACCGGCACACCAAATGATAAGGCCTCCACCGCCACCATACCGAAATCCTCTTCTGACGGAAAAATAAGAGCCCTCGCTCCAGAATACAGCCGGGTCAATTCGTTGTCATCGACAAAACCCGTGAAACGAATGTGTTTTCCGGCTCGCTTCTGCAACCGCTCTGCTTCTGGCCCGTTGCCAACAATCACCAGTGGTAATCCGAGTTTATTGAAGGCGTCCACAACCGCATCAATCTTCTTGGACTGAGTCAACCGAGAGACAAGCAAGAAATATTCTTTCTCTGACGGCTCCATTGGAAGAGAGTCCTTTGACCCATGAGAGAGAAAAAGTGCCCCGGGATAAATTACTTCCGCATCGCGACGATAGTATTTCTTGATGCGATCTTCTGTAAAATGAGAATTTGCGAGCAGTATATCTGGTCGTTCTGCTGCTTGCTTATCCCAGATACGGAGATAACTCATAAGCATCCGCGTAAAGATACTTCGTCTCCCTCGAGCTCCGAGCTCCTTCAGGTAGGCCTCGTGGTAATCCCAGGCATAGCGCATCGGGGAATGGAGATAGGCAATATGCTTCGTATTGAGCCGCGTGATGATGCCTTTGCTCCAGGCACCCGAAGAAGAAATCACGAGATCGAATTCACGGAGATCAAGACTTTCTACAGCGGCCGGGAAAAATGGGAGAAATATTCGATACCGTTTCTGGATAAAACGCGGGAGTTTCCCAAGCCAGGAAGTACAAATCTCACGTCCTTTGAAATGACTACCCATACGCTCCTCATCATAAAGCAGCGTATAAATGGGCGCTTCAGGATACATTTCACAAAGCATTTCAAAAACACGCTCGGCACCCCCATAGGAAACGAGAAAATCATGGACTAATGCTATCTTTTTCTTCCTCGCCATTTCTGTACCCATAATATTAATCATTCAATAAAACAGAAAGGTTTGCTGCGCACCCCTCCCAAGAGAATCTTTTGATATTTTCCCTACCTTTTGAAATTATACCATTTCTCATGCCCTCGTCCGAAAGGAGCTTCTGAGCCCCTTCGGCGATACTTTCTACACTTGCAGGGTCCACAAATACCGCTCCATCCCCTGCTACTTCGGGTAAAGATGACGTACTAGATGTCACCACTGGTACCCCGACACTCTGAGCTTCCAAAACCGGTATGCCAAAACCTTCGTAGAGCGTTGGGAAAAGAAAAACATCAGCATTTTGAAGGAGTGGCCATTTCTCTTCTTCGACTACGTATCCTTTCTCGATAATGGCGCTCTGATATTTGCTCTTTGCTATCTGTTGTTTGATTCTATCGTATCCATAGCCTGGCTTCCCAACCAAGAGAAGTTCGTGTGGTATTTGGTACTTTTCTTTCAGCATTTCAAACGCCTCGATAATTCGCACAATATTTTTTCGTTCTTCCAAGCGCCCAATAAAAAGTAAGTATGGTTTCTCCGACTTTTTTATTGATTGTTGATTGTTTTCTGGTAATTGTTTTTCGTAGCCTTCGGAGACAACGCGAATCTTTCCTTCGGACACTCCATAGAAACCCGTCACATCACGCTTGGTATTTTCTGAGACACAGATAACCGTGCTCGCTACCTGACAAGAAAACATAATCGAGTAGTGCATGTAGACCCGCTCCCAAAAAGAGTAGGCTTCTTTACAAAACTCATACTCCAAACCATGGATGGTGACGATCGTCTTCTTAGGATGGATGAGCGGTACCGTGTGCGCTGGCACAAACAAAACGTCCGGCGTATGAAAAAGCATTTCCAGTGATAATCCTATCTGGGTCCAAAAACGTGGCGCCCATAATCCGCGCACTGTCCAATTTCTCGGCAACTCAAAATCAATATCTGGAATTTTCAAAGACATACGACCGTGAGCAAAAGAAAGTTTCTTACGAACGTACAAAACCACCTCCGCATCACGAGGCAGCTCATCACGCAGGTGCTTGATCACCTGATAGCTATACTCTTCTATCCCGGTTCGTCGTTTGAGAAACGCCCGTGACGCGTCAATTCCGATGATCATAGAAATTCCGGTAAATTTCGAAAGCTTGGAAAGATATTTCTTTTCTGAACTCCCGGTTGACGTCGGTAACATTTCTGATGAATGAGCCGCTAGAAATGATTGATTCTCGATGGCTTCGAGTATGTGAGATCATTTCTCGGTCGAGAGAGTCAGAAATGTTCGACGGAAAGAAAGGGGAAGAAAAGGAATATCTTTTGAAGCTGCCACAAAACTATTTCGCCAGCATGATACTGCGCTTGTAGAGCTCGAGGTTTTCGAGCACAATCCCCGTCCCCTTCACCACGCAAAATGCTGGATCATCCGCCACATAGCACGGCACATTGATCGTCTTTGATATCAGCTGATCGAGATATTTCAGTTGAGCCGTTCCGCCAGAAAGCACCATCCCTTTATCCATAATATCCGCTGCCAATTCCGGCGGCGTTTCCTGAAGCACCTGCTTGATGACATTGATAATCTCACGCAGTTCATCCTGGATCGCTTCGGTGACCTCGTTCGACGAGACCGTGATCGTCTTCGGCAAACCACCCATCAGGTCCCGACCCCGAACATCCATGTGCTCCTCCTTCACCTGAGCGATAGCTGACCCGATCTTCATCTTGATCTCCTCAGCCGTTCGATCACCGATCGCCAAACTGTGTTTACGCTTGATGTAATCCGAAATGGCCTGATCGATTTTGTTCCCACCAACACGAGCACTGTGAGACGCCACCACGCCACCAAGAGAAATAATAGCAATCTCCGATGTCCCGCCGCCAATATTGATAATCATATTCCCCTGCGCTGTATGAATCGGAATACCCGCCCCGATAGCAGCAAGGATCGGCTCTTTCACTACATAGGCAGCCTTGGCTCCAGCTTTCAGTGCCGCATCGATGACCGCGCGTCGTTCAGTCGAAGTAATACCAGCAGGAATAGACAGTACCACTTCTGGACGAAAGAAACGCACTCTACCACCCACCTTGTTCAAAAAGTATTTAAGCATCGCCTCGGTAATACGGTAATCCGCGATAGCACCATCACGCAGTGGCTGACTCGCCACAATCGTATCCGGTGTGCGACCGAGCATTTCCTTGGCTTCATTACCGACCGCGAGCACCTTGTTCTCTGTCAGTGAAATAGCAACTACCGAAGGTTCGTTAATCACCACACCTTTCCCTGGCACAAAGACCAAGGTATTGGCTGTACCCAAGTCGATCCCGATTTTCCGCAAAAACATGGATTTCATATCAAAACTCATGACAGATCCTTTCTTTTTATCTCTGCGCCAATTTTTTGTAGGCGTTCTTCGATACGTTCATAACCACGATCTACCTGATAAATTTCTTCGATTATGGTTTTCCCTTGAGCCGTCAGAGCCGCAATGATGAGAGCCGCCCCCGCTCGCAAATCATAGCTCTTGATCATCGTTCCCATAAGCTTTGTTTTTCCGGAAATGACTACTTGATGTGGATTGAGCACTTCAATTTTTCCACCCATCTTCTGTATCTCTGGAACATAGTTGAAGCGGCCCTCGAAAAGCGTATCAAAAACAAATGTCTCACCCTCCGCCTGGGTCGCCAAGACTCCAAAAGGCGCCTGCACATCAGTCGGCAATCCCGGATAGACGCGCGTATCGAGTTTCGTAACAGCACGTAACTTTTTTGCTGGCACGACGGTAATCTCATTTTTCTTCACGGAAAAATCAGCACCAAATTCACGGAGCTTTTCTAAGACCAGATCCAGATGTTCTTCACGAGCGTTTTTCACCGTGATCGGACTACCGGTCGCTACACCCAGGATAAGAAACGTAGCGGCTTCATTGGCATCAGGAATCACCGCATGTTTCACACCTTTCAATTTTTTTGTTCCTTGAATTTCCAAGACATTCGTTCCGAGACCTTTGATCTTGGCTCCCATGGCCACAAGAAATTTTCCCAGATCCTCGACATGCGGTTCACAGGCAGCGATTTTGATAATTGTCTTCCCTGGCATACTGGCCGCAAGCATCATAGCATTCTCTGTCCCAGTCACTGAAAACTCGCGCAGTACCACCATAGCCGGATGACGCTTGGTAGCATCAACCACATAGCCTTTTTCTTTTGCTTGTACTCGCACGCCCATTTTCTGCAAAGCATCGAGATGAGTATCCACCGGACGAGCACCGATGAGACAGCCACCGGGACGATAAAAAGAAAAATGATCGAAGCGCGCGGCCAGTGACCCCCATAGAAGAATCGACGAACGAAGTTGTTTCACCAGTTCCGTATCCATTTTTTTCGGATCGATATTTTTAGCGGTGATCGCGACCGTGCGTTTCCCACGCCACTTCACTTCCGCTCCCAAGCTTTCCAAAATTTCGAGCATACGAAAAACATCCTCAATCAAAGGGATATTGCTAATCACACAGGTCTCTTTGGTCAGAAGCGTGGCAGCCAAAATCGGCGTCGTGGCATTCTTTGAACCACAGACGATTATCTCGCCTTTAAGCCTTTTTCCACCCTGTATTTCAAAAACTTCCATACTGGCTAGTATAGCCCAGGGTAAGGCACTTTTCAAGTCTCGGGAAATTTTAAACGGCTGGGAGAAGTTTTTCTCGGCCAGCCGTGATTTTTGCCATTCTAATGGCGAGAGTATGGGAACATACCCTGCTTGTTTTTGTTTTGGTTTTTATTTTTAAAGGACTTGTGGGAAATTTTCCCGAGAGAAAGCACTGTTAATGCACTCTCTCGGAAAAAAGAAAACGGGTGTTTCACCCCCTGGAAACACCCGTCCTCTTACTTGTAAATACAGTATAGCACGTTTTTTCACTCTTGTAAAGAGCTACTTCCCCTTTCGGACGAAATCGTACGCTGAAAGTGCGGCCGTCACACCAACACCGGCGGAAATATTATTTTGCTTGTAGGGAAGATCGGTCGCATCACCGGTCGCAAAGATGCCCGGTCGCGATGTCGCAGCAGTTCTCGCATCAACAATAATCTCGCCGCGCTCATTGAGATCTATGATGTCTTTCACAAATTCCGTGTTCGGCACCATTCCAATTTCTACGAATACGCCATCAAGCATGATATCTTCCGGTGTATTCGTTTCGCTATTGAGAGCTGTGATACCTGTCACCTTTCCCTCCCCCAAGATCGCCTGGGTCGTCATGTGGTAACGGACGCTCACTTTTGGTGAAGCGAGAATCTTTTCTTGGGTCACGGCATCACCCTTCAATTCTCCGGAACGAACAAGGAGTACGATCTCTCCGGCATACGGCATGAGATCCTCTACTGCCTCCAAAGCAGAGTTGCCACTTCCAACGACTGCCACTTTCTTATTACGGAAAAATGGCGCATCACAAGTCGAACAAAACACAACACCCTTCCCAACGAACTGTTCTTCACCTGGTACACCCAGATGACGATGTCGTCCACCGGAAGCAACGATGATCGTCTTTGTTTCGTAACGCTCACCATTTTCAGTTTCTACGATATAACCACCTTCGGTTCTTTCCGAAACCTTGCTCGCTTTGGTTCCAGTTTTTATCTCAATACTTTCCTGAGCCCGTAAATGCTTCTCAAGCATCTGCCCAAATTCATAGCCCGGTACCGTCACTGTCCCGATCCAGTTTTCAATGGAAGCTGAAACGACTGACTGACTCAAAAAATCCTGCGTCAAAAAAAGTGTCTTCATCTGCTTGCGTGCCGTATACACCCCCGCTGCTATCCCTCCGGGTCCCCCACCGATGATAATACAATCGTACATAGATTTATTTAAAAAATGGTTATTGTTTAAAAAAAGAAGGAGGTTCCGTCAAACACGGTTGCCTCCTTTTCATCAACGATAGCCTCCGTCAATCATGAGATTTTGGCCATAGATATACGAACCACCAGAACCCGCAATGAAAGCAACGAATGCTGCCACTTCTGCCGGCTCGGCAAAACGACCACTCCAGATTTTAGCCATCTCAGCTGCCCGCTCTTCATCTGGCAAGGTATCGTTCATGCTCGTATTGATCCAACCAGGTGCCACACCGTTGATACGAATACCGAACTTGGCATAGTACTCTGCGATGGTACGCATCATGTGCGCTTGCGCAGCCTTGGAAGCATCGTAGTGAACCGAAATCTGTGACTGAGAATTCACTCCATTGGTTGATGTGATCAACACGATCGAACCCTTGGTACCAGCGTCTCTCATACGGTTGGCAATGACTCTGGTAGAGAAGAAACAGCCGTGGACATTCACATCAAAAACCTTCTCCCATTCGTCCTGAGTCTGTTCTTCAAGCGGAGTATTAGGTGAGGTGCCGATAGCATTCACTGCTACCGATATCTCCATTCCTGTAGCCGCCACAGCCGCGGTCAGGAAATCAGCTACTTCTTTTTCATCACGCTGCTGCATAGAGCCGATGAAGACCTTCACGCCCAAAGCTTCAATCTCTGCCTTCAGAGTTTCAGCAACCTCTTGGTTGCGACCATAGGTGAAGCTCACGGCGCTAGCGCCATTGGCCACCAAAGCTCGAACAACTTCTGAGCCGATACCGCCGCTTCCACCAAGAACGAGAGCGTGACCGGTGACTTTTGAAAGGTACTTGTCCATATGTGTTTTCTCCGTTTGGTTTGGGTTACAAAAAGGTACTATTGCATTTTGAAAAGGGATTTGAGATAGGCTTCGTCGATCTTCTTCTTGCCATCCCACTTGCAGGCGATGTCATCCTTCAAGAGCTCTACCCCGAGCATGGCTACCGCTTCGCGGATCGCTGTTACCTGGGTGATCACTTTGAGACAATCCTGCTTTTCTTCCACCATA
This sequence comes from uncultured Bdellovibrionales bacterium, assembly GCA_964612055.1. Lineage (GTDB taxonomy): Bacteria > Patescibacteriota > Minisyncoccia > Moranbacterales > UBA1568 > UBA1568. The sequence continues at coordinate 49,024 of CAZTBI010000003.1, forward strand.
CGCCGAATACCCTTCAACTGTCCTTCGATGCGCGCGATACGCGACAGGACGGGACTGGTTTTTTTGGTCGTTGGCATAGGCTTAGAAAAATATACCCTCTGGGGGTATATTACACCAAGAGTCAAATCTGGTCAAGAGGGACTAAAAAGAATACAAGAGGCAAGTATTTTCTCTTCCCAAGAATTCTCTCAGGCGAGCCTGGAGCCAAAAGCATGGCCTTTCCCACCTCGGGAAAGTTTTGGCGGAAGATTCAGAAAAAATCACGCTGGGATTTTCTCGGCATGAGAGAGTTGCTTGGGAGCGAGAAGGCTATACCCCCTAATTTTTGACGTTACAGCGCTTCCACCGCTTTGCGAAATTGTTCCCCACGGTCAAATTCGTTCTTGAAAAGCCCGAAACTGGCCGCTCCTGGCGAGAGGAGAACGACGTCTCCAGGCTCTGCTCCGCGTGTCGCCAATTCCACTGCTTTTTCCATACTTTCCACCACTTCAAAAGATCGTCCCTTTTCCTCTGCCGGCAAAAGATCCTGCAATGCCTGAAGTAACTTCTCTGTCCCTTCTCCTTTGAAGAGCACCAATCCTTTGGAGCGGGTCAAAATTTCTTTGGCAAGCGAAGTAAAGTCGAGACGCTTGTCGCTCCCACCGGCGATGAGAATGACTGGTTCCGAAAAAGAACGGAGTGCCGCGACAGCAGCATCTGGAATAGTGGCCGCCGTATCATTGTAATAGACAATGCCCTTTTTCTCAGTAACTTTTTCGAGACGATGCGGAACTCCCGGAAAGTTTTTTATTCCAGCTCGCACTTCCTTCACCGACAAACCAGCAGCTAGCGAAGCGAGAGCGGCCAAAAGGACATTGGAAGTATTGTGCTCCCCTTTGAGAGGGATATCAGCAAGTGGTAGAAGAACACTTTCCTTCCCTTGCTCGGAAACCAAGAGGGTCTCATCAGCAAGCCACGCTCCATCTCCCTCGATACCGTGTTTCACTGAAGAAAAAAGTATGGCTCCCGGAGCGTCCTGTACCATCGTACGCGCCTCTTCATTATCGAAATCAGCGATTACGATATCACTTGGCTTCTGAAAACGAAAGATGTTTCCTTTGTCAGCTTGGTAGGCCGCCATTGTCTTGTAGTAATTCAAATGATCAGGATAGATATTGGTCAACACCGCGATGTGCGGACTTTTCTTTAGTGACGAGAGCGCCGAAAGACGCCACGAAGAAAGTTCGAAGACGACTACGGAATCTTTGATCACCCGATCGAGCATCGAAAGTACGCCCACCTGACTGATACCAACCCGCACCACTTGCTTCCCGGCCTGCTCGAGAATGTGGGCAATGAGAGTAGCAGTCGTTGTTTTTCCTTTACTCCCCGTCACACCAATAATCGGCGCTTTACAGAAACGAAAAAACAAACTGGAGTCCATCTCCACGGGGATGTGATGATCCAAGGCCAATTTCACGTATTCATTGGTCCAAGGGATAACCGGATTCTTGATCACCATGTCGACTCGAGTGAAATCTTCCGGTCGATGCTGACCCAAGACATAGGTAACGTTCTTGTAGGAAGTAAGTTTTTTGAGTGACGGCGCCAATTCCTCGCGACTCTTGATATCAGTAACGATGACCTCCTTGGCTCCCTCTCGTACCAAATACTGCACCGTCCCGACCCCGCCCATGTTTAAACCGAGTCCGAAAACGGTAACGCGCTTATTTTTGAAAAAAGATTCTGTAGCCATAAGAGCCTCTAGTCTCTCATATCACCGCCCTTTTGTCACGCCCCAAAGAAGTGGCTTTTATGAGCCGAAAAATCCCCGTTTCTGACGAAGTACCAGGCCATTTCTCGCGCCTATTTTCCCATCTTCGTAGGCAAGAGCGCCGTTTACAATCACATGAGAAATACCAACTGGATACTGATAGGGATCTTCCAGTGTCGCCTTGTCTTCTATAGTCTCTGGATCGAAAATCACGAGATCAGCAAAGTAGCCTTTTTCCAGAATACCTCTCTTTTCCAAACGAAACTTGAGTGCTGGCTTGCCCGTCATCTTGTGTACCGCCTCCTCCCATGATAGAGCTTTTTCCTTACGCACGTACTCTGCAAAAACCTTGGGGAAGGTTCCAAAATTTCTTGGATGTACCAAATCACCAGTATCAGCATACGACTTGTTATACCCGACACCGTTACTCGAGATAATAGAAAATGGATGCTGCACGGCTTTCAAAACGTTTCTTTCCGAAAGTGCCTCAACAGAAACAATCGCTCGGCCATCACTCGCTAAAAGAAGATCGAGTACCACTTCTTCTGGAGACTTCCCCTGCAGCTCTGCGATCTCAGAAACCTTGCGCCGCGTCATCATCTTTGAAAGCGTCGAAGAGGAGATAAAAATCTGAGAGTAGTCATGGGAGTTTTTGTGCATATCACGCAGTACCGAAAGGTATGTCTGACGATCTTTCAGATGCTCAATCATCATCTTGCGACCATGCTGCGTCACCCACTCCGGAAGAAACGTGTAAAGCACTGATCCGGTCGACGTATATGGATACACATCGAAGGTCACTTCAATATCATTGAGCGCAGCGGTTTCGATCAAATTAAACACTTCGTCCATGAGGTGCCAGTTTTTCTCACCAACAGCCTTCAAGTGAGAAATATGGATTGGCGCTTCTGATTCTCGCGCCACCAAGAGTGCCTCCTCCACTGCTTTGACCAAATTCTCCTCTTCATCACGAACGTACGTAGCATAGACGCCACCCAAGTCAGCTGTTGTCTTGGCTAAGGTTGTCAGTTCACGAGCGCCAGCACCACGAGCATGCGTGTAGCGAAGACCCGTCGAAAACCCAATCGCTCCCTCCTTGAGAGCGCCTTTCAAAAAACCACGCATCATTTCAATTTCATCAGGGGCAATAGCCCGCGTCTCATCCTTAAGGGCGCCACGACGCAGCGTACCATGACCTACCAATGTAGCAAAGTTCACCGATGGCGCACGTTTCTCCACTTCCCGCAAAAATTCCTCCATCGAAAGCCAGTTGAAATTTATCTTTTCTACGTCCGTCCACTTCTGGATAGAGCGGATGACCTCTGGACGAGCCAGTGGCGCCAAAGAGGATCCAGAATTTCCCCCGATAATAGTCGTGACTCCCTGAAAAAGCATACTTTCAAGTAATGGATTCGAAAGAAGCTGCCAATACGTATCGGAGTGGTTGTTGACGTCAACAAAACCGGGAGTCACATATTTTCCGGCAGCATCGATTTCTTTCTCCCCTCGGGCATGAGAAAGATCACCGAGCGCGACAATCTTGTCTTCGCTTAGGGCGATATCAGAGCGATACATCGGCCGACCACTACCATCGATAACGGTGCCGTTCCGAATGAGGATGTCGTACATAATTTTCTAAGTATCTATCTCAAATCTCAACGCTATTTCTCTGCTGATTTTTTCTCTGCTTTCGAAACTACCTGTTCAATCTGTTTCATGAACTCCTTATCTTTCTGAAGAATCTTTGGTACCAACAATCCGATATCAACGCTTTCCTTCAATTCCTGCACCTTTTCCATGGCACCACTTTTTGCTCGAGAAAGCATCTCATCATACCCCTCCATCTGTGGTAAAGCGAAACGAACATTGCGATAATCAGCCCGGATACCAGCCACCACCACTTTGGCCGTTCTCATCTCCGGAAGCATTTCCGAAAGAGCGCTCCCTGAGTTACGACTACTCTTCACAGAGGCAACTTTCACGTTGAAATCCTCATCCTTCTTGAGGTTAGCGTCAGCATAGTGCATGGCATAGGCCGGATCAACTTTGGCTACCTCCAACATGAAAGGTTTATCCTTCTTGGCATTGGCCGGCAATCCCTCAAGAACCTTCCCGAGAGAACCCGTCGCCCGCTTCACTTCCTCAAGATAGTGGGCAAACTCATTCCCCGTACTCATGCCAGCTTCGGCAATTTGCTCCTGCCCAAAACTTTCGTCAGGGGCGATACCTAGTCCTTCGCGACTCTTTTCTATTTCTGCCTCATTGACAGTATTTTTTTCCGGAACACTTTCCTTCACTACCACCGGTTCTGGTATTACCTGAGCCACCTCTTCCGCTACCGACTCTTTTTCTGGAGCGGTTGTCTTTTCGGGCTGCTCCGATTGAGGGGCGCTCACAGTACGAGGACTCTGTCCGGTCAGGGCCGCTAATTTAAGCTCCCAAGTCTTGCGTTCCTCAATCAACCGAATCAATTCGTCATCCGGCTTATCCGGAGAAATGAACTTGTTCAAACGATCAATCTCTTTTTCAATATCTGTTTTTTCTTCTTCGAGACGCGCTTGCTTTTCCTCCTCCTCTTGGAGTTTCTCATACTGTTTCTGCAACTCTTCCAACCGTTTCCGTTCAGCCAATAACTGCAGAATCTCTTCATCAGAAAGTTTACCGAATGAAGTATCAGCTATTTCTGTCAAACGACTCTCGTGATCTTCTCCTTTTTTCATAAAACGCACACGTGATTATCAAACAAGCTCTGCCATTTCAACGAGACGATTCGAATACCCCCACTCGTTATCGTACCAGGCGATAATTTTCACGAGATCCCCATCAATGACCTTGGTCAGAGAGAGGTCCACAATGCTGGAATACGGATTCCCGATAAAGTCAGAGGATACTAACGGCTCTTCGGTCACAGAAAGTACCTTGCTGTACCGAGCCTCTTTGGAGGCTGCTTTCAAAACAGCGTTTATTTCTTCAACCGTTGTTTTCTTTTTCAAAACAAAAGTGAAGTCAGTCAGTGAGACGACGATGGTCGGCACACGAAGCGAGTGTCCATCGAACAATCCTTTCAATTCCGGCATCACCTGTGTCACCGCAATCGCCGCCCCTGTAGTCGTCGGCACAATATTGGAAGCAGCGGCTCGCGCTCGACGGAGATCTTTGTGCGGACCATCCTGAAGATTCTGATCGGCCGTATAGGAGTGGATCGTCGTCATAAGCGCTTTGGCGATACCAAACTTGTCATGAATAACCTTGGCTACCGGAGCTAAGGAGTTCGTCGTACAGGAAGCATTGGAAACAACTGCCTGACCTTTATACTCATCTTCATTGACACCCATGAGAAACGTCGGTACCGAATCATCTTCGCCCTTAGCAGGAGCAGAGAGGATAACTTTTTTCGCCCCAGCAGAAACATGCTGTGAGGCCCCTTTTTGATCAGTAAACCGCCCCGTACATTCGAGCACCACGTCAACGGCAAGCTCTTTCCATGGCAGTTTGGTAGGATCAGGTTCGGCATAGACAGGAAATTCTTTCCCATCTACAACCAGTTTCGATCCGTTCACTGACACCTCTTTACGGTAATGACCATAGGCCGTATCGTAACGGAGCAGATGAGCCAGGACGGAAGGTTCGGTCAGGTCGTTGATAGCTACCACTTCCAGATCATTTTTTTCCAAAGCGATTTTGAAAGCAGCGCGACCAATCCGACCAAAACCATTAATAGCGATGCGTTTCTTGTTCATGACATTTCATAGCTAATGATTAGACCTTGTGGGCACTGCCAAAGGCCAGTATTTTTGCTTTCACTGCCTCTTTCACAGCTGTTTGTCCTTTCCCCAAAACCTTACGCAAATCGGTTTCGTCCTCGGACTGAAGCGCTTCACGCAAGCCTCCGATAAAAGCCAATCTGGTAGCGGTATCGACATTGAAGCAGCTAATCCCGCGCTTGATCACTTCGGCCACACGGCCATCCTCCCAGTCTGAAGCACCATGTAAAACCAATGGCACCTCTACGAGTTCAGCGATAGAGGATAGGCGCTCATAATCAGCCTCACTTCGTTCACGAAAAAAACCATGAGCATTTCCAATAGCCACCGCCAAAGTATCAATGCCGGTTTCTTTGACGAACTGCGCCGCCTGATCTGGATCAGTCATGTACTTCGCCCAGTCAACGGTCTCCATTTGCATTTCCCCAATATAGGGAACATTACCGAGTTCAGCCTGCACAACCACGCCTCGTTCGTGAGCGATTTCAACAATCTTCTTCGTCATCATGAGATTATCGACATAGTCCTTGCGCGAACCATCATACATGACAGAGGCAAAGCCAATGTCCATAGCTCGGCCCACTACTTCAAAACTCTTTCCATGGTCGAGATGAATCCCAACTGGTATTTCAGGGGCATAAAACTCGGCAATATTCTTTGTGAGATGATAGATAGCCCGACCACCAGCATAATCAAAAGTCTTTTCCGTCATCTGAATAATAACGGGCGAGGAAAGTTCTTTGGCCGCCTCAATAATGGCTCGCGTCGTTTCAAGATTCACGGTATTAAAAGCACCCACCGCGTACCCGCCTGCCTTCGCCTTCTCCAACAATTCTTTGACGTTTGCTATCATACTGATTATTTTTTATTTTTTTCTTCCTGTTCTGCAGTCGCCCGCTCCTCAAATATATTCATCATTTTCGCTATTTCATACGGAAACAAACTCTCTCGCCCGACCAAGACACCATCCATCCCAGCCTCGAAAGAAACTGCCGGCAAAAAAGAACTCTTGACCGATCCACCGTAGAGCACCGAGATCTTGTCGGCTGTCTCGGCATCAAACATTTCCGAAAGTATCTTGCGCAGCAACACTCGTACCTGGAGAATTTCTTGTGATGTTGGCAACTGATCAGTACCTATCGCCCAACGCGGCTCGTACGCAATCATAATTTTCTCTGCCTGCAACTTTGAAAGGTCAGCAAAAATACTCTGCACCTGAAGAGAAAGGATCCGGTCAGTTTCTTCAGCGTGCCTCTCTTCTTCGGTCTCGCCAATACAGACAATAGGAATCAAGAGATTCTTGAGAGCGGCCGATATCTTTTTCTTCACAATTTCATTGGTTTCTCCTAAAATGGCACGCCGCTCGCTATGCCCGATGATAACCGCTGTCACGCCAGCGTTCTTCAGCATCAAGGGAGAAATTTCTCCCGTATAGGCACCACTTTTTTCCCAAAAGACATCCTGCGCCCCACACTCTATGCCCTTGGGAAGATGAGAGAAATCAGAAAGATACAGAAATGGCGGACAGAGAGTAGTTTTGACATGGCGATACGCATGATCTTTCAACTCTCGCTTCAAGACGGCGATATACTGAAGCGCCTCCTCATGAGAAAGCATGTTCATTTTCAGATTTCCGACGACATGGAACGTGCGCATAGATTTCAGAGGCTACTTAATTTGGAACGGAGGTATTCGGCTGCCACTTCCGGCTGAAGAGTTGAGACCTCAATCCCTGTTGAAAATTCAAATCCTCCCCAATTTGCGGTATGAGGCAAAATCTCAATATGCCACTGATAATGCGGGTAATCCTTACCATCACAAGGAGCGGTATGGATATAGAAATTGTAGGCAGGATCATTTAAGCCCAAGTAGAGAGATTGGAGCGCTTTTTGGAGTGCCTCAGCGGCTGTAAACTTCTCTTCTTCTGTAATGCGCTCAAAATAGGGGTTGTGACGCTTCCCAACTACCCAAACTTCAAATGCCGCTCGAGAAGCAAAGGGACAGAAAACGACAAAGTGCTCATTCTCAAAAATCACCCTTTCTTTGCGTTCCTGCTCATACTCCACCATCACATCATACACATGGTGCTTGTTACTCTTGTAATAACGAGCGGCTCCTTGCAGTTCTGATTCAATATAAGGAGAGACCACCGGGATGGCCATGAGCTGTGAGTGCGGATGGGCGAGTGATGCCCCAGCCTCCTTACCGTGATTATGAAAAAGTTGAATATAATTAACACTCTTTTTATTCATGAGATCCAGGTAGCGCTCTTGATAGGCATCAATCACCTCAGCCACCTGCCAAGTGTCAAGAAGTGCTAGTGATGTATGAGCATCTCTCGTAACAATCACTTCATGATACCCCACTCCAGACATAGCAAAATATGGCCCCTGAGAGAGCTCTTTCACCTGCCTGCCTCGAGAAAAGGCTGGGTACTTATTCGGAAAAACCCGCAGACTCCAATCACCATCTTCGCGACGATACACGAGCACGTCTTTCTCCTGTCCACTCTCTTCCGGATCTTCAAAAGGATCAATCTCATCACGAGCTATAATGCGTTCCGACTGAACAAAAGCATCTGGACGCTTGGCGCGACCAGTCGCAATCACTACCCAATCACCGGTTACGATATCCTGACGTAACTCTGATTCTTGAGAACTCTTTTTCGTTTTTTCTGCTGTTTGTTCTGTCATTTTTTTGGTTTTTGTTTACCCTGATCCGTAAGCTTGCGGATGTCGAAGGGTTGCCTCAATCTACTGTGCCCGTTTCGTGTACTCTGTGATACGGTAGGCTCCAGAGAGCAATCGCCACTTGGTCTTGAAAAGATCAATGAGTACCTGAATGAAACCATTCGGGCCAGTGAGAGAGACTGTCGAGCCTTCTTCATTCATCCAGCGCACCGGCATCTGCTTCACCTTGAACCCCAGTTTGAGCGAGAGAATGACGAGTTCAAAATCAAATCCGAAACGATCAACCACCATACGACTGGCTACCTCGTGAGCCGCTGTACCAGAAAGCATTTTGAACCCACACTGGGTATCAGGATAATTCCAGAGTCCGAGGACGATACGAATCAACCAGTTACCGCCCTGACCCAAAATTTCACGATGCTTGGGCTGATGCACCTGAATGAAAGAGCCTTCTGCTTTCCGAGAACCAATAACGACATCACAACCTGCCTCGAGCTGTGGTAAGAATGTCTCAAGATGCGTAATCGATGTCGAGCCATCTGCATCAAGGAAAACACAGTACTTGCCCTTGGCTTCGAGAAGTCCCTGACGAACGACATATCCCTTGCCATGATTTTCGGTATTCTCAATGACCCGCAAACAGGGCACTTGCAGAGCATAGTTACGCGCCACTTCCGCCGTATTATCGGGAGATCCATCTACGACCACCACGATCTCGTAGGTATAGCTCTTGCTCTTCAAATACTTATCGATCTCGAGCAAATTGCGTCCGATACGCTCTCCTTCTTTGTACGCCGGAATAACAACTGAAAGATAGGGTGTTTCCATAGAAAAAATAGCGGGTGAAAAAGTTTCCGAATCACGTCTTTATTGTAACACAAAACGAAACCCACTGCACTGCTTTTCTCGCCCTCTTCTTACCTTTTTTCAAGCCAAGACTGAAGAATAATCCGAGCCGCCTCTGTATCATCCTGAGAAGAAACTTGAGAGTACCCCTGGGCAATGAGGTTACTCTGGGCCATTTTTGACGTAAACATCTCATCCTGATACTCCACGGCTACTTCGAAGCGTTCCGATATACGTTTTCCCAGTTTTTCACCTTCGTGATCCCCCTTATAAGTGTCACTTTTGTGTATTCCAATAATCACTGTTCCGACTTCTTCCTTTTGAAGAAGCGCTCCAATCTCTTCCAAAAGCCCCTCATCATTTTTGAGAACCCCATAAGGAAGCGCTATACCGGTTTCCTCATGCGCCAAAGCGACCCCCACTTTGGAGGAGCCCCAATCAAGCCCGAGATAATTCTTTGCGTCATTCATAGAAGAAAATTGTTCAAAGATATTTCTTTTCTGAATTCCTGATTGACGTCGGTAACATTTCTGATGAATGAGCCGCTAGAAATGATTGATTCTCGATGGCTTCGAGTATGTGAGATCATTTCTCGGTCGAGAGAGTCAGAAATGTTCGACGGAAAGAAAGGGGAAGAAAAGGAATATCTTTGGATAATTTTTACACAAACTACACTCTCGTCAAAACTTCTGCGCCATTCTCCGTAATCACTACCGTATCCTCAAAGTGCGCGGAGAGCTTTCCATCAGCCGTAATAAATGTCCAGTCGTCGGGAGCGATATCTACCGTAAAGGTGCCGACATTAATCATTGGCTCCAAAGCCAAGGTCATGCCTTTTTCAAGAACAAAGTCATGCATATGTCGAGATACATAGTTTGGTACTTGCGGATCTTCATGGAGCTCTCGGCCGACACCATGACCAACGAGATCGCGCACCACGGAAAAGCCATTCTCTTCCACAAAACTCTGAACCGCCTCTGCATAGGCTGAAATCGAAGCGCCTGGTCGAAGCGTCGCGATACCACGCTCCAGACTCTCCTTGGTTACCGCTACCAGCTTTTCTGCCTCTGCTGTAACCTTGCCCACCATCACGGTACGCGCCATATCACTCACCATCCCCTCAAAACGCATACCGATATCAAGTTTCAGGAGATCCCCATCCTTGATAATACGATCTGCCCGCGGAATACCGTGTACTACTTCATCATTCAGCGATACACAGATAGTAGCCGGAAAGGGCCGATCAGAACCGGCGTTGTAGCCTTTGAAAATGGGTATACCCCCTGCCTCCCTGATAAGTCGTTCGGCCAAAACATCGATAGCTTCCGTCGTCATACCCGGTTCTACCGCTTTGATAACCGTCTCGAGCACGGTGGCTAGACGCTTGCCAGATTCTCGCAAACGCTTGATTTCATCTTCAGTTTTGATCCAATCTTTCGCCATAGTTAGTCCGGACGGACGTGCTCCAGAATATACTTAAAGACTTTATAAGTTTCCTGATTGCCATCAACGTGAAGAAGTTGTCCAGTGGCTTCAAAATACTTGGCTACCGGAAGAGTTTCTTCATGAAAGATCTGGTGACGCTTACGCACTCCCTCTTCGGTATCATCAGCCCGCTGGCTAATCTTGCCGCCACAGTAACGACAAGGCTTCTCGCTATCAATAAGGTTCTTCCCTAAAATATAGGTGCGCTTGCAAACCTGACAGGCATAGCGCTTGGAAATACGCCCCACTGAAACCGCTTCCGGCACTTCAATAAAAATCACTTTGTTCAAAGATCTTCCTGACTCTTTCAAAACATCGAGCGTCTTCTGTATTTGACTCTCCCGCCGAGGAATACCGTCAATCAACAGCCCCACTGTTTCCGGAACAGAGCGCACCGCATCTGTCAGTACGGCAAAAACAACCTCGTCTGGCACGAATTCGTGCTTCACATTGATGATATCGTTCACTTGCTTACCAAGTTCGGTATCATGCGAAGCCACAGCGCGCAATTCTCCTCCAATATCAATATGCGCCAAATGGAGCGAACTTTTCAAAAGTTCCGCCTGCGTACTCTTGCCACTCCCAGCTGAACCGAGAAGGATGTAGGTGTCTCTCAAGGGCATATGTCTAGTACTTGAAGAAAAGGTTTATTCTTTCACTAGAAAGATTCATAACTGCGCATAGTCAGTTGAGACTGAATATGTTTCACTGTTTCCAAGACTACCGATACAACGATCAAAATACTGACACCGCCCAAAGAAAAGGCTTGGATTCCGGTAACGCCCTGTACTACGAAAGGTAGCACTGCAATGACGCCCAAGAAGAGCGACCCAGCTAAAGTAATACGGTTAATGATGTGATAGAGATAATCAGCGGTAGTGGCTCCAGGACGGATTCCTGGGATGTATCCCCCTTGTTTCTGGAGGTTCTCAGAAATTTTTGCTGGGTCAAAGACAACGGCCGTATAGAAGTAGGTGAAAAGCACTACCAAAACGAAGTAGGTAATTCCATATACCCACTGATCCTGAAGCCAGGCACTGACACTCACCGCCACACTCGCCACTTTGACATTGGCACTTTGCGCCAAGAAGTTAGCCATCATGGTTGGGATGAGGATAATCGAAACCGCAAAAATAATCGGGATGACGCCGGCCTGATTGACTTTGAGTGGCAGATGTGTCGCTGAACCACCATACACCTGGGCGCCACGTACTCGCTTGGCATAGGCTACCGGCACTGTCCGCTGTCCTTCGTTGATAAAGATCACGCCCGCAATCGTTACTGCCGCCAAGATAAGGAACGTGAGGTAGGTAAAGATCTGCGAAGGATCCCAGGTTGAAACGAAGCGAGAAAGCGATGTCGGGAGACTCGAAACAATACCAGCAAAGATAATCATCGAAACTCCATTGCCCAAACCTTTTTCTGTAATGAGCTCGCCCAACCACATGAGAAAAACCGTTCCAGCGGTAGCGCACGAAATAATAATCACCATCGTGAACGGGTTGATATCGCCCAAGATATTCTGAGAACGAAGGAGTGACAGCATGCTAAAAGATTGAAGTGCTGCGAGCGGCACCGTTAACCAGCGTGTCCACATATTGAATTTCTGACGCCCCTGCTCCCCTTCTTCCTTGTACAAACGCTCCAGGCTCGGCACGAGCGTGGTCAAAAGCTGCATGATGATGGAAGCCGTGATATACGGCGCGACACCCAGAAGCACGATGGAGATATTGGAAAGTCCTCCGCCCGAAAAAATATTCAAAAGTCCAAGAAAGGCATTTTCTTCGAAGAGGCGCTTCAAAGCCAAAACATCCACTCCAGGAAGAGGGATATTGGCGGCTAAACGATAGACGACGAGCAGGCCGAGAATGAAGAAAATCTTGTTGCGAAGTTCTCGGACCCGAAAAATATTGAGAAAAGTCTCGTTCATGTGTATTTCTGCTACTGTTTCCTACCCAGTATACCGCATTTCGGAATCACTTTGAAGAGAGCTGTTTGAGAGAGGATGCTAGGCTGTAAAAGCCTTTTTAGCAGTTTCTGAGACAAGGACATCGTCCCCAAGGGAGAGCTTTTTTGTGAGCGTGCCGGTAGCAAGGATCTTCACACCGTGCAGGAGTGCCTTTTTGTCCACCAGGCGCTTTTCAACAAGCAAGGCCCGAGTAACGACATCACCATCAGAAAGCACCCGCTCCAAGGCAGCCAAAGTCACGGTATGCTTCTTTGGATGAATCGACTTGAAACCACGCACCTTTTTCATGCGCTCCAAAAGAGTCGAGCGGCCACCTTCAAAAAGAGGGTCGACAGATGATCCGGTACGAGACTTCTGACCATTCGAACCACGACCAGCGGTCGTACCAGTCTTGCCGCCGCGACCGATGCGCTTGCGCTCTTTTCTCTTGGCTACTTTCAATTCATGAATTTGCATAAACGTGCTTTAAAAAGGTTTTAGGCCGCTACTTCAGGAGTTACAACTGGAGCCTCCTTTGGAGCCTTCGGAACACGAGGAGCCTTGAGCTGTCCCAAAGCCTTCACAGTAACACGAGCAACGTTCAGTGGATTGGAAGCACCGAGAGACTTCGAAACGATATCTTTGACTCCCAAGAGGTCCACTACCGAACGGACGGCTCCACCAGCGATGATTCCCCGTCCTTCTGAAGCAGGCTTGAGAAGCACACGAGCACTTCCTAATTTTGCTGAAATATCATGCGGTAATGTTCCAGTGCTCGTCAGTTCTACCGTAATCATGTTCTTCTTGGCATCGTTGTAGGCCTTCTTGATAGCATCAGAGACGTCAGATCCTTTGGCGACACCAACCCCTACCTTGCCGCGACGGTTTCCAATCACAAGAGTAGCTCGAAAACGGAAACGACGACCGCCCTTCACAACACGCGTCACACGCGCCAAATTGAGAAGTTTCTGATCAAACTCCGGCTTTTCACGTCGTGCCATTTTTCTCCCTTGCTTTGGTGCCATACGATTATTGTATACGAATCACTGAGTATTTTACTAAATATGGATACCACCTTCACGCAGAGCTTCGGCCACAGCCTTCACCTTGCCATGATAACGGTATCCTGAACGATCAAAAACAGCTTTGGTAATTTTCAATTGTGTCAGACGCTCCGCCAAGAGTTTTCCCAAAAGAGTAGCACTTGGAACAGTATTCTTTGGATTCTTTCCAAGATCAGCCAATTTAGCATGAGCCACCGTCTTGCCGGCCATGTCATCAATCGCCTGGATAGAAAGACTCTTCAGACTGCGGAAAACGGAAACGCGAGGACAATCACCAGTGCCAGAAATCTTGGCTCTGATGCGGCGCTTGCGCTCAAACCGCTTCACTTTTTTTGCTTCTTTCTTCAACATACTCTTCGTCTTATATACACATGTTAGGCGGCCGCCTTCTTTCCTTCCTTGCGACGTACGATTTCACCGACGTAACGGAATCCTTTCCCCTTATACGGCTCAACTGGTTTCAACTTTCGTACCACCGCTGCAAACTCTCCTACTTGCTGCTTATCCATACCAGCAACCTTCAGTACATTACCTTCGAGAGTCGCTGCGATCCCTTCGGGCAGTACCATCTCTACTGGATGAGAGAATCCGAGAGCTAACACCAGCTTCTTCCCCTGCAAGTTCATACGGTATCCAACACCGTTTAATTCAAGAGCTTTCTCAAAGCCAGCAGTGACACCCATAATCATGTTCGCAATGGTCTTGGCAGTCGTGCCCCACAGCGCCTGAGCTTTCTTGGTATCGCCACCCTTGGCTACATGAACCGAACCCTCTTCGATAGTTACCAAAACTTCACGACGATGTTCGAAAGAGAGCGTCCCCTTCGGACCCTTCACGTGTACCACGCGCTTATCAAGCGTGATTTCAACACCGCTCGGAATGGCTACTGGTTTTTTTCCAATTCTACTCATAACATTAGCTTACTCGCTGTCAATTACCACACTTTGCACAGGTATTCCCCTCCCAAGCCCTTGGCATACGCTTCGCCTCCGGTCATCACGCCCTGAGAAGTAGAGAGGATAGCGATACCATAGCCGTTCTTGACCTTTTTCACATCATGGCTTTTCACATAGATACGGCATCCCTGCTTCGAAACGCGCGTAATCTCTCTGATAGCCGGTGCTTTTTTCGTTTGAGAGACTTCAGTATACTTGAGCCAAACGCACAGTGCCTCTTTGCCGTCTTCACTCGTCTCTTTTTCGACGCGCGCGACAAATCCTTCACGCTCCAAGATCTGGGCGATCACGTGCTTTAGCTTCGACGCCGGAAAGGTCACTAGTGACTTCCCTGCCGCCTGGGCATTACGGATTCTCGTTAACATGTCTGCAATTGGATCAAGCATAGTCTTCTTTAGCTTATAGCTCTTATACTACCAGGAGGCCTTCTTCACTCCCGGGATCTCACCTGTTGAGGCGAGTTCACGGAAACAGATGCGACAAATATCATATCGGCGCAAATATCCTCGCTTGCGACCGCACTTCCAACACCGTCTCACGATACGGGTAGAGAACTTCGGAGTTTTCAGCGCTCTTGCTTGGGTAGATGTCTTAGCCATAATACTTTATTTATCGTTAGTGTCACTTTGCTGGAACGGCACTCCCAAGGAACGAAACAGCACCCGACCTTCTTCGCTGTTCTTGGCAGTGGTTACAACGTTTACCTGGAAACTGAAAATGTGCTGCACTTTTTCTGGGACAATTTCTGAAAAAATACTGTGATCTTTAATCCCGAGATTCAGGTTCCCGCTGTGGTCCACGGAGTTCATTGTTACTCCCTGGAAGTCACGAACACGTGGGAGAGCGATCATAAACAAACGATCCAAGAAATCCCACATGCGCTTCCCATGAAGCGTGGTACGAGCACCAACTTCGAGATCCTCACGAATCTTGAACCCGGCGATAGCTTTGCGGGCCTTCGTCAAGAGAATCTTCTGGCCAGTAATAGCCTCAAGCGATGCGATCACTTCATCGACGCGCTTCTGATCCTTCAAGATCTTACCGATACCCACGTTTATCACTACTTTGGCAACACGAGGCAAAGCCATAGGATTCTTGATCCCAAGCTCCTGCTTCAAAGCAGGAACAGCTTTTTCGGTATAGATTTTCTTCACTGATGGAGTTTTCATAGAGAGTTCTAAATAGCTTTGCCAGCCCGTTTACTCATGCGAATCTTTTCCCCGCCTTCAATCTTGTAACCAACACGGGTTGGCTTGTTGGTATGAGGACAGACCAACATGACGTTAGAAACATGAATCGGAGCCTCTTTTTCGATGCGCTCCCCTTTTTCGCCATCACGCCGAGGACGTATATGACGCTTCATCATGTTGGCACCCTTGACCACGACCTTCAACGTCACCGGAAGCACATGCAGAACTTCGCCCTGCTTTCCGCGGTCCTTGCCAGCCATGATTTGTACTTTGTCGCCTTTCTTGATTTTCATAATACTCTAATACATTACAGAACTTCAGGAGCCAGCGATACGATCTTGGAGAATCCCTTCTCACGAAGTTCGCGCGCTACTGGACCAAAGATACGGGTACCTTTTGGATCTTGGAGGTTCGTATCGAGAATAACAGCCGCATTTTCATCGAAACGGATATAGGAATTGTCCTTGCGACGATACTCCTTGGCCTGACGAACAATAACAGCCTTGACCTTCTCCCCTTTTTTCACCATACCTCTTGGTTCAGCCGATTTGACCGAAGCAACGATGATATCACCCAGCGCTGCGTAGCGACGGCGTGTTCCGCCAAGCACCTTGAAACATTCGATGATTTTGGCACCGGTGTTGTCAGCAACTTTGAGTCTTGATTCTGCTTGGATCATAGTAACGGCTTTAAAGTGAAGATTCTCTAGGCAATTATCGTGTGGTGCTTCCCGCGGCTCATGGGGCGACACTCTTGAAATGAAACGGTCGTACCAACCGCGTACTTACCACTCTCTTCTACGTGAACCTTGTACTTCTTGGAAGAGCGGTACTGCTTCAAGTACTTCGGATGAGTCTTCAGTGTATCCACCTTGACCACCAATGTCTTCTGCATCGAGTTACTCACCACCACACCTTTCAGGGTTGGAGCTTTGCTCGTCTTTTCTGTTGTCGTTGTTGTCTTCATAAGTATATGTAAGAGGAAAACTATTTGGTGTCAGAAACTGGAACAGCGATTTCCATTTCCATTTCGGTCTGCAGTGTCAAAAGCCGAGCAATATCCTTCTTCATCTTTCGATAATCACTGTGATTTTTTGCTTCACGAGTCGACAAGTCAAAACGCAGTTTACGCACCTTGTCAGAGAGCTCCAAAAGGGCCTTCTCTCGTTCTGCTTCAGATTTTTCTCGCCATTCTTTTGCTTGCATAAACTCTCACCTTATTCAAATATTCCTATTGCTTTACGACAAACTTCGTTTTGATGGACAACTTGTGTGCTGCCAAGCGCATAGCCTCTGCTGCTGCTGTCTTTGGGATACCTTCGAGTTCAAACAACATCTTTCCGGCACGGACCTTGGCAACAAAGTGATCGACGCTTCCCTTTCCCTTACCCATCGGGGTCTGTTCACCCTTTTTGGTCATTGGTTTGTCAGGAAACACGCGAATCCACACTTTTCCACCACGCTGGATCGATCGAGTCATCGCTCGACGCGCAGATTCAATCTGGCGTGCTGAGACGAGTCCTTCTTCCATGGCTTTGAGACCATAGCTTCCAAAACTCACACTCGTCCCGGAGGTCGCCGGCTTTCCCGACCAACCACCGCGCTGGACTTTGCGATGCTTTACTTTTCTTGGCATGAGCAACATAAGCGTTTTACTCTGTTTCTTTCTTGGTAAACTTCTCTCCCTTGTAAATCCACGTCTTCACTCCAATCACTCCGTACGTTGTGCGAGCCTCAGTACGAGCGAAGTCGATATCGGCGCGCAGTGTATGAAGAGGGATTTTTCCACGAGAGAGCCATTCGCGACGAGACATTTCTGCTCCCCCGAGGCGTCCGGAAATTTCGATCTTCACTCCCTGAGCCTCCTTATTCCCCTCTACCTGATCAAGCATTCCCTTGAGCACCCGACGAAATGGCATACGCTTCTCCAATTGTTCAGCCACCTGCTGACCAACAAGCATGGCGTTCAGCTCTGCATTCTTCACTTCCTGCACTTCTACTTTCAACTCTACCTTTTTTCCAGGAAAGAATTGTTTCTTAATAGCGCGGGAAAGATCCTCAATACCCGTACCACCACGACCGATGAGTACTCCTGGGCGCGAAGTATGAATCACCAAACGAATCGCATTGGCAGAACGCTCGATAGTGACGCTCGCAATAGCGGCCGCCTTCCACTTGCTCATGATAAGCTCACGGATCTCGATGTCCTTGCGCAACTGCTCTCGATAGGTCTTCTTACTTCCAAACCAGCGCGATTGCCAGTTGGTCGTGATACCGAGACGGATTCCTGTTGGGTGTACTTTATTGCCCATATTTCTATGTTATGAGGATTTTCGCTGAAACATTTTCTTTACCACCTTGCCACCAGCTGGCTTGCTTCCCTTCACGGCTTCTTTCTTTGACTCTATTTTTGGCAGAGCCATTCCTTTCTTCTCTTCCTTTTTCTCTTCCTGGTCTACAGATTCAAGTTCTTTTTCTTTTACCGCCTTTACTACAGGCTTTTTCTTTTCCGTACGATTCTTTCCTTCAATGCGCTCTTCCAGAATAATCGTTACGTTCGATCCACGGCGGAGAAGCGGAGTCGCTCGGCCAAAGGCGCGAGGCAACCAGCGCTCCAGACGAAGACCATCACCGACGTTGATCGTGTGGACATAGAGGTTATTCTCATCCAAGCCAAAGTTATTGACCGCATTCGCCACCGCGCTCGCAAGCAGCACATAGAGCGGATCAGAAGATTTCTTCACCATCTTTTTGAGCTGAAGCAAGGCTTCGCGAGTATCAACGCCAATCAAAGCATGCGTCACCAGACGGACTTTTCGTGGAGCGATTCTTAAGTTTTTGAGGGTAGCTCGTACTTTCATAACTTCAATTACTTTTTGGTAGCAGCATCAGACGCCTTGGCAGCTTTGGCAGCATCGAGTTCACGTTGCTTCGCAGCTATTTCAATTTCTTTCTGCATCTTTCCTCCATGACGACGGAAGGTTCGAGTTGGAGAAAATTCTCCCAAGCGATGTCCTACCATCTCTTCTGTCGTAAATACCGGAATAAAATCCTTACCGTTGTGAACACCGAAGGTGAACCCTACCATCTCAGGAGAGATAACACAAGCACGCGACCAGGTTTTGATCACAGTGCGATCACCCAGCTTCTTCCCTTCGATCTTCTTCAGAACTCGAGGGTCGACGTATGGTCCTTTTTTGAGACTTCGTGACATAGGTTTTTACCTTCAATGCAATGTTATTTCTTGATACGACGGCGAACGATATATTTGCTGCTCTGATTCTTACGACTGCGAGTCTTCTTACCGAGAGCCGGCTTACCCCATGGGGTCTTCGGATGCATACCGATCGGCTGGCGACCTTCTCCTCCTCCGTGTGGATGATCCACTGGGTTCATCGCGCTTCCACGGACATGCGGACGACGATTCTTCCAACGACTGCGTCCGGCCTTACCGATACGCTCCGCACTGTGCTCGAAGTTACTAACCTGACCTAAGGTAGCGTAGCACTCTTTGCTGATCAGACGAATTTCTCCGGAAGCCAGTTTGATCTGAGCCATAGCTCCGTCGAGAGCCATCAAAACCGCTTGAGAACCAGCGCTGCGAACGATCTGACCACCCTTCCCAATCTTCATTTCAATATTACAAATCGTCGTTCCAACAGGAATATTCTTCAAAAGCATGCGATTGCCATTCACCACTGGGACGCTTTCTCCAGCGATCACTTCCTGGCCCTGCTTCATACCATCGGTCGCGAGGATATAGCGCTTTTCACCATCACGGTAGAATACCAGAGCAATAAGGGCTGAGCGGTTTGGATCCTTTTCCAAATGAGCAATCTTTCCAGGAATATTCAACTTATCCTGACGGAAATCAACAATACGATAGCGACGCTTGTGACCACCACCCTGGTGACGAACAGAGATCTTTCCTCCAGAACGACCCGCGTGCTTTTTGTGAGCAGCAAGCAGGGACTTCTCCGGCGCTTTGTCGGTGATTCCTTCTGGCTTGACGATCGACATATTACGTCGTCCAGCGTGGTTCTTTTTGTAGATCTTAATCGCCATAACAGTTTCTTCTTTACATCGAAGTCTTAAACAATTCAATCGTCTGTCCTTTCACAACCGTTACAATCGCTTTCTTGACCGCCCCTTTGAAACCCGCGGTACGGCTTTGCGGAGAAACACGCTTCTTCGCTGGCAGGCGCACCATATTCACATCCGCCACATTGACGCCATACACTTCTTCGACGGCTCGCTTCACCGATTTCTTCGTTGATGTCTTGGTGACTTCAAAAACGTATTTGTTTTGCGCGTTCAAAGCGTAGGCCTTTTCAGTAATACGTGGACGAGACAAAAGACGCATGGCCAAAGGACTCTCTTTTGGAGCAAGCTTGCGAAGCGACTTCTTCTCTTCAGTTTTCTGGTCAAATAATGCCATAAAATTTCTTTATTCCTTGGTCTTTGTCGGAGTATCCCAGGAAGCAAAACGCTTTTCCAGAACCTTTACCCCAGCCTCAGTCATGAGTACATACTCGTGATCCAACAACTGCACTACGTTGAGGTTTTCTGTCAAAGTATTTTCTATTTTTGGAATGTTACGAGACATAACAGTGAGAGCAAACTCATCTCCCGAGAGAGACAGGGTCAAGCTCCGCCCATTCATACCGAGCGCCTTCATGGTCTCTGCAAACAATTTGGTCTTCTTTTCAGAGTAAGAGAGCGTATCAACAACCACTAACTTTCCAGCACGAAGCTTTTCTGAAAGCGCAATCATGACGGCCTTCTGACGCATCTTAGCATTGGTATTCTTAGAAAAATTTCGTTCCTTGGTCGGACCAAAGGTGACTCCTCCCTTGCGCCACAATGGGCTACGGGTAGCACCAGCACGAGCGCGACCTGTTCCCTTCTGGCGCCACGGCTTGATACCGGAACCAGCACGCTCTCCCCGATCTTTGGTATGAGCAATAGCCACACGCTTGTTCCCTGTCAAAGCAACGTATACCTGGTGCAAGAGCGTATCATTGGAAGGCTGCCCGAAAACAGACTCTTTCAAAGAAAGTTCTTTCACATCAGCTCCAGCAATATTTTTGACAGTGACAGTAGACATACATTCGTTACAGTTAGTTTGCGCTCATCACTTGGACGATCCGGCCATTCACACCTGGGACAGCACCCTTCACACCGATCAAACCCTCTGCTTCATTGACATACACTACTGAGAGGTTGAGTGCGGTCATATTCTCACCACCCATGCGGCCAGCCATACGACGACCCTTGATGACGTGTTCTGGAAATGTGGCACCGATAGATCCTGGCTTGCGCAAGTCGTGCTTACCGCCGTGACTGCCGCGACCGCCAGCAAATCCATGACGCTTCACCACACCCTGGAATCCCTTTGATTTTGTCACACCAGCGACATTGACCTTGTCTCCTACAGCAAATACCGATACGGCAATCTGCGTGTCGACAGGAAATTTCTCCAATTCCTTGGCGAGTTCCTGTATCTCTTCCGTGCGATTTTCTTTGGTCAATGCGCGATCAACACGGAATTCCTTACGGACCGTTTTCTTAGCATTTTTCTTGGTCTCTACCTGAATCGCGAGGTAGCCGTCCTTTTCCAATGTTCGATTCAAAGTCACCTTATTCTCGCCACAAGCAATCAAAGTCATATTCAAGGCGCCCTTCGCTTCATCGAAGAGAGTCGTCATGCCAAGTTTTTTTCCTATGATGAATTTCATCGTCGTAGAGTATCCTTATTTACAAACAAAAAACTGGGCTTGAAGCGTGCCAGTTTTCAGATTTCCTGAAATTGGTTCGCTTAGTATCCGCTCTTCTCACCTGAAGACTTCAAATGAAGAGGGACTTGAACGAGGGTGACTACATCTTTATCTCCACATCTACACCAGCGGGGAGATCAAGGTTCGTCAGGTTGTCTATTGTTTTTGCTGTCGGATTGATAATGTCGATCAGGCGCTTGTGCACTCGCATCTCGTATTGATCACGAGAGTTTTTGTGCACGAACGTCGAGCGGTTAACAGTCACTTTGTGGATTTCTGTCGGAAGCGGCACTGGACCGGTAATTTCTGCTCCGGTACGCTCGGCTGTTTCGACGATCTTCCGCGCTGACTGGTCAATCACCTTGTGATCGTACGCTTTGATCTTGATTCGGACACGCAGATTAGGCGTTGTTTCTGTCTTTTTCATTGCGTTCATTATAATCTATCTTTTCCCTTTTTTCAAGAGAACTATCGTGGGAGTAACCGCCAACCGGTTACTCTCCACTAAGTTGTCTCGAAGTGTATCCGCCTGAAGCAGGATTATTTCGTGATCTTGGTAGCAACACCAGCACCGACAGTGCGTCCACCTTCGCGGATAGCAAAGCGCATACCTTCTTCCATGGCAACTGGAGCCAAGAGCTTGATATTGAGCTTGACGGTATCACCAGGCATCACCATCTCAGTTCCTTCTGGCAAAATCACTTCACCAGTCACGTCAGTCGTGCGGATATAGAACTGTGGCTTGTAACCCTTGAAGAACGGAGTGTGACGACCACCTTCCTCTTTGGAGAGGACGTACACTTCACCTTCAAATTCAGTATGAGGAGTGATCGAACCAGGCTTGGCCAATACCTGACCACGCTCGACATCTTCCTTTTTGATACCACGAATGAGGAGTCCGGCATTGTCACCAGCAGTTCCCTTGTCGAGCTGCTTGTTAAACATTTCGATACCAGTCACTACCGTCTTGGCAGTATCCTTGATACCAACGATTTCTACTTCTTCGTTGATGTTCACCATACCACGCTCGATACGGCCAGTCACTACTGTACCGCGACCTTCGATCGAGAAAATGTCTTCGATTGGCATGAGGAATGGCTTGTCGAGATCACGCACTGGCTGTGGAATCTGCGTGTCAAGAGCCGCCATCAGATCCAAAATTGGCTTGGCATCAGCTTCATCAGCACTCTTAGCATTCAAAGCCTTCAAAGCGCTTCCACGAACGATAGTAGCGTTATCACCGTCAAATTCGTACTTGGAAAGGAGTTCGCGAACTTCAGCCTCTACGAGGTCGATCAATTCAGCGTCATCTACCATATCTACCTTGTTCAAGAAAACCACGATAGCTGGTACACCCACTTGACGAGCCAAAAGGATGTGCTCGCGGGTCTGAGGCATAGGACCATCAGTGGCAGACACCACCAAGATAGCGCCGTCCATCTGAGCGGCACCCGTAATCATGTTCTTGATATAGTCAGCGTGACCAGGACAGTCAACGTGAGCATAGTGACGAACATCAGATTCGTATTCACAGTGTGAGGTCGAGATGGTGATACCACGCTCTTTTTCCTCTGGAGCCTTGTCGATCTCATCAACACTTTTCTCCTTGGCAAATCCCTTCATGGACATGACGTGAAGAATAGCGGCGGTAAGCGTTGTCTTACCGTGGTCAACGTGACCGATGGTACCAACGTTTACATGGGGCTTAGAACGGTTGAATTGCTCTGCTGCCATAACCTTTTATTCAAACGAATTATTATAAAACTTTGCTTGTTTTTCTATCGAGTCTTGAGACGTCAAAAACGAAAAAAGCTCGAGAAAAAGCGTCACTCGCTATAATATCAACTGGTTGGAAAACTGTCAACCCCGATACCATTTCTTCCTCATCAGTCCTGATATTCCCTCTCCAGCCAAGTCACCGGAGAGGAAAATACAGGGCCTCCAGTGTACACTTTGGTAATGAAAACCCCGCGCTGACCGTAGCCAAACGCGGGATCCGATCCGAGGTGTTCAGAAATTGAATTCTTGATAGCCGTGCTCCGTGTCATAGTCGGGCAGCCAGTAGTCAGCTCGTTGAGCGTCAATGTAGCTCAGGTGGACTTCATAGTCGCAGTCATCTCCCAGCCGGTACTGCTCCAGGACATACGTCGCCAATCCCTGCGCATCTTCAATACACACTCGCAGGATTTTCACCCCATTCCACATACCACGCTGAGCGGATATGAGATTGAGCTCCAACTTACGTTCCCTGAGCCAAGCGATCAATTCTTCTCGATAGGACTCCTGATGTCCGACTCGGATATCAACATACTGCTTTGCTGTGACAGCTGACATGACAAGTCTCCGTAGCAAACCCGTTGGAGAGATTTCCAACAGACTAGACTACCCAAAAAGAAGGTGGTTGTCAATTTCAAAAACAAAAACCAGCCCACTCGGGCTGGTTTGGAAGTTTCGTGATTCCCCCCTCCTTATGCTACGGCCTTCACATCACCAGAAGCCGTGCGGGTACCGATAATTTCAGTCGCCACGTTGTTTGGCACTTCGGCATAGTGACCGAATTCCATGGAGTAGCTGGCGCGACCCTGCGACATCGAGCGCATCTGAGTCGCATAGCCGAACATGGACGAAAGAGGCACTTCGGCATGAATCTCTTTGACGGCAGCTGTACCCTCTCCACGAGCATTCATCTCCTTGATGACACCACGCTTGGACGATAGGTCACCCACGATATCACCCATGAAGTTTTCTGGAGTAATGACCACCACTTTCATAATTGGTTCCAAAATCATCGGCTTGGCCTTGCGACAAGCTTCCTTGAACGCCATAGAACCAGCGATACGGAACGCAGCTTCCGAAGAGTCAACATCGTGATACGATCCATCGTAGACAGTCGCTTTCACGTCCACCATTGGATAACCAGCAAGCACACCCGTC
Organism: uncultured Bdellovibrionales bacterium; assembly: GCA_964612055.1. Lineage (GTDB taxonomy): Bacteria > Patescibacteriota > Minisyncoccia > Moranbacterales > UBA1568 > UBA1568. The sequence continues at coordinate 73,430 of CAZTBI010000003.1, forward strand.
TGCATCGCTTCCTGAATTCCCTTGTCGATCGGCTTGATGAATTCCTGTGGGATAGCACCACCCTTTACTTCGTTACCGAATTCATAGCCCTTACCAGTTTCATTGGCTTCCACCCGGATCCAACAATGACCATATTGCCCTCGTCCACCAGACTGCTTGATGTACTTTCCTTCGGATTCAGCCATGCCACGAATGGTTTCACGGTAGGCCACCTGAGGACGACCGACGTTCACTTCTACTTTGAATTCACGACGCATACGATCCACCAAGATATCAAGGTGCAGCTCTCCCATACCAGACATGATCGTCTGTCCCGTCTCTTCATCAGTGTGGACACGGAAGGTCGGATCTTCTTCGAGCAGTTTCTTCAAAGCCATACCCATCTTTTCCTGGTCAGCCTTCGTTTTTGGCTCGACAGAAATATCGATCACCGGTTCTGGAAAAGTAATCGATTCGAGAATCACTGGTTTGTCCAAATCGCAGAGTGTGTTCCCAGTGGTAGTCACTTTCATACCAACCAAAGCACCAATATCACCAGCGGAAAGCTCTTCGATTTCTTCACGGTGATTGGCATGCATACGGAGAATACGTCCGATACGTTCCTTCTCATTCTTGGTGGAGTTGAGCACGTAGGATCCAGCCTTTACCGTACCAGAGTAGACACGGAAGAACGTCAGCTGTCCCACGAACGGATCGGTGGCGATCTTGAACGCTAGCGCCGAGAAGATTTCATCATCTCGCGTCTCACGAACAAGCGGTGCATCGGTCTTTGGATCAGTGCCCGTCACTGGAGGAATATCAATTGGGGATGGAAGATAATCAACAACCGCATCAAGTACCAACTGCACGCCCTTATTACGAAGAGCAGTACCAGTCATCACTGGATGAAGCTTCACAGCGATAGTCGCTTTACGAAGCGCTGCCTTTAATTCGGCAACCGAAATTTCTTCACCATTCAAGTACTTCTCAGTGAGCGTATCATCCGTTTCGGAAATCTTTTCCACCATTTTTTCACGCCATTCGCGGGCCTGCTCAGCGTACTCAGCTGGAATCTCACCCTCAATCACTTTCTCACCCATGTCGCCATCGAACGTGTAGGCCTTCATGGTCATGAGGTCAATCAGACCATAGAAATCACCGCGCAGTCCCATCGGGTACTGGATAGCCACAGCATGTGGAGTCAAGCGGTTCCAAATAGAAGACAGCGCTTCTTCAAAGACGGCGCCCTCTTTGTCGATCTTGTTGATAAAGCACATACGAGGCACTTCGTATTTCTCAGCCTGGCGCCATACGGTCTCAGACTGCGGCTCCACACCTTCTTTCCCATCGAAAACAACCACGCCACCGTCAAGGACGCGCAAAGAACGCTCTACTTCTACGGTAAAGTCTACGTGACCAGGCGTGTCGATGATGTTGATGTGATGACCCTTCCAGTAACAGGTGGTGGCAGCGGAAGTGATCGTGATGCCACGCTCCTGCTCCTGCTCCATCCAGTCCATGGTCGCGGTTCCTTCGTGCACTTCACCAATCTTGTGCGTGATACCGGTGTAGAACAAAATACGCTCCGTCGTCGTTGTCTTACCAGCGTCGATGTGCGCGATAATACCGATATTGCGATATTTCTCGATAGGAGTCTTGCGAGCCATACACGTTTATGAAAAGGAAATTATTTTACTTTATGATTTATGAAAGGAAAGAAGAAAGAAAAGTGACTCTTCTTTCTTCTCATTCATCTCAGGAATAGACATTGGAGAGCCTTAGGCGAAATGGGCAAAAGCCTTGTTGGCTTCGGCCATACGGTGCGTTTCGTCACGCTTCTTCATAGCTGATCCAACTTTGTTCGAAGCATCAAGGAGTTCGTCGGCCAGCTTCTCAGCCATAGCCTTCCCCTTCTTGTTGCGACAGCTGTCGCGAATCCAACGCATAGCGAGCACCTGGCGACGCTCACCAGAAACCGGCACCGGCACCTGATAGTTGGCGCCACCAACGCGGCGACTCTTCAACTGCAAAAGTGGTGAAACGTTCTTGATCGCCTGTTCAAAAGTATTGAGACCACCCTTCTTGGTACGCTCATGGATAATATCAAATGATTCGTAGACAATCTTTTCAGCCACGCTCTTCTTGCCGCACCACATGATCATGCCAACAAAATGACCAACTAACGGATTTCCATACAGAGTATCCGGCTTCCATTCACGGGCAAATTGTCGTTTTCTTCGTGGCATAGCGTCTTACAAAAATATCAGGGAGAAATTAATCCTTCTTCTTGTCCTTCTTGGCACCGTACTTGCTGCGGCTTTGCTTACGCGCTACACCAGCGGCATCGAAGATACCACGGACGATGTGATAGCGTACACCAGGGAGATCCTTCACGCGACCACCGCGGATCATGACGATCGAGTGCTCCTGCAAATTATGTCCTTCACCTGGGATGTAGGCCGTCACTTCCATACCGTTCGTCAAACGCACACGAGCAATCTTACGAAGAGCGGAGTTTGGCTTCTTTGGAGTCGTGGTCGATACCTTGATACACACACCGCGCTTGAATGGACTATCGTGAAACGTGTTGCGGTTCTTGACCGTGTTGATCGAATACGTCATGGCCGGAGATTTGGATTTCTTCACCGATGAAGTACGAGGACGCTTGATAAGTTGGTTGATCGTGGCCACAGGACTTGGAAAAAATTAGAGCGATTATTATTGAAAGAATCTGAGGGGAATCCCTCGTACAAAGACAAACAAAAAAGCGGTGCTTTTCCGTAGTGCCTATACTACCCTACGATTCAGGTTTGTGTCAACCCCGCCCTCCCTTAGAGGCTTTTGCTTAGAGGGTAAGCCGGAGAAAAAGACTCAAGACAAAGTTGATAAAAATACCAATGGGCTCAGAAAAGAAGAAGATGACGAAAATAAGGAGAAAAAGTCCGTACTGCTCAATCATGAGGACCGTTCGTTCCGAAAGGGAGAGGAAAGTATAGAGAATCTTGGAGCCATCAAGCGGCGGAACAGGCAAGAGATTAAAACACCCTAAAACCACATTCCACAAGATAATCATTAGGAGTATAAGGAAAATGATGTGCCAAAATGACCCCGCAACAGAGTCCGCTAAAAGTCCCCACTTATCCATGAATCCATCTTTCGGCGAAGCCATATAAAGCCTCCTAATAATGTCTACTTTAGCAGCTGTAACGATTGGCAACATACTCGCAATCAGAGCAGCTACAAAGGCGACAATAAAGTTTGAGGCTGGTCCAGCTAAAGCTACTAGTGTGGGCCCCCACTTCTGATCACGCAGATTATAAGGATTGTACGGTACTGGTTTAGCCCAACCGAAAATAAATGGTGACTGAGTGATAAAAAGAAGTACTGGCAAAATGACTGATCCAAACGGATCAATATGCTTCATGGGGTTCAAATTGAGCCGCCCGGCATATTTGGCCGTCAGATCCCCTAGAAAAAGTGCCATCACCCCGTGGGACACCTCGTGAATAATAACCGAATAAATGAGGGTCAGGAGATAAAAACCGACCAAAACTATTTCGTGCATCATGTTTTCTGAAAAAAGTAACGACTCTCTTCCTTGGCCTTGCCAAGAAAGCTTCTCTATGATACTCTGATTTTTGTAACTGTTCAACAGGATCTTATGAGCCGAACCTGCCAACTCACCGGCCGTGGAACGAAAACTGGGAATAAAATCAGCCATTCCAAGCGTCACAGTCGTCGCACTTTCAAGGTAAACGTGCAGACCAAGCGTCTCGGAGGCATGAAACTCCGTCTGGCCACCAAAACACTGCGCACTCTTGCCAAAGCAACTGCGTAGTCCAAAACAAAAAACCTCCCCATTCTGGGAGGTTTTTTTTGTTTTTTGTGACGCCCGATATATTTACCTGCCTACAGCAGGCTACAGCCCGTAAAATATAGGTGAGCGTAACGAAATTTGAGACAAATGAAAAGAGGGAACCGTGAGATTCCCTCTGTATTGTTGCTGGCGTTGCCAGCTTAGAAGCCGTGTTGCTCCGGATGATCGAGCGAATGCTGCAGCGCCGGATTGGTGATGCCAGCATCATCGAGACCAAAGCGCTGATCGAACCGACTCAGCACAAGCTTCGTGTTCGCCGCAAGTTGCTCTGCCGTCAAACCGCTCTGCGGTTGCGGTAGTGGACCGTTTCCGAGGTCACCCCCGGGGTTTTCGTTTGCCATGGCATACTCCTTGTTCAACTCGAACGGGGTGATTGGGTCAAGCGGTAGCAGCCGCTGCAGCCAACCGCTTCTTGAAAAAGATCATGACCAGATCGGACCGGTCTCCGTGAATCCGACGCTTGCACGAACCAGCGCCCATAGCATTCACGCACGCCTGGCCGCCTTCCACATGCAGGATGCACTTGGGATTGTCCCGGACACAGGACCAGCTTTGATCCTTCTCTTTGGCATTCATGATGAAACTCTCCTTCTTGCTTTTGCTATTGAACCGTCAAAATGTCAAACAACCAAACGAAGAATGCACTTTGTGATGCATCCCCCTATTACCCTTCGTGCCAAAGCTTGTGACTTGGTACCCCGGCATTATACGTTGCTTTCTCCACTTTGTCAAGGGTACAAAAAAGGCCTCTATGAGGCCATTTTTGACACCTATTTTTTGAAAAATCGCTTGAAACTGCTATTCGAGGATGCCATCCAAATTCACATCGTAGAGTACCTGTTCCTGTACCAGACGATAGGAAACGATATCTGAAGCATTGAACCAAAGAGGAATCTCTCGTTCCGCTTCTTCTGGGCTATCAGAACAATGAACGAGATTACGTACGGCACGATTATCGAGACTAGAAAGCGCATAAGAATCAACAGTCAGATCACCACGAATGGTTCCGACATCGGATGTTGTTGGTTCGGTTCCTCCAACTAACTTCTTTACAATCGCCACAGATTGGTTGCCCTCAATGACAGCGGCCAGTACTGGACCGGAAGTAAAGAAATCAACATTTGACTGAATGATATCCTTCCCATATTCCATGGCTTCTTTTTCGATAGACAGACCGTGAGTCTTGCGGTCTTCAACAACACGTGTCCCCTTCTTCATGAACCATTCGTCGTCTTTGTTGTAATGCTTCCAGCATTGATCGGCCTTTGGCAACAGAAACTTCACCGCTACAAACTTGAGTCCGGTACGCTCAATGCGAGTCATGACTTCACCAAGGAGTGAACGTTGAACACCGTCAGGCTTCACGATAACGAGGGTGCGCTCTTTTTTCGGATGAGTCTCCATAAAATCCTATAGCTCAAAAACTTATCACAACTTATTATGACACAGAAAATAAACAATAGCAATATCACGCCATATTTTCTACATCGCAAGCAGTATACAGGACTCGCCTCTTCTTGGCAAGACACCACTTCAAGGAGCGAAGTTGCATACATTTTCTAAACATTCATACCGAAGAGCGCCCTCCTCATCGGTCCGGTGCACGATAATCCCCCTTTTCCAAAGACGCTCGAGGACACTTGAATCAGGATGGCCGTAGGAATTCTTCCCCACAGAGATGACAGCCTCTTTGGGCTGCACCAGATCGAGAAAGGCTTCGCTCGTCGAATACTTGGAGCCATGATGCGCTGCCTTGAGTATGGTCACCGGCTCCTCATCGGGCAAGACCGTTTCCTCATGTGGCAAATCGCCCGTCAGGAGAAAACTCGTTTCACCATAGAGAAAGCGAGCGATGGTGCTCCCTTCATTCGTATCAGATGCTTCCTGTGACAGAGGGGTAAGTGGATACTCGATCAAAAGTTCGCCACCATGTGGCAATGTAATCTTGGTTCCTTGAGATACCTTGGTTAATCCAAAACGGGTCTCGGAGAGGGCCTCCTGAAAGAAACGTGATGTTTCGGTATCACTCTCTGCCCCAGTTGTGAGTACATGACCCACCTGATAGGTACGGAAAAGTGCCGGCAGCCCTCCGATATGATCGGCGTCAGGATGTGTCGCGATCACAAATTCAATACTTCTATCCCAAAAGGGTACGTGTCGACCGATTTGAGCCAAAAGCTCCTTTCCTGTCCGACCACCATCGATGAGTATTTGATTCTTTCCTTGAGAAATGAGGATGGCATCTCCCTGACCGACATTGAGAAAGACGACTTCTGTCTGTCTCTCAAAAACAGAAAGGTGCCACAAAAACAAGCCGCCCATGAGGACTAGACCCAAGAGTACTACGAATGAAAGTTTATACTGGGCGTTCATACGACTGAGAAAGAAAAAATTTCTGCAAAACAAACACTCCTATCACAAGGAAACTGTACCACACAACCACGTGGACGACGCCGAAATTCTCTACTGATATCTTGGCTCCATCAATACTGCCCAACCACTCCACCGAACGAGTAATCGTCGAGAGGATGCCCCATGCAAGCCAGGATAAGACAAGGTGTGCGCCAGGGACAACCAGAAAGAGGAGCGCGGCACCGAAAGCACTCGCCATGGCAAAAGGGACCAGTATCACCAGAAAATTTCCAAAGATGATAAGTGGCGAAAATGTATGGAACGAAAAAAGGATAATGGGCAATACGAAAAGTTCGACTGCGATCGTCATAAGAACAACCTCTCCAATATGTCGTGTGAGAAACCCGAAGCGAGCGAGGCGTTCCTGATAGGGAGCACTCCACAAAATACCCAGGGTCGCCAAAAATGAAAGTTGGAATCCCAAATCGTAACGCAAGAGGAGCGGATTGAAAAAGAGCATCGCACCGCAAGCAAACAAGAGAGCGTTAATCGGCTGCGCCAGTCTCCCTGTTTGGAGTGCCACAAAGACGACTGCAGCCATAGCGCCAGCCCGAGACGCTGAAGCCGGCATACCAATCATTACAATAAAGAATGCTATCCCTACCAAAGCCGCCCAGACCGCCTGCTTGCGCCAAAGACCGAAAAATAGGCCAAGCCACAAAAGCATCTCCGCAATAAGGGTAATATTGTATCCTGATACCGCAATCATGTGAGAGAGTCCTACGGCAGCAAAGTCCTCTTTCAACGCTCGTGGCAGATAGTTATCACCACCGAGGAGTAACCCCTTAGCCAGTCCGGCCTCTGGTTCAGAGAGCGTCCGCGAAAGAGCCCGCTCCAGGATATGCTTGGGAATGTACAACCACGAAAACAATTTCCCCTCTCTATCCTCTGGAAGGAGCACTGCATCCTTGGCCCGTACGCAGGTATAGCCAATGCCATCTTTGGCCAAAAACATTCGGTAATCAAACTGATCGTTGAAATTTTTCGGCCGCTCAAGCGCGCAAGTGAAAGCAAGCCTGGTTCCAGCCGTACCAGTGAAAGATAAAGGGGCCTGCCACAAGATCCGTTCTTTCGGACACTCTTTACTCTCACATCTTTCGAAACGAAGTATCGTGTGTCGGAAAAAATCCTTATCCTCTGGATCAGAAATAACACGCACTTCACCACGAACCGGTTGTTCGAAAAGTGGCAGTGTCTGAAAAACTACCTGCTTCGTCAAGGCAAGGTGAGCCCCTCCGCACCAGACAAGAAAAAAGAGGCCACAGAAAATGACCTCCTTTTTCGGAAACGCCACCGTCACCGCTACACCGAGAGCACTTCCCATGAGGAGAAGTGGGACGAGCGGGAGAATAAAAAACGACCCACAAAATATACCGATGATGAAAGAAAGAATACTCCAAAAAAATACCTCATCTTTCTGCATACCGAGTGGAATAACGACTATTTCAGTTTTTCCAAAGCCTTGAGAAAACTTTTGGCACTGCCAAATGATTTGTAGACCGAAGCGAAACGGATATAGGCCACCTCATCGACGTCTCGTAACTTTTCCATGATCAGAGCGCCGATTTCTCGGCTCGGAATTTCCGTCGCCTGCTTCTCATGAAGTACGTATTCTATTTCACCAAGGAGCTTTTCTACCCGCTCTTCAGCAAACGGCCGTTTTTCAAAAGCTCGACGAAGTCCCTTCTCAATCTTGGTCTTGTCATACTCTTCCTTGTGCCCATCTTTCTTGATGACCAACAATCGGAAGATCTCCACTTCTTCATAGGTACTGAAACGAGCAGCACACTTTTCGCACTCCCGACGACGACGAATAGCCCGCCCCTCCTGGGTTTCGCGGGAATCAACAACTCGTGTATTAGGGTGATTACAGAATGGGCAAACCATAGGAGCGGCTCATAGGGAAAAACCTGATGCCTCCAGCATAGCAGACTCGAGGCAGAAAAGAAAAAGCCAGGAATTTCAGCAAAAAAAGATCAGTTCCCTAGTGCACCATAACAACGGTGCCCGTGTCAGCCCAGTCGTACACCTCCTTGGCAGAACCCACCCCGAGACGGATACAACCATGCGAGACCGGACGTCCCAGGTGATCAGCCCCTTCTTTGTACCCACCCGGCCACTCCGGCAACTCGTGGATACCGAACTTACCATCAGCGGTAAAAGCCATCCAATACGGCATGTAGAGTCCGTAGGTCTTGGACCAAGGACGGGGCGCTTTGTTGTATATGGAAAACTCCCCTTTCGGCGTATCCATACCCCGCTTGCCGGACGAAATGAGGTAACTGCCTACCGCCTGACCATTGTCAAAAAGCACCATCGTCTGATGCGCGAGGTCGACATCAATATATCTCCCTTCCCGACTCGCTACCGTACCATTGAGTGCTTCACGTAACCGCGTGACGGTATTACGCTCGGCTTCGGCCACTGGCGAAATAAGAGTCATGAAGCTCGTTTCAGAAAGTGGTCGGTAAGCGGCATCCGGTGTCTCACGCGAGACATACGAGACCTTGAGTGTATAGCGCGTCCCCTCACGGAGCGGTTCTTTGGGGAGCAGTCGAAATTCCGTCTTCTCCGGATTATTTTCCAAGAGGAGTTCCATGGACGGACTGAGTTCGAAGCGAATATGGTATGACTTCACCGAATCAGCAAACTTTACCACCACCGGATCCTCAATACCCAAAAGGATACTCTCCGCATCTTGTGCCGGCACTATATCCGTAATCCGAGGCGGAAACAGACTAGGGATTTCATCTGAAGTAGCTGCATTGATCACTACCGGTTCTGCTTGTGAGGAAAGGCTGTAGTTTCCAGAAAGAAAATAGACTCCGACCGCAGAAACGATCAGTACGAAGGCCCAAAATTTCAACAACGTCCGCAGATGCTCTACCGAAAGTTTCATAGCCATGATTTTGTTTTGGCATCACTACCCGTTCAGCATACCAACAAATCATGAAAAAGAAAAAGCGCCCCGGGTGGGGCGCTTTGATATCGGATCTATTTCTTCATTTTCCGGCGGATGAAGGCGGGAATTTCGAGGTCTTCTTCCTCTACCAGCTCTTTCGATTCACTCCGAGGAGCCATGCCTCGTGGCTGAATCTTCTCTTCGATAATCATCACTGGCTGCTCGATCTTGCGTGATGGAAAGGTGATTGCCTCTTCGAGCATTTCTTCTTCATCTTTTTCCTGCTCCTCTTCGATTACAGCTCTTTCAGCAGCACGCTGTCGGCTCGCAATACTCGGTGCCCGATTCACCAAGCCCACTGATTCTTTGGAGCGAGGGATATCAAAGCCAGTCGCCACCACCGTAATCTGGATCTCACCCTTACGGATCTGATCATCAGTGACCGCACCAAAGATAACTTTGGCATTCGGATCGATATTTTCGGTGATGATATTAGCGGCTTCATTGATTTCGAGCATGGTCAGGTCGGTAGAGCCAGAAATATTGAAGAGAACTCCCTTGGCACCATCAATAGACAGCTCGAGGAGCGGACTGTTGATAGCGGCCTTGGCAGCTTCGACAGCACGGTTTTCACCAGCCGCGATACCGATACCCATAAGCGCACTGCCGCTATCCTCCATGATAGCTCGCACATCAGCAAAGTCGACATTAACGATACCCGGCTTGGTAATCAGATCAGAGATACCCTGCACACCCTGACGCAATACATCATCGACGATACGGAAGGCATTGACTAGGGTCGTCTGACGGTCAATGATCGAAAGCAATTTATCATTTGGAATAGTGATGAGCGTATCCACACGATCCTTCAAATTCTCCAATGCTTCTTCGGCGATGGAGCGACGTTGTGAACCCTCGAAAGCAAACGGCTTGGTTACAACACCGACGGTCAAAGCGCCCAGTTCTTTGGCAGTCTCAGCGACGATCGGCGCAGCACCAGATCCAGTACCGCCACCCAAACCACAAGCAACAAAAACCATATCAGCCCCTTTCAACACTTCTTGGATTTCGTCACGATTTTCTTCTGCGGCCTGGCGACCAATTTCCGGATTCATACCGGCACCAAGACCCTTGGTCAAGTTCTTTCCAATGTGAACTTTTTCTTGAGCCTTGGAATGATGGAGAGCCTGAGCATCAGTATTGATAGCGACGAACTCTACCCCCTTGATTTTGGCATCGATCATGCGAGAAATAGCATTGTTTCCAGAGCCACCCACACCCACCACCTTGATCTTCGCGAATGTTTCGATATCGGGTTTGATCTCAGCCATACATCTTTGATTAGAAAAATTGTTGTCCTGCCAGTGTCGATAGTATACTGCGCTCCACCGATTCTGTACAAGCCCTTGAATTTGCTTGAAGATTTACTCTATCACAGGGAAAGAATGAGTGTCAAGAAAAGCCAAAAAGGGAGAAAAAATCTCCTTTCTGAATAATAAAAAGTGTTTGTTTTAGCCCCTTTTTAGGGGAGAAAGCGCTGTGACCAATGCTTCGCCTTGCTCATGAATTTTTGCAGTCCTTCTGGAAGAGAACCGAAGGCTCCATGCACAGAAAAACCCTTTTTCTCGCCTTCCGTCGTCTGAGCCAAAAGAATCAATCCGATCGTCGTCGCAAACTGCGGGTTATCCACCTGGTCCAAAATACCTCCGAGCGGCTTCGGGTATCCAATCTGTGCCGGCAGGCGCAGTGTCTGCTTCGCCAATTCCACAACTCCTGGAAGAAGTGCGCCGCCACCTGTCAGCACCACGCCACCAGGAAGCAAGCCTTCCCGACCAATGTTTTTCAGTTCCGTATTGACGAACAAAAATATTTCTTCCAATCGAGCTTCAATAATTTCTGCTACATGATGACGAGAAACCAACCCCTCTTCTTGAGAATCAATCACGCCGAGATCTATTTCCTCTTTCTTTGTCACCTCATGCGGTAAGGCGGTGCCATAGTGAAGCTTTACCGCTTCAGCCACTTCGATAGAGGTGCGCAAACCAATAGCAATATCATTCGTCACATGCGATCCACCCACTGGAAGCACTGCCAGATGCAAAAGATCGCCATCTTCGAAAACTGCCAAGGACGTCGTACTGCCACCCATATTGATGAGTACGGTACCAAGCTCCTTCTGCTTCTCATGAAGCACCGCTTCGGCTGCGGCCAGCGGTTCCACAACAAAGCTATCGGGATTGGTCCCTGCCTGCTCGAGGCTGCGACTGATATTCTTCAAATGAGACGTACTATCACTCACGACGAGCGCGTTCATTTCGAGACGCACTCCATGCATCCCGAGTGGATCTTTGATATTCTTCTGATCATCCAATCGGTAGTCCTTGGGAATAACATGAATAATCTCACGGTTCAGAGGGAGTGTCAGTCGCGTTTGCACTTCCTCTAAAACACGAGTCATATCATCTCGCGCCACTTCTCCATCAGCCCGACCCACCGCAATCACTCCCAAAGCACTTTGACAAGCAATCTCTGTACCAGAAACACTCACGACGACCGTTTCCGCTGGATGCCCGGCCATACGCTCGGCTTGCTCCAAAGCAGCATTCGCTGCCTTGGCTACGGCATCAATATTCACGACGGATCCACGACGGATACCTTCAGAAGGAACAGCTCCTATCCCGATAACACGAGGAAGCTCTTCTTCGGATATCTCTTCGGCGATCATGGCTCGGATATTCGAAGATCCGATATCAAGACCGACATAGTAATTACTTCTCGACATAGAAAAATATCAGGGACAGAACAAGAAACCCAAGCTCTCTGTACAAGACGGAGCTCTTTGCCACTCATTATACCCCAAAATACATGTCACTGCAAAAAAATCCAGGCTCTCTTTTGACAAGGTGGCTCTTTTCTTAAAACATCCGGCCTGCTCCCAAGAAATAAGGAAAGAAAATGATCACTCCTAAGAGCAAGGCTCCGAAAGAAATAACAAAAACGGCGCCAGCCATGACATCTTTCACCACTCTGGCGTATGGATGGACTCGTGGCTTCAAGATATCCATCACTCTCTCGATAGCCGTGTTGACGAGCTCAAAGGCGAGCACCAACATAACAGCTATCACCAAAACGATATTTTCAAAATGCGAAAGCGGTAACAGGAACATGAGGAAGAAAACCACTCCAGCCATGGCTACTTCTACCTGAAAATTGCGCTCGCTTCGTAAAGTAAAAAGTATTCCCTTGATAGCATGAGCAAAGCTCCTGACGAGATGTTTCATACGAAAAGATTTTTGTTATGTATTTTTGGTATCGAGAAACTATTTCTTCTCTATCATACACTGCTCTGTGACCGCATCCTGGAGAGCAAACATTTCCGACGAGTGATCGTATCCGAGTAAATGGAGTACCCCGTGAGAAAAAACATAGATCATTTCATGCTCCCCCGTCACCTCATCTTCTTTTGCTGCCTCGGCAATAAAATCCTGACAGAAAAAAAGTTCTCCTAAAAACACCGCTGCTTCTGTGTCATTCTCAAAGTCCTTGATATCAGTATACTCCCCAAAAGAAAGAATGTCTGTCACGGCATCTTTCGCGCGGTATGTCTTATTGAGTTCTTTGATTTTTTCAGAAGAAACCGCTATCACATTGAGCGACACTTCTTCTTTCTCTTGTAACGCCTGAACTTGAGATGCGCAACGCCTGAGCGTCTCCTCTGCCACACGATGAAAAAAAGTCTCCTTAAAAGGCGTGGCCACTTCTTCAGTGTAGCGGACAACCACTCTCATATTATGAAAGAAGAGATTCGACGACTCGACGGACATCATCCCCTGAAGCGCGACCAGCTACTTTCTTCATGACAACCCCCATAGCCTGCCCCATCTTGTCCTTGGTCGTCATGCCACTTTCTTTCAGGGCTTCTTCCACAAGAGCCTTCAGCTCCGCCTCCGGCATAGCCTCTGGCAGATAGGTAGCAAGCAGATCGAGCTCTTCCTGCTCCTTGGCGGCCAAGTCAGGACGATTGCCCGATTGATACTGAGCGATACTATCTTTGCGTTGCTTGACCAGTTTCTTGATCACTTCCTCTACTTCCGTATCCGAAAGATCAGCTGGAGCCTGACGCTTATCAATGGCCACATTTTTCACGGCACTCTGAAGCAGGCGAAGTGTATCCCTACGGAACACGTCGCCTGCTTTCATGGCCTGTTTCAAATCATCTCCCAACGTTTGATAGAGACTCATAGAGAACAGAAGAAGAGAAATTAGATTCTTTTTTTGATGTCACGAAGGGCTTCATCGTCAAACTTCCCAAGCTTCTTCAAGCGGGAAATCTCTTTACGGATCTTCACTTTATAGAGAGCTCCAGCACGTCTCTTGTCACGGCTCTGTTCTTCAACGCGGAAACGCTGTTTGCGGACCTGTCGTAGAACACCGCTCTGCTGAACGCGACGCGAAAAGCGCCGAATCAAGCTTTCGGCTGTCTCTCTCTCTTTTCTTTTTACCTGAATCATATACAAGACCTCCTTTCAAATGTTTTCTCCCCTTATGGGCAGAAGTATCAATCATTACCGGGGTTTACCCTGTGTAATTCCGCGGAGCGGACCGGCAAAGCCGGATTACACTGGGTGAATATTTTCGCTCAAACGAGCCCCTCCAAGAAGATGGAGGTGGAGGTGCGGCACTTCTTGTCCACCATCCCTTCCTACCCGGATAACCAGTTTATACCCTTTCTCAGAAATTTTCAAGTCTCGAGCAATATTGCGAGCTACCAGAAACATTTTTCCTACCGTAGCAGCATCCTCATCATCCATCTCGGCGATACTGACGATGACCTTCTTCGGAACAATGAGTACATGCACTGGAGCAATCGGATCGATACTAGGGAACGCCATCACTTCCTCATCTTCATAGAGAAACGTGGCAGGAAGTTCACGGTCGCGGATTTTTTCAAAGACAGTCTTCATGATACGTGCTCTCAAGAACTTAGACGTTCAGCGTGAGATTGGTCTTCAAGACCTTCTTCACCGCGTCCACCAATTTTTCCTGGGTCACGGTTTCCTGTGTTCCAGAAACCATATCTTTCACGATGGCTGTCTCATCAAGCGCTTCTTTCTGTCCAACAATGATAGTCACTTCGACACCAAGACGATTCGCCACGCGGAGCTGTGACTTCAAACTGCCACGGCCAAAGCTTTCTGCTATGAGAATACCATTTTTCTCGAGCGCTGAGAACAGACGCAGACTCTTTTTCTTGGCCATATCCCCAAGCTGCGCCAGAAAGACACGGGGCTTTGGTTCCTGATACGGCTTTACCTGAGTACGCTTCATTTCAAGAACGATACGATCGAGGCCGAGACCAAAACCGATCGCTGGCGTCGACTCGCCACCAAGCGTTTCGATCAGGCGGTTGTAGCGGCCACCACCACCAAGGGAATAGTTCTTACCATCCTTATCAGTGGAACGGATTTCAAACACCGTATTCGTATAGTAGTCGAGTCCGCGTACCAATCGAGTATTGATAGAGTATGGCAGTTCCAATTCATCGAGATATTCGAGGAGGCGCTTGAAGTGATCGCGTGATTCCTGATCGAGATAGTCAATCGACTGCGGAGCATGTGCTGTCAACTGCACACACTTATCCTCTTTACAATCGAGAATGCGCATTGGATTCGAAATCAAACGCTCACGACAGTTCTGACAAAGCTTGCTCTTCTGCGCTTCGAGATAGCGCACCAGCGCCTTCTCGTAATCACGACGTGACTCTGGTGTTCCGATACTGTTCACCTGAAACTCAATATTCTTCAGTCCCAGCTGCTGCACCACACGATAGGCCAACTGGATGATCTGAGCATCGAGAATCGGATCATTTTCCCCGAACATATCAAAGTTCGCCTGCCAGTGTTCGCGATAACGCCCTTCCTGGGGACGATCATAACGAAACAGCGGTCCCATGGTAAAAAGCTTAATCGGCTTGGGCAAAATTCCCATACCATGCTCGATGTAGGCACGACACAAACCAGCCGTCATTTCTGGACGAAGGGCTACTCGATCACCACCACGAGTATTGAAGAGGTAAATTTCCTTATCAAGAATATCCGTCCCTTCTCCAATAGTACGGAGATAGAGGTGGGCATATTCCACCATCGGGAGATCAATGCGCTGGAATCCGTATTCCGAAGAAGCGGCTGAGAGCGCCTTGCGAACACGTTCCCAGTACGGCTGCTCGTCCGGCATGATATCGCGCATACCACGAAGCGTCTGAAGAAGCATCTCTTCCTGACTCTTCACAGAAACCGATTTCTTGGCAGCGGCTTCTTTCGTCAACGCCGCGTCCTTCTTAGGTGCCACAACCTTCTTCGTCATCTCTTTCTTGACGGTCTTCTTGCTAGCCACTGTTTTCTTCTGAGACATACCACTACAACGTTAAAGGTAAAGAGAGAAATATACTTTTAATAAAACGAGAAGCGCTCTACTGGCCAGGCACGAAGCAGTACCCGTCCAATGATGCGCTCTTTCCCAATCGGACCAATAGCTCGTGAGTCATAACTGAACATGCGATTATCACCCATCATAAAATACTGATCTTCCGGGACTTCCATGCGCGGCATATCCTTGGTCAAAATCGCCGGGCTGAGGTAGGCGCTCTCATCGAGGATGAAACCATCCGGATGCTCTGTATTATAGACAATGACCTTGCCTTGCCTGATCTCAACTGCTTCCCCTGGCAAGCCAATCACTCGCTTGATAAAAAACTCTTTCGGATTCTTGGGGAAACGAAAAACGAGGACGTCTTGTCTGGCGACATCCTTGAAAGGTGTCACTTGAAAAGAAGGTTTGTCCGACCATCCAATATTGGTCTGCTTGTACCCGAACTCACTCACTACCAAGTACTCGCCATCCTCAAAATTCGGCTCCATACTCGACCCCTGAACAAAGAACGGCTGGAACAAAAAAACCCGAACCGGTATAATGATAACAACGGCGAGAATAAACACTCGTACCATTTCCAGCAAGAGTCCGCCGATACCCAAGTACTCTTCCTTTTTTTGGTCCGTACCCGTATCGCTAGTATTGCGAATATCCTCTCCCATAGGGGTGAAAATGCGCCAAAAATAAAATAAACATTACTATTGTAACAGATTTTTCACGTTCAAGCAAGGGTCATCCTATCCCATAAACAAAGCATTTCTAGACATTTTACGATCCATGGACGATATACGAAAAACAAGCTCCTCTCGACCGCCACATTCATTCACTGTGGCTGATTCCGAACCCGCTTTTTTCTCTTCAGAATCTGAGAAACCAACATTTCTGAAGCAAAGGCGCTCTCGAACACTCATAGCAAAACTCTTCCTGGGAGCTGTCGGCGTACTCTTTTTCCTGACGCTCTGCCTCGTAGGATTCTTCCTCTCCAAAAGCATCTCCTTAGGAGAACGTATCCAATTTGAAAACACCTCTTCTCGTTCTTTCATGACACAACTCAAAGACCTCGGTCACGCTTTTTTGATCGAGAAGAACGGACTTCTTGAAGGAGAGGGCTCTGGCCGAATCAATATCCTCCTCCTTGGACGAGCCGGAGAACACTATCCTGGGAAAAATCTGACCGATACCGTCATGATCATGAGTATCGATACCGAGACAAAACAAGTAGCACTCCTCTCGCTCCCCCGTGATCTCTACGTCCCTATCGGAAACACCGGTCTCTATACAAAATTAAACTCTCTCTACCAGTACGGCCTCTCAAGCAATGAAGGGACGACGCCTCTCAAAGAAACAATCAAACATATCACCGGAGAACCAATCCACTATTTTGTGACGCTCGACTTCGATGGCTTTGAAAAGATTGTCGATACCCTAGGTGGCATATCTGTCGATGTTGTTCGGGATTTCTATGATACCCGCTATCCAGGGAAAAACTACAGCTACGAAACCTTCGAGATCAAACGTGGCTGGCAGACGCTCGACGGTGCCACAGCGCTCAAATATGTCCGTGAGCGACACAATGACCCAGAAGGTGACTTTGGACGCGCCAAGCGCCAACAGCAAGTCATCCAGGCGATCAAGAGCAAAGCCTTTTCCTTAGGCACGCTCTTTAATGTCGTCACCATCAATCATCTCTTAGAGACACTCGGTGAAAGCGTCAAAACCGATATGTCACTCGAAGACATGGCTCGTTTCCTGGAACTCTCTCGAACCCTTGATACTCAAAACGTCACCACCGTCGTCATCGACGCTTGGAAAAAAGAAAGTCTCCTTCGTGTCTCCCATGTCCAGGTAGGGAGCGTGGCCGCTTTCATTCTCGTCCCTCGTGTTGGAAACTGGAGTGAGATACAAGACGTCAGTCGCGACATCTTCCACCGCGATGAAGAAAGGAGGCGTAAAGAAGCGATCAAAAATGAGGCCGCCTCACTGACTCTCTTCTCCACTCCAGCTGATATAGCCATTGCTACGAAAATAGCCACCTTTGCCAAAGAAGAATTGGGTTTTGCGACCGCTACCGCCCTTTCGATCCCCTCCATGGACAATCGCCCTGAAAAGAGTATCATTACTGAACGAGGGAATCTTACCAAGCCCTGGAGTTTAGATGAGCTCCTCAGGAAATTTTCCCTCACCAAAGCTCCTCTCCTACCGTTTGTATCTTCACGCGGCATGGAAAGCGACTTCCTCATCGTTATTGGAGGGGATCTCGCCGAAGCCTTTTCACTCAAAGAAACCGCCGATCAAGCTGCTCTCGAAGAAGATCTCATGTTTTCCGAACCACTCCCCCCTCAACCGAAGAAAAAGAAATAACTATGAAGCTCGTTATTGGTCTCGGCAATCCTGGAAAGAATCATGCGACCACGCGTCACAATGCCGGTTTTCTGTGTCTTGATTTCCTCCAGAAGGAATGGGGCACCGACGCCTTTCACGAAAACAAGAAGATGTCTGCCGAGATAAGCGAGGGACAAGTCGGTAAGTACAAAGTGTTACTCGTGAAACCGACAACCTTCATGAACGCCTCTGGCACTACCGTGAGTCAACTGGTGCACTTCTATAAGCTCACTCCCGAAGATATCATAGTGCTCCATGATGATCTCGATATCGCTCCTGGCACCTACAAAGCCACCACATCCTCACGTGCTGCCGGACATAATGGCGTGAGCGATATCATCGAAAAACTTGGTACTCAAGACTTTTATCGTATTCGTCTCGGTATCGGCCGCCCGACAGAAGTAAAAGGCGCCTGTATGCCTTCCCATGATTTTGTCCTAGAGAATTTTTCTTCCGAAGAACTCTCGACACTTTCCACACTCTTCCCGCAGGTACAAGACGAACTCACCAAGCGCCTTTCGTAAAAAGACGGCGCAATAGAAAAAGACCAGCTCTACGCTGGTCTTTTTTGTGGTCGTTTCTCATTTCTATCCTCAGCCGGTAAAAACGGCAGCGAACTGCCATTTTCACACATTTCAGAAAGAACCTGCTAGGAGGGATGCCTGTACTTTCCCTGAGGACAGAAATCAAAAACCACCCTTATAACGTAAGTCTCATCATAGCAAAAATCCGCCCTTCTGTCAATTCACCCAGTGAAATCCTCGCGAAGCTAAGGTATCCGTTTATGCGGATAATTTCATAGGGTAAAAGAAAAAGAGCCCTGCTACTTGCGTAGACAGGGCTCGGGCTTCACACGGCGTTGCCGCTAAAGCGAGTTACTTCTTGTCAGATGCCCCAGCCGTCGCAAACGCTTCGCCGGTCAGTGCGGTCTTGGCCTCACCGATCGAATCAGGCGTCAACTTGTCGAAGTCGAAGCCGAACTTGGCAGCGAACTGCTTCAGCACGTCTCCGTACCCCATGCTCTTGGCCTTCTCGATGAGACCGAAGATGGTCTCGTTCGGCATCGCAGCGAACTGCTTCAGCACATTGCCGTTGCCAGCCTGGCCGTTGCCGCCCATATCGATGATGCGCACCTCGTCGATGTTGCCGAGACCTTGGCCGATGGCTTCTGCAACCGGTACCATGATCTCCTTGGCAACTGCGCCAACGGCCGTGAGGACCGGAGGCAGTGCCTCGAGGATCATGAGGATTCGGCCAGTATCGTCGAGCTTCGCCAGCGCCTGTGCCCGTGCATCGATGCCTTCGGCTTCGGCCATGAGCCTGGCCTTGGTGACATCGGCTTCGGCCATGCCTTGAGCACGCGTACCGGTTGCACGCGCTTCGAGGTTGGCCTGCTCGACAGCTGCTGCTGCGAGGCCCTTGGCACGCTCACCGGCGGCTTCGGCTTCGGCTTCGGCCTGAGTGGCCTGTGCCAACCGCGTACGACCATCCGCTTCTGCTTGCTGCTTGGCGAGCTGGCCAGCTGCTTCTTTCTCAGCCGTGACGCGGAGTGCTTCGCCGCGTGCAGTAGCGGCATTCTGTTCAGCGTTGGCTGCCGCAACCGCTGCTTCGCCCTTCTTGGTAGCTTCGATAACCGCACCTTCGCCGCGCTTGGTGGCTTCAGCAACTGCTGCATCACCCTTCTTGAGGGCTTCGATGACCGCTGCTTCGCCCTTCTTGTTGGCCTGGACGATCACGGTGGCATTCATCTCAGCTTCGGTCCGCTGCCTGATCACATCTTGCAATGCGATTTGGGCTTGAGCCTCAGCTTGCTCGGCGGCGACGCCAGCAACCTTGAGCTTCTGGCCTTCTTCAGTTGCAGCGATCTCGGCAACGATCGGCACACGAGCCTTCTGGGCCCCGACCTTGGCTGCGTTGTCGGCGATCTGCATGTCACGGGCGCGTTCGGCATCCGAGATAGCAGTGGTCGCTTCAGCCTTGGCCACTTCGCCTGCACGACGAGCGGCAGCAGACTGGACATCGCCACGACGCAGCGCCTCGGCTTCACCGATGCGTGCTTCCGCGACGACTTCCGCTGTCCGCTGCTTGCCGAGTGCTTCGATGTAACCTTCGGTATCAGTGACTTCCTGGATGGTCAGCAGGTCGATGGTCAGACCAAGCTTGGCCAAACTGCCATTGCCGATCTCAAGGGCACTCGTCTCGAACTGCTGACGATCACCGATGAGCTCTTCGACGGTCAACGTGGCGATGATGCCGCGCAGCACGCCGTCGAGGTTCTGCTTGGCCGTGTTACTGATGAAGGATTCGTCCTTGCCGAGGAAACGCTCGATCGCCAGAGCGAGCGAAGCGTCATCGGAGAGGATCTTGGTATTGCCAATGGCCTTCACACGAACCTGGACCCTGTTCTTGCTGGGAGCGACGACGTTCAGCTCCAAAGGGATGGTGTTGAGCGAAAGTGTCTGCACATCCTCCATGATGGGGATGCGCAGGAAGCCGCCGCCTTTCACCACTCGGTAGCCACGTTCAATTGCCTTCCCCTCATCACTGACCGACTTCCTCCTGCGGCCGAAGACGACCGCGACGACGTTGGGCGCGACCTTGGTGTACAGCTTCGAAACGGTGCGTAGCGTAGCGAGAACCACGCCGACGAGAACCAGAACGATCGCTGGAATGGTAAGCGCCGAAAAGACGCTATTGATTGTTTCCCACATGGTCAACTACTCCTTCTTGGTTGGTTCAGTTGGATTGCTTGGCAACGCGGACAAGGCTGCCCGCGGCCTCCACGATGTAGACCGTTTCGCCGTCGACGAAGGATCGGCCTTCCTCGGAAGATCGCGCGGAGAGGTAGATGGTGCTGCCATTCTTGTCGGTGGTCACGACTTGACCCATTTGGCCGACAGGGATGCGCGTAGCCACGGTGGCCCGGCTTCCGACCAGGTCCCCTGTGTTGGTGTTGGTGGACACCTGCTGCCGACTGATGGTTCGGTAGAACAACCAACCAAGCAGAGCAATCACCAGTCCCGTGGCGGCCCCGGCAATACACGAAATCACAAGGGAGGATCCTAAGTGAGTCGCAATGGCACCGACAGCACCAAACCCGAGACCGAACAGAAACAGGTTGCGGAGAGACAACAGGCTGGGCCCACTGTCTCCGTGTGAGAACCCATCGCTGAGTTCAACATCGCTGTCGTGACCAAGGAGGCTCGCACCGATGATGCCCAAAGTCGAGACCCCGAGCAGCATCACAAAGCCCATCATCTGAGAGATTTCCATGGAGATTTCCTCAAAACTTGAGTTGACCTTGACCTTCGTCTTCAGGGCGAAAGAAACGCGCTTTATAGGCGCGCCACTTTTCCTTCTTACGTAGGTCCCCTAAAACTACCTTCATCCCACGTTCCGGCCACGCCTCATCTTCCCAAACATCTGCGTCTGGTCCGAGTGAAAACGTAATCGTTCCGGAGATACCTTGGGCTGTGGCGACAGCGTACGGATAGCGGACATTATGCACCGACTCAACCGTAGCAATCACCGCATCCCTCTTTGAGGATGCTTGTATCACATCTGTATTCACTTTCTGGGGGATATACCCACCTACATTGTCAAAGGGCCAGCCCAGAGAGCACTTTCAAAAAGGCACTCGGGACGCTCAATAATAGCAGATAAATCTATTTTTGTCAAGAGTAAAAAGGCACAAAAAAAAGAGGCTCCGAAGAGCCTCTTTTGGTTCAAATGTAGAGGAGAATCTACTTCTTCTCTTCCTTTTTGACTTCGGCTACAGCAGGAGTAGCGGGATCAACTTCTTTGACTACGCCTTCTACCTTGGTCACATCGCCTTCGACTTTCTCATCAAGAGCAGCCATTTCAGCCTCCGTACGAGGAGCCTCGACCAGTACGATCGTCGTCAGCTCATCAGTGAGGACCTTCACGCCCTTCGGAAGAACCAGGTCCTTCACCTGGATATGGGTAGAGAAATCTTTCAGGATCGAGAGATCGATAGGAAGTGTATGAGGCAGATCCTTCGGCAGACAGCTGACCGTCACTTCTTCCAATGTCTTCACCAAGATACCGCCCTGCTCACGAACAGCTGGGGATTCACCAACGAATTCGAGAGGAATACGGGCTTCCAATTCTTCATCCATGCTCACCTCAAAAAAATCAATATGGGAAACGCGATTCGTCATAGCATCATGAGCCATGTCCTGGACAATGACACTCGCTTTCTTGCCATCACCAATCTGGAGAGAGATGATGCTCGATTCACCAGCCAAGGCAAAAACTTTGCTAAAGGCGAAAAAATCAACCCAAAACATCTTTGAAGCCCCTTTGTGTCCATACATCACGGCTGGGATCTTTCCTTCTTTGCGAGAGCGTTCGAGCACGGCGCTGGAAGCCTTTTCACGAAGCGTAGCGGTAAGCTGTAGTTCTGCCATAAAAAAATACTAGCTGATTATACTTGAAATTCTATGAAATTAGAGAAGTGCCTCTACACCACCGGTATAGTTCTTGAGAAATTGGTGGACTTCGATAACGTTATTCGAAGACACTGCTTCACCCTGAAACACCTTGCGCGCCTCGCTTTGTTCCAAGTCAGTCAGCGTCCCTAAGGTAACGACACCAAACTGTCCGAGCGAGACAAAAACAATCGCCGCCGCTCCACAACTTTCGCAGGTCATGTGAAACGTCGTCCGCTTATCATCTTCGTCGATGATGAGCATCTTGACCGGCCGATACTTCTTGTTACAGACCGGGCAACGAACCAACGATTGGATGTTTTCAAGTGGCAGTTTCATGTTTGTAGTGTACCAAAAAGAGCTCGATACAAGCAACTTTTGAGTAAAAGCAGTCTACCAGAAATAATTCCCTTGGTCAACCCCGCACCTTTTGTGCTGATATGCTTTATCCGGCGCACGGGCGAATAGCCCGATCCTATTCGGATCAGCGCCGGCATTTCAAAAAATCACAGGACATTTTACTGTGTCGGGCGTTTGAAAAAACGGCACAAAAGGTGCGGGGTCAAGCCAAAGAAAAAAGAGCTTTGAAGCTCCTTCTCTTTCTCCCTATCTTTAGATATCCAGGTTCTTTACGGTTTTCGCGTAAGTCTGAATGAAACGGCGGCGTGGTTCCACTTCGCTACCCATCAAGATATCAAAGAGTTCATCAGCGGCTTCGGCATCCTCGATCGTCACCTGAAGCATGATGCGATTGTCTGGATTCATGGTGGTCTCCCAGAGCTGTTCTGGGTTCATTTCTCCGAGACCTTTATACCGCTGAATAGCGACGCCACCGATTGTTTCTGAACCTTCGGGAGCAGCTCCAGCTTCTACAACCTCCTCAACACCTGCAGCAGCTACTTTTGCCTTCTTCGCTTTTCTGGCATCCGCCTTGGCAGAGGCGTCCTTTCTCATATCATCGAGCACCCGCTCTTTTTCTGCATCGGTGTAGACATAGCGAACATCCTTCCCCTTGGCCAATCTATAGAGCGGTGGCTGAGCAATGTAGATGTTGCCGCCCCGAACCAATTCTTCGTAGTAACGATAAAAGAAGGTGAGGAGCAAAGTTCGAATATGCGAACCATCGACGTCGGCATCGGCCATGATAATAATCTTGTGGTAACGCAGTTTGGAGATATCCAACGTCTCACCGATCCCCACTCCGAGCGCAATGATAATCGGTTTCAAGGTGTCGGATTTTACCACCTTATCAAGACTGGTCTTTTCGACGTTCACGAGCTTACCACGAAGCGGCAAGATAGCCTGGAACATACGGTTGCGACCCTGCTTAGCCGAACCACCGGCCGAGTCTCCCTCTACGATGTACACTTCTGAACGACTGGCATCGCGACTGGTACAGTCAGCGAGTTTCCCAGGAAGCGTCATGCCTTCGAGCGCCCCTTTGCGAAGCACAGCGTCCTTGGCAGCACGAGCAGCGATACGAGCCCGCACGGTGAGCAAACACTTTTCAATCATGGCTCGCGCATCAGCTGGATGGGTATCGAGGAATTCATTGAGGGCTTCTGCGGTCACGGATGACACGGCGCCACGAACTTCCACGTTGTTCAGTTTATCCTTGGTCTGACCTTCAAACTGCGGATTGGCGAGCTTTACCGACACGACCGCGGTCAACCCTTCAGCCAAGTCCTCAGAAGTCATGGAGCCCTCTTTTTCCTTGAGGAGGTTATTCTTCTTGGCGTAGTCGTTTAAGACACGTGTCAGCGCCATCTTCAATCCCGTGACGTGCGTTCCACCGCCCGGGTTCAAAATGTTGTTGGCAAAAGCAAACAAGTGTTCTTTGAAACCATCGGTGAACTGGAGTGACACTTCGACATTGATGTTATCGATATTCTTCTCGACATAGAACGGAGTCGTATTCTTCACCTCACGCTTGCGATTCAAAAACTTCACGAAAGAAATGATACCGGAATCGAAATAGAAGCCGTGGCGTTTTACTTTATACTCCTCGCTCTCATTCGTGACATCGCGCCAGTCTTCGACTTTGATGCGCACGCCCTTGGTAAGAAACGCTTGGTAACGGAGATACTCAAGGATCTTACTCCAAGAGTATTGAATTTCTGGAAAGATTTCCGGATCAGCCTGAAAAGCCACCGTTGTCCCGGTGCGATCTGATTTACCAATAGGTTTGACTGCCCCTTCTGGCTTGCCGCGCTTGTAGCTGTGAAACCAGGTCTTGCCCTGGCGTTCAACGGTCACTTTAGTATGGACCGACAAAGCGTTCACGACCGACACACCGACACCGTGCAATCCTCCGGAGATTTTGTAGCCGCTCTCGCTCCCACCGAATTTTCCTCCCGCGTGGAGCACGGTCATAACCGTCTCGAGCGTGGACTTTTTGGTCTGGGGGTGAATATCAACCGGAATACCACGACCGTTATCAGCCACCTCGACCCAGTTGTCCGGCATGAGACGCACGGAAATTTCGTTACAGTGGCCCGCCATCGCTTCATCGATGGAGTTGTTCACTACTTCCCAGACGAGGTGATGAAGTCCTTCAAGTGAAGTACCGCCAATATACATACCAGGACGCTTCCGTACCGGGTCTAGCCCCTCCAACACTTGAATGGAACTGGCATTGTATCCTGTTGTTTCTGTCTTTTTCGCCATACTTGCTTCAATTTATATCTTTATCATGATTCACTCTTTATGCTTCATGCTTCACGAGTCTGCGAAACGTAAACTCAAGAAGGAGTACTGCCGCGAGAACGAGTAACGTATCCCACCACGTCAGCAGCCTGTTCATCTGCAAAAAAACAATAGCCTCAAAAAAAAGTGCCAGGAGAAATGCCTGCCGGAAAGCACCCCCCAAATGATGAGCAGCACTTGCCTCTCCGAGTCCTTTCCGATACACCCAGGTAACACAGAGCGTTGTGATACCCAAGACGACGCCGAAAAAACTGACAAAGAAAAGAATCGACCCCACTGTCCCTGCTCGATACGGATCAACCGCTAAAACGATACCAACGAAGGCGCCCAGTGAAAGGAGTAAAAACAAACGAATTCCCCACAAATAGGCAGTCAGTGACATAGGGTGAAAATAGACAACCCTCTCAAAAAACCCTTGGCTAAAAGCAAGGATTTCTCTCTCTATTCTAGCGCTTTTCAAGAAAAAGGGCAATGCCTGCATACGGCCATTCCATCCCTTTTCTAAGCCATTTTTTTAGGAAAAATACAAAAACCAGCACTCTTTATATGCTGGCTTCTGATTCTTCTAGGCACGAGAGACGTAGGTGCCTTTTTCAGTGTTGATGATGATACGATCACCCGTTTTGACGAAAAGTGGTGTGGTGACCTGGAGACCTGTTTCTAGGGTCACTACCTTGTCACCACCCGAAGCGGTATCGCCCTTCAACCCTGGAGGGGCATCTGTCACCGCGAGTGTCACTTTGACCGGAATTTCAATATTGATAGGGCTGCCATTCCAATTCAAAATACTGACTTCAGTACCCTCGACCAAATACTTGGTCATACCAGAAAGGCTTTCCTCTGTCAGAAAAAACTGATCGTACGTTGCTGTGTCCATAAACTGGTACTGATCCCCTTCGCGATACAAATACGAAGCATGAGACTTCGACATTTCCGCTTCTTCCACTTTTTCTGCCCCAGTAAACGTAAAGTCGATAATCACACCCGAAAGAAGATTTTTCAGCTTGGTACGCATCACCGCCCCACCGCGACCGATCATCGAGTGCAGATAATCAAGCACCAGATACGGCTCGCCATTGTGGATGATAGTTCTCCCTGTTTTGATGTCTGTCAGACCTAACATACTAGCGAACAAGGTATGGAACGAGTGCCATGAAACGAGCGCGCTTGATGGCGAGTGCCAAACCACGCTGTTCCTTGGCGGAAAGACCATAACGCTTCGGAGGATACATCTTGCCCTGCGAGTTCAAAAACTTACGCAGAAAGTATGCGTCCTTGTAATCAACATTTGCTAACTTCTTACTCATTGCTGCTTCCATACAATTGAATGATAATTGCTAACTGTTTAAAAGGGGACATCTTCAATCTTAATCTCTTCCCGCTCGTCCTCCAGATTAATCGTCGGGATTTCTTCCTCTACCGGTGCGCTCTTCGGTGAAGCGGCGGCGCCTCCTGCGGCTGGAGCGGCGGCACGAGCCATGCCCTGGCCCGATCCTTGAGCACGACTGCCGAGTTGCATGGTCTCGCCCACGATCTCGGTCACTTTGCGCTGTGAGCCATCTTTGGCAGTGTACTCCCTGGTCTGCAAACGTCCTTCGATATAGCACTCCTGTCCCTTGGTGAGGTATTGCCCAGCAATCTCAGAGAGACGTCCCCAGAGTACCACCGTGTGGAATTCGGTACGCTCCTGACGAGTACCGCCCTTATCAGTCCAAAAATTATTGGTCGCCATAGAAAGCGTCGCTACCGACTGACCGCTGGTCGTTGTCCGCATATCCGGGTCACGGGTCAGGCGACCGACCAAAATCACTTTGTTGACGTTCATAGATTTCCGTCTTAATGATTGTTTTGTATGTTAGATATCGAGCTTGGCCTTGAGCTGTTCATCGATCTGCTCCGTGCTGACAGCAGCCTTGGTCTCTTCTTCCTTGACTTGGACAATCGGAGCTGGCATCGGACGGACAGCGCCACGCTTTTCATAGCGGTTACCGCGATTTTCTGTTCGTGGACGCTCCTCACGCTCGATCGCTTTCAGTTCTGGCAACCCATCAGCATTGATAATGAGAGAGCGTAGGACATCCTTCGAAAGCTGCAGCGCCTTGTTGATCTCAGTCAGGGGGTGCACCTCTGGATCACTCTCGCGGTCATCTTTTCCTGGCAAGGTAAAACGACGGGCAATGTACGTGCCACGTGCTTCCTTTTTCACTGGATAGGCCATCTTGCGCTTCTCTTCTGTCTGCACTGGAAGAAACGTACCCCCAAAAGACACCACCAACTTTTCCACATCCTCACGAATACGGGCCAGTTCTGCGTCCTTCGACTCCCCAACCAAATAAAACAATTCGTACTCCACCATAGTATTCAACTGGTATAAAAATTAAATCCCCAACAAAGAAAGCCTTTCCACTGGGGATACTGCTCCTTCTAGTCCTTTATCAGAGCTCTTCGACAGGCTCAGAGTAAAGGCGGAAGAAACGTCGGACTTTCTCAGTTGTTTTCCCATCGTACCAGAAACTTCTCCTTTTGGCAAGGGTAAACAAATACCACCGGTTTCCCGGTGGTATTGTCTTTCAGAAAGTACCCCCTCTTAAGGAGCGACTTCTTTCCAGTTGTAGTCACAGGTCCGAGCACCAGGACAATTGAGTGTTCCTCCACAGCTATCCGAAGGGTGGAACTGATCCGTGGTACAGACAAGTTGCGCCTCATCGGTATAGTTACTGCAAGTCACTTTTGTACAGATAACCGTAATAGCAGAACTATCTGAAAGACTCGAATATGTCGCCTGAATAGTGACAGGGCCACCAGGGGTAACACCAGTGACTCTTCCCTTACTACTACCGTTATCTACGCTAGCTATACCACTGTTAGAACTACTCCAATTCGCTGAACTCGTACGATCGGTTCCGTTCGGAGCAGCACAACCATTGAAGGTGACACCTGTAGTAGTATGCCAAGCCTTGAGAGAAGCTGTTCCTCCTTTGTCCCCTACTGTCGCAGAGGTCGGACAGACGTTGAGCGCTGCGGCGACAGGATTGGTAATGGTAATCGTTTTCGCAGTAAAGTTAGAGCCCGCTCCTTTACTATCCTGGGCAGAAGCCTGAATAATGTAAGTGCCAGGAGTAGACCAAGACTTTATTGCTGTCTGGCCAGTACCAGAGGCAACATAACCAGTGCTTGGATAGAATCGATCGACACTATTATTCCCATCACCATCGAAGCCATAACGAAGCGTGTCTCCATCTGGATCAGTCGAAGTCATAACATAGCTATAGTTGGTACCAGTCACTCCAGTGGCAGGACCAGTAATAGTCGGGACGTTCGGCGCACTATTGACATTGACAGTGACCGAATCTGAATCAGTGCTCGTGCCAGTAGAATCCTTGCAATCTATGGTAAGAATATGCGTACCAGCAGTCAATCCAGCAACTGAATAATCAGTAGCATTGAGAGCGACGCCTCTCCCTGCAGCAGGTGGAATAGTAAGTGAACAACTTGCGGCATTGACACTTGTCCAAGTAAGGAGTGCTGTTCCGCCGGCAGGGATATTCACCGCCGGACCGCTCGCTTCAGCAGAATTGGTAAACTGTTTCCAGAAACCAAGTTGCTTCGCCTTTCCAGTCATCGTGACATCGACGTTACCACCACCCTTGCCACCTTGGCAATAACGGACATAGGCCACGTTATCGACGCTCATATCCTTATCACAACAGGAAGTCACGCTCCCCTGGCTACTTGCAGAATTCCCTCCTTTACCAGAGGTACAGACGCCATTCGGATACTTGGAGCACCAGCCAGGGGCACTGCCTGCCCAGCCGTCATAGACAGCCTCACCATCACCCCAACCCGGAGCAACACAGGTTGGCTTACCAACGACTCTCAGAGTAACACTCTCCGCTCGAGGATTGATATATCCGCTCATAGTAACACCAAGAGAAAGAGTGAAGGTACCTGGTGTCATGGGAGCCTTGAGCTTAACATCACTATATGAATTAAAAACACCCTCACGCAATTCCTGAGCCCTATAACTTTTTCCATCCAAATTTCCTGTATTATTTGAACCATTAACTCCGAAGAATGCACCCCCTGTCACTGGCGTGATAGGATAATCATCGCTACCAATCGTCTGCCCAATAATGATATCTTCTCCGGGAGAAAAAGTATCTTTAACATTGTAATGAACCATGATAGTCGTTGCTTGAGGGCAAGGATCATCAGGCCAGCAGTAGTAATTCAAATTATACCCCTTTGAAGCAGCTTGCACTTCTCCCGTCCAGCCAGTAAACAATGCTGAAGCAGCGAAGATAAAGAGGAGCGGCATCATCCGAGTTGTATTCATACGCTTCCGTGCGAGATAACCAATCACAATCAATACCGGGAGTGAGAACAAGAGAATCAGTCCCCATGACATCATGGGTGTCGAGGTCATTTCATTCAAAGTAGGTGTCACCGCTGCTGCACGCACTGGTACTCGTTCCCCGAAAGCACGCACTGCCTGGTCAAGCTTCTTCCCAGAAGCATCAGAGAGCGTCACCATGATGACTGGATAGCGACATTCTTTGTCTATCGTAAAGGCACCGGTACTTTCATTTTTTGTCACATCAAGAGGAAGTTTGAGTGATCCAGCACAGGCCTTACCTTCAGAAGTAAGTGAGAGAGCGACTTGGTACGTACTGTCATCATACGTTTCTGTCAGAACTGAAACTGGTACCGTAGACTTCCCATCCTTCTGCTCCACTTCCGTATCAGCAATGGCAACAATCTTACCGCCGACACCCTCTATAGCAATCGGAGTCCGAACAGATACACCCACTGGGCGATCATCACTATCAAGCGGGGTGATTTCTAATTGATAGAACCCTGCTGGCAGCGCCTGGGAAAGCGGCACCGCCACAGAAGCAGCCTGCTTCGACAAAGATACCTCTGTCCGTCCAACTTCAAAGGCCGGGGCATAGCGCGAGTCAGTCAAGCGAACAGAGACAGTGGTCATGCCCGCCTCTTCTCCGCTCCAGGTCGCTTGACACGCGACACTGACCTCCGCAGGAGCGCTTTCTTTCACCTTGATATCATCTGAGAGAGACTGGCCAGAAAAAGTACAGTCTGAGAGACTCACTCGTTCTGTTCCGGAAAACTTCATGTCATCCAGATTAACCATACTGATGAGATTTCCCTTTTCATCACTGGCCCCAACGGACACGGTATAGATGCCCGAAAGAAACTTCGGTGAAGGAACAGTAAATTCCACACGCTCTTCCGTATCGCCTGCTATGGTATAGAGTTCAGGTGTGCGGGCGATGTACAAACGATCAGATCCTTTGGCGCTGGTATTCCGAAAGTCCACTCCGAGACGATACTTCTGTTGATCAGGGGAAGTATTCTTCAGTAAAAGACTAAAAACAAGGCTGCCACTATTCTCATCCCCTGCGGTATAGGGAGCCAAGATCTCAAGCGAGTCAGTGGCATAATCCGCTCCTACTACAGTCTCTGGAGCGAGCTTCTCTTGCGCCTGCACGTGCCCTGTATATGAAAAAATGCCAACACCTGCGAGTACTATCCACGCAAATGCCCCAAACACTCTAGATGCGTTCATAAGCAACAATAAAAATTTAGTTTTGATTTTTACATTTTTAATATACCACAAAATAAGCAAAAGAAAAAGGCACCCTGCATTACACAAGGTGCCATTCGGGAGATCCCGAAGAGAGGCGTTACTGGCCGGAGACGTAGCTCGTGATGGCCCCAGGATGAGCGGTGACCACGAATTGCCGGTTCACCGACAGGTCAGCGTTGACTTCTGCCACCGCCTTGCTGTAGCCGGACTGAAGGCTCACGTAAAGCTTGCCATCGAGCACGGTCATGGACTCGGGCCCAGACATGGAGTCGAGTGCCACGGTACCAACCAGAGCCATGCTGGAATCGTAGACCCAGACGCTGTCACGGTCGTCACTCACCCACAGCTTGCCGTCCATGAGGGCGACATCCATGGGCTGACGCTTGTAGCCGAACTCGGGCAAAGGCACGGTTCCCACCGTTCCCGTATCGAGATTGACTATGGACACGCTCTCGTCGCCGGTGTTGACGACGTAGAGGCGATTGCGCGCCCGATCAACCACGCCCTTGAGAGGCTGTGATCCCACCACGAAGGTGCGGAGGATAGCCCCAGTCTGGCTGTCAATCTCGGTCACCGTGCCTCGTGTACCTGGCAGGTACACGACCTGACAGAGATTCAGCTCGCAGTTCAACCCGACGTTCCAGCCGCTGATAGCGACATTGAAAGCGTAGAGACGGTGGACGGCCGGGTCCGGGTGCGCCACGAGCCACATCGTCGCCATCTCAGTACTGGTCACCGCGTCGGTATGACTGGTGATCGTCCTGGTCTGTCGATCGATGCAGTAGAGGCGGTTCCGGAAGTCCGGGTCGTAGGCCTGCTGAATGCCGCTATATGCGGCCCAGATACACCCGTCCTTCATGACGACGCCGCTGACTTCTTCGGTAGTCGTGTGATCGCCCGAGTTGAGCTCCACATTGCTGACAGCGCCCGTCGCCATATCGATGACGTTCACACCTCGGAAGCCACCGAAGTCAGCGCCGTACATGAGACCCATTGCTGGATCAGCTGCCAACGCCCACGGAGAGCTCACCACTTCAGAGGAGTCACTTTCGACCACGCTCCAGTCTTCACGCACCTGTCCGGTGGACAGATCGATGCCGGAAAAGGCATTGGCCCAGTCGTCACGTCCACCACCAACAGCGTTGGCGGTCACGATCATCGCAGTCCTGGCTGGGCACTTGGTCTCGAGGACGATCTTCGAATCGTTCGCCAGCGCGTTGCCGGCCAGATCCTTGACCGTGCCCTTGGGAAGGGTCACGGTATAGGTCTCACAGCGGAAGAGCGCCTTCGTCGCGAAGGTCAGGGACAGAGTCTTCGTAGCCGGATCACAGGCCGGTTCACCGCCCTTGACCTCATCGCCATTTCCTTTCGTGATGGTGATGGGGTTCTTGGCAGGGCAGTTGAAGGCCTCGTCCATGGTGACCGAGATGACGATCTTGCCATCAGTGTCGATGTCCTTGGTGCCATCAGGTGGCATCCAGGACTTGACTGTGGGTGGAGTCGTGTCGGTCGGCGGAGGAGGCGGAGGCTCGGTGCCACCACCCCCACCACCGCCACAGGCAGCAATGAGCAGAGAGACAGCCAAAGCCGCCCCGACCGCCCGGAAACGAGAGAACCGAGTTGCCATGATTGGCCTCCAGTAAGTTTCAAAAGGACAGGAACATGCCTTTTTAGGGGCGGAAGACGTTGAAAGTTGGGTTTCCCCTCTTTCTTCGCTGCGCCTAAGGTACCATTTTCCACGATTTTGTCAAGTCCTTAAGCCAAAAGTTGTGCACCGAATCAAAAGTCAGACTTTTCAAAAAATGTAACGAATCAAACAGTAATAATTTCACTGTATCAAAAGAAAAGCCCGCACTGATGTACATCAATACGGGTGTTTATGCCTCGAGGTTTATTCAGCGTTGAAATACAGAATCTGACCGCCTTTCTGCCACTTGATATCCTCGCTTCGCCGCGCCTCCCCTATGCACCACTCCTGGCCGTCAAAACACCAGCTGAGTTCCAGAGAGCAGATGCTCTCCTTCACGCCCTTCAGGTAAAGAGTGGTGATTGCTCCGCTAGTGAGCAGCGGCCCTTCTATGCCACCCGTTTGCTTTTCAATCAGAAAAGCGAGGTCCTCCCAATGGGCACGGAATGGGTTCCGAAGACCGCTCCGCACCTCTCGATCAAAAAGCTCTTGCTTGATCAAAGCGGTACCGTAGCGCCGCTCCGGTACTCTCCTTACCGACCTCAAAGCCGGAAGGATACGTTCGCGAAAAGAGCTGCGGACATGAAGTCCACAACGAGACTGAAAGAACGCTTCAGGATCAAGTGCTCTGTTCCTCGCCGGAATCACGATTGAGCCAACAGGCTTCAACAACGAGGTTTCCTGGAGGCCCTCCATCAACTGAGTGATCATCACTACTCTCCTGAATGCTGTGCAGCATCTACCGGTATCGGCTTCGCCACAGCAGAAAACTGATCATTTTTCATGCTTCAACTTTCTGCTATGACGAATTGAAAAGATACTAGAAAGATTTTAAGTAACTAATGATTTTTAATTTTCTAAAGTAAGAATCTAATTCTTACTCAAGAAATACAACACATCAAGAGGCATCGCTTCACCAAGACAGGCTCGCTTTTTCTCATTATGCTTCCTATTCAATTCGTTGTTCTCATCTACAGGGAGAAAATCACCAAGAGCGAATCCAACGGCGTAACATTCCCCAGAAATTTCAAAACACAGACATCCTTCAAAGATATTTCCTTCTTCTTTAATAGTACGGAGAGCTTCTTCAGAAAAGATTGTCTGTATCTCATTACACCAAGCCTTCCACTCTTCAACTTTTCCTGGTAGAACTTTATACAGCCTTGCTTTTAACATACTCTTTATATCTTATAGAATAAACAACTAATGTCTTTCATGTATTTAAAAAAATGGCGAGTCCACAAATGTGGCTCGCCAGTGGCAGGTCGTTCCGACCTAGACGAAAGCGTGGTTGACACCACGAGCATCGGGCGGCAGCAGCGCGTGCTGGTAGACCCGATCATCGTAGACGCCCTGGTTGCCCTTGTGCATGCAGATCAGACGCTGGTCGGCGACGTTGGTCGGCCAGAATTCCGGATCCACGAGATCGAAGAGGCGGCTCATCACTTCCACCGTGAACGGGTAGAGGACGGCCACGTTCTGGAGCTGCGAGTGGTCGTCATGATCCAGCGGGAAGTGGTGCATGTACACGCCAACGACGTCGGCACAGAAGGCCGCGTAGCGCTGTGAGAACAGCATGTGGGCATGCCAGAACGGGTCGACGACGTCAGAGACGGCATGCGAGTTGTTCGGATCGAGCAGCGCCACCGCGTAGTACTGCTTCAGCGCGAAGATGCCGCGTTCCAGGTAGTCGTCATCGACGACGATGCCGCGTTCGGCCAACATCTGAACAACCTTCTTCTTGACCGGCGCGAAGTCCTCGGTGTCGATCCGACGGATACGCCCGAGATGAAACGAAGAGATGGGTGCCCGAATGGCACTTTCGATGGATGAAGCTTTCACGGAAAACCTCCAGAGGTTAAGGAGCGACGAGGCAACTTTGGGGGACATCCCCTAATTTCTCGCTGCGCTTAAGGTACCATTTTCCCCGATTTTGTCAAGTCTCTAAGCCAAAAGTTGTGCACATAAAAACAGCCACTTGATGGTGGCTGTTTTTAAAGTGTTCTACAGATTCTTGTAATTTCCTGACAAGCTCTGGATGGTTTTGGAATAATTATTGAGGGCGTAGCAAGACCAACCGAGATAACGCATAGAAGCGTAGGTCTCCCACTTCACACTGATCTTTTTTCCGGTACAGGGACTGGTGATCGTCGTGCTACCACTCTTGGCACCGCCATCATTCGCCAGTTTCGATGCCATAGCCATAACACCATCAGTCAGGTTCCATGGATCTGGCGTCTTGTGTCCTGTGCGGGAAGCGATAACGCTCTTGTACCCCTTCCAGGTATCAGACATGAACTGAGCAGCGCCCATGGCACCCCCTGTTCCGCTATAATTTCTTGGCGGACACGAGACTTTCAATTTTTTGTAATCGTAATCAAGGTCACTCGCTATTTCCTTGAAGATAGTGAGACGATAAGCGCTCATACGGCTCTGCTTGTAATCACAACCACCGACAGAAGCACCAAGGCGCGACTCTACCGAAAGCATACCAAAGAGGAAACCTTCACGAATCCCCGTTCGGTCGGAAGCAAACTCAATAGCGTCTTTGATATTCTTGGCATCATAACTCTTGCCCAAGAGCTTATTCAAATCTCCTTTCATTTCGTTTAACTTTGATTGGAGTTCGGACACTGTCGCCTGCTGATCTTCCAGATCTTCTTGCACATCAAGTTTCTGTGAAACCAGGGTTTGCTTCTGCTTATTTTGAAGCGTCAAAAGCTCCTCGTGATCTTTTTTGACATCTTCAAGAGAAGTCTTCTCTTCTGTGAGCTTATTTTTTGTATCGGAAATATCATCAATCACTGAAGAAATTTTCTCTTGGGTCGAGAGCAGGCCGTCTTTGTTCTGGAACAAACTGGCGACGTCTTCTTTGGTCAAAATCACTTCGGCGAGCGGCGTGGCATCAGAAAGATAGAGCTCCTGGAGCAAGCCTCCGAGAATCTTTCTCTCGAATGTGAGCTGATTGTCGAGATTGGTGATTTCGGTCTGTTTCTGATCAATAGTCTGAGCAGTCTGATTCAAGAGATTGGTGACGCGCAA
This sequence comes from uncultured Bdellovibrionales bacterium, assembly GCA_964612055.1. Lineage (GTDB taxonomy): Bacteria > Patescibacteriota > Minisyncoccia > Moranbacterales > UBA1568 > UBA1568. The sequence goes on from CAZTBI010000003.1 coordinate 108,905, forward strand.
AATAGCAGTCTGGGTCGAGGTCAGGTTCGAGGAAATTTGGTTAAAATTTTGCTGAAGAGCATTCAACTCCTTTACCTCCTCATTGTATTTCTTCTCGTACTTTTCGATATCGTCTTCAAGTTCAGATGCCGATTCCTCAGCATATGAGACCGGAGAAGGCAAAAACGCAAAAAGGAAGCCGAGAGCTCCCACAAAGAAAAGGCTCGAAAGGATGATTTTTGTTTTTTTCATGTTTTCCATAGGGACATTGTCCATTATAGCATATTTTGACGCTCTCGTACAGACGAGGCACCCTATAACAGGCGTTCGCCTGTTTTTACCGTCACTCGCTCAGTAATAACAACGGGAAGTTGACAGTTCTGTGACTTTTCTGTATACCAGATAGGTTGGTCCTGTTACCTCAGTTGACTCTTGGGGACTCCCCAAGGAACACTGCCGTGGCAAGATCAGCGTTTTGTTTTCCGTAGTACCTATCAACAACCCAAGCAACAAGGAGCGAGCTGTGCACCAGCTTCCACAGAAGAGTACCCTCACGCACGCCATTTTGACGTGCTACGACGACCGACTCGACGACCTCGTTGGATCGGAAATCGAACGCATCCGGTCACGGGGCGGAGAACTTCGTGAGAAAGACATCATCCGCCCTCCCGGCGGCGTGCATCTACTGGCTGGCCATACCGATTGCCGGAAGGCCTTCTATCAAATGATGTCTGGCTTGCGTGACATCGCCAGGCGAGATGTGATCCATCTCTTCCCGCACACCAACTGCCAGTACTGCGGCATTCACTTCCAGGAAAAGCTCGGCAACGGAAGCCAGAGCGATCTGCGCTTCCATGTGAAGAGCGCTGAGAAGATGCTGGGAGGGGCTCAGGCTCATTTCTCTACCTCAGGTGGCCACATCCCCGCACTCGACGTCCGCATCATCCTGACGGTGGACCAGCAAATCGTCACCATCGACGAGGCACGGAGTCTCCTGCCACACGTTCCGGAAAACAGCCATCATGGCTCACCCTGCCTGACAGAGCATCACCAGACGACGGGGGCAGGGAACGGGCACGTCGCTCACCATCCTCTGATGAACCTGCAAAGCTGAAGCCGGGTCTCAGGAAACAAAGCCAAAAGCGCCACCTGCTGCGACAGGAGCGCTTTTTTTCTTTTTCCAAAATTTACTCTACACTGTTGGCGGTTGAGGAACCGTTGAAGTTACTGACACCGCAGGAGCTGTCAATTTTGCTTTTTTTCGAAGCGAATGCCACAGTGCCAAACGCAGCCCAATGACTCCGCAGACCAAAAGAAAGATGAAAAAGTTAAGTGGTGGGAGTTCAAATTCTGGCGATAGATACAGAGCCCGCCACTCCGGAATGTTTTTGATCGCAAAGTGAATGGTCGCAAAGATATAAGCGATGTACCCGACGCGAAGCAACCGGCGCCACCAGACGCCACCTAATTCATGGACGGCGTACTGATTCGAGATAGCCGCCATCATGGCGAAAATAATGATAGCGACCGCGGCAGAAGCAAAAGCATACTGATTGGGCACAAGAAACGATCCGAAATCCCACTGATGTCCAAGAATAAAAATAGGATTTTCCTCGTAGCCACGCGGCTTCCAAACAAAATAGAAGATGGCCGACATGATCCCGTGCGCCAAGCCAAAAGCAAAGCCAGCGAGTCCCAGATACTTCCGATAGATGATCTTGGTATCGATGAAGTTCCAGAAATAACATAGCCCCGAAAGCGCAAAGGAGAGGCCGATCAGAATCATAGCCCCATCAGCGAGCGCCTTGTTCGTGGTCACAATCACTGACCCTGATTCAGTGAGAGAAAGATACCAGTACGAGATGATAAACACCACCAGACTGACCCAGGCCGTGTGAAGCGAAAGCTTGACCGGCAGAGTCGCTCCCCGTTTCTTCATGATCTCTTCAAAGCGCTGTACGAAGACCATAGACTTTTGTTACTACTCAGCTGCTCCCTCCTCTGCATCAAGCACCACTGCGCCTACTTCTTTTGACTGCTTCATAATGGCCTTTTCTATCTCGTGCTGCATCTTCAGATTTTCTTTGAGGAAAGCTTTGGCACTTTCACGACCAGCACCGAGCTTCACCTCACCATAGAGAAAGGAATTGCCAGATTTTTTCAGAACAGCATATTTGACACCGGAATCCAACAAGTCACCAGCCAAAGAAATACCTTCGTTATACATGATATCAAATTCCGCCGTACGAAATGGCGCCGCCACTTTGTTCTTGACCACTTTTACCTTCACACGGTTTCCGACGACTTCTTCACCACGCTTGATCTGAGCACTGCGCCGTACTTCCAAACGCACTGAAGAATAAAACTTAAGCGCTTGACCACCAGTCGTCGTTTCAGGATTCCCAAACATGACACCAATCTTCATACGGATCTGATTGATGAAGATAACCGTGGTATTGGAGTTGGCGATGATGGCTGTCAGCTTACGCAGCGCCTGCGACATCAGTCGCGCTTGGCGCCCCACGTGCTGATCCCCCATATCCCCTTCAATTTCTGCCTTGGGTACCAAAGCGGCTACAGAATCCACCACAATCACATCCACCATATTAGAACGGACCAGGGTCTCGACGATATCAAGTGCTTGCTCACCCGTGTCTGGTTGCGAAATAAGAAGATCATTGATTTTCACGCCAATGCGCTTGGCATACTCCGGATCGAGCGCATGCTCCGCATCGACGAAGGCTGCTACGCCACCAGTTTTCTGAGCATTGGCAATAATATGAAGCGTCAACGTCGTCTTGCCAGATGATTCCGGTCCGTAGACCTCGACCACGCGGCCACGTGGCACACCGCCGATACCAAGAGCGATATCAAGCGACACCGAACCAGTAGGAATAGCGGCAACATCCACCTTCTTCACATCACCGAGCTTCATCATCATTCCCTCACCGAATTTCTCCTCTATCGCATCGAGCACGGTATCAATCTTTGTTTTCTCCCCTTTTCCTCCCACCACTTGTTTCGCCTTGGCCATAAGTATTAATTTATATGTTTACTGTACATTCATAGTAACATACATACGAAAAGTCGCCTAGGGCTGCTTGCCATCTTTTCCAAAAACAATTTCTTTTGCCTCGCCTGGTTCTATCGAAAGCAGTGTCGGTTCACCAGTAGCGTTCATCCGCACAAAGGTTTTTTCTCCGTGATCAGAGCTAATAGCGACGGTTTCCTTGGCAGCAAAGATTTTCACTTCCTTTGCGGCCAGTTTCCCGCTAAATACAACGGTATTATCAGCTGCCACCGTAAGCACTAATGGGACATCTTGAGCAGAAATTTCTACTTGAAACTCTTCTGGAGGAGCCGTTTCCAGACCCTGCTCTCCAGCGGGAGGTGTCACCGGAGTGTAGCGAGCCTCAACTGAGAGCATGAGCGTTTTTTCCTTCTGGAATCTATTTTCGGTGCGGAGCGTAATCGTGTTTACTCCTGGCTGTAACACCAACGTATCTCCAAAAGAGCCGTCATCGCTAACAAAAACTGATTGACTATTCATTGTTACTCGAGCCCCCTTGTCTGTCTTGCCAGAAATCGTCACACTCTCACCCTCGATGACCGCACCATTTTCCGGTGCAAGTACCACGAGCAATGGCTCTGCTGCAAAGCTCTTGAATTCCCGGTAGAGATACGTAAACGCTCCGAGCAGTAGAATAACGATCAGCCCGAGAACGAGGGAGCGCGAGGTAATAACGAGGGAAGCCGGGGTCGTAGCGTACGTTGTTGCTTTTTTCCCAGTGTCACGCCCCAGGTTCTCTTGAATATTGCACTCTCGTTCGTAGAGTTTGATCAATGCCCCTTCATCAACATTGAGGTAACGAGCATAGCTACGCAAAAATCCCCGCACATAGACATCAGCTGGCAATTTCCCGTACTCTCCATTCTCCAGAAACTCCAGATACTTCACCTGGATGCGCGTCGCCTTGGAAACGTCTTGGAGACTCATACGGAAATCACTCCGCAATTTCCGCAGCTTCTCACCCAGTGTCAGCGACTCCACCTTTTTCCTGGTAAACCCATCATTCATACGGTATCGTTACATCTGCCACTTATCACGCTCAGTCTGATCAGACAGCGCGTCATCCCCGTATTTTTTTTCTTCATCTTCCGCCACGCTAGCATCGGTCTTGGCCATGAGTACTCTCTTCTTTCCATCAACCATACCAACAACGCCATTCTCTTCGAGGAGGTGCATGAGACGCGCCGCCCGAGGATACCCGATACCAAAGGTCGTTTGGAGATTGGTCGTCGAAGCACGCCCCGTTTGAATAACAATCTGTTTCACTTGTTCATAGAGATCATCAGATTTACCACCCTCATCGAGAGCATTCATCGCGTCCGTAATACCATCAGTCTCCGGACTCTCACCGAAGTCCTCACCTAACTCATCTTCACCTAGATTCTGCTTCTGTTTTTCCAAGAACGTCGTAACACGCTTCACCTCATCGTCAGAAACAAACACACCCTGGATACGCTTCATCTCCTTGCCGTCAGCGGCTGAATAGAGCATGTCACCATTGCCAAGCAATTTCTCAGCGCCGCCAGCATCGAGAATCGTACGTGAATCGATCTGAGATTTGAGCTGGAAAGAAATACGCGCTGGAATGTTAGCCTTGATGAGACCAGTGATGACGGTGGCTTCTGGACGCTGGGTAGCAAGCACGAGATGAATACCAACCGCTCGAGAAAGCGAGGCGAGACGCACAATGAGTACTTCCACTTCCTTGCCATGCGTGGCCATGAGATCCGCCATTTCATCAATCATGATGACGATATACGGCATCGGTGGATACGGATCATCCGTCACCCGACCAGTCTCAGCATCAACGACGCGTCGTTTTTCTCCGCGAGCCAAAAGCTCATGATAGCCCTGGATATCCTGGACCCGAGCTTCTTCAAGAATCTTGTACCGATGATCCATCTGCCCTGCTGCCCAACGCAAGACATTGACCACTTTTTTATTCTCCACAATGACATCCGTCTTCAAGTGAGGGATGCCTCGATAACGAGAAAAGGAAACGCGCTTTGGATCAATCAAGATCAGCTGCATGTCTTCGGGAGAATTCTGATAGAGGAGTGAGAGCAGGAAGGTATTCATACAGACGCTCTTCCCAGAACCGGTCCGGCCGGCAATAAGAATATGTGGCATCCGCGCCAAATCACCCAAGACGTGTTTGCCGGCGACATCTTCACCAAGGACCACCGTCAAGTCAGAACGACGCTTCTTCCACTCTTCACTCTCAAAAACCGCCTTAAGACGTACCGTAGCGACTGATTGATTTGGTACTTCGATACCAATGAGCGATTGCCCTGGGATCGGTGCCTCAATACGCACGCTCTTGGCAGCCAGTGCCAACGCGAGATCACTATTGAGCGTCGTAATACGCGAAAGCTTCACGCCAAACGCTGGACGAAACGTATACTGCGTTACCGTCGGCCCCACTCGTACCTCTCCTGGCTCTACTTCAATACCAAAATGTTTGAGCGTGCTCTGAATGATGTGTTTGTTCCGTTCCGTATCGCCACCCACCGCTTGACCAGTGGTTGATTCCAAGAGATCAGCTCCCGGCAGCTCCCATTTATGACTGCGACGCTGCAGTGATCGCTTTGGACGAATAAAAGCCGGGACCAAAACCGTTTCCTCTTCGCTCTCATTATTATCCACGTTCGCTTGCTCTTCGCCCTGAAATTTGATGGCACCGATATTGTTCTCAGCAAGACCAGCGTCGCCCAAAGCCACCAATTGAGAGCTTTCTGTTTCTTCATCAGCCAAGGGCGAAGAAAGAAGTGGCTTCACTTCCGGTTCTGCTTCCAGATCCATCACCTCAGCTCCCTCCTCTTCCTCTTTTTCCTCCTTCTTGAAACGCCCTGCCAGTTTTTCAAAAGTATGAATAAGCGAAACATTGAACGCGGCAATCATGCCCACCGCAAATAAAGCAAGGGCGATAATAGTACCAGCAATCTTCCCAGTGAAACTTCCCAAGACGTAGGCAATGCCAAATCCGACATATCCACCGCCCTCTCCGTCACTTGCTACTGAAAGGAGTTCCTTGGTGGTATCACCACTGTACAGATGAAACAGTCCAAGAAGTGAAGAAAATCCAACGAGCAAGCCAATGAACTTCACAGCATCAGCCAAAGTCGTCGTGCGTCGTTTCAAAAACATAAGCGCCGCCGAAAGAAGAACCAGTGGCAAAAGCCACTTCCCAAAACCAAGGAGCATCCCCAACATTTTGTCGAGCCAAGTTCCCAGTACTCCGGCCGCATCAATATATCCTAGGAAGAAAAGAATGGCCAAGGCAAACAAAAAAACAGCGGCGATGCTCCGTTTGGCATCACTGTGCAGTATTTCTTCCCAATTAAATCCTTCCTCTTCAGCCTCTTTAACCGCCTTTTTCTTTCGTCCCATATTGGTGTTTATGTGTCAGCAATGCTCCTAGTATAACACAAAGCCTTCTCTATCCTCAAAACAAAAACACCCCTTTTGCAAGGGGTGTTTTTGAAGACTAGGCACATGCAACTACACTCTAGGCTTTCTTATTCACATCAAGTCCTCGATACCCCGTACCGGCAGGAATGAGACGTCCGATGATGACGTTTTCCTTCAAGCCACGGAGGCGATCCTCTTTACCAGCCACAGCCGCGTTGATGAGCACCCGAGCGGTTTCCATAAACGATGCCGCTGAGAGGAAGGATTCTGTCGAGAGGGCTACCTTGGTAATACCCAAGACCATTGACTCACCGACCGCTTCACGACCCTTCTTGGCGAGCGTCTCCCCGTTTGCTTCCAGGAACTGATCCTTCTCTACGATATCACCAGGCAGGAGGAGCGTATCACCTGGATCGGTCACGCGGATACGAGACATCATCTGACGAATGATCACTTCAATGTGCTTGTCATTGATGGCTTCACCCTGAGTAGCGTAGATCTCTTCGATCTCACGGATGATATAACGATGCACCGCTTCTTGTCCCATGATGGTAAAGAGCTTACGCAAGTCGATATGACCCTCGGAAAGGATAGTACCGACAGAAACGAGATCTCCTTCTTTCACCTTGAGAGCAACGTTTTGTGGTACCTGGTATTCGTGTTCCTTTTTGTCATTGTCGATCACCATGATCTTCACGACTTTCGCACTATCACGAGCAATGGTCTTCACCTGACCATCTACCTCGGAGAGAATAGATTCGGTCTTTGGCGCACGAGCCTCAAAGATTTCTTCAACACGTGGCAAACCTTGAGTGATGTCAGAACCAGCCACACCTCCAACGTGGAAGGTACGCATAGTCAGCTGCGTTCCTGGTTCACCGATAGCCTGAGCGGCCACGACTCCCACAGAAGCACCGAGCTCAACAAGAGCACTCCGACCGAGGTCGATACCGTAACAGAGACGACAGACACCGCGACGAGACTTACACGCAACGAGTGATCGGATTTTCACCTTGGTCACCTTCTTACTGTCTACCAACTTGCCTTGCTCACGATTGATGAGGATGCCCTTCTTCACCAAGACTTCCTTGGTTTCTGGATCCTTGATCGCTTCGACCGTGACACGGCCTTCGATACGACTACCGTAGTTTTGTCCGATAGCATCAGAGTCTTCACGATAGAGATAGGTTCCTTCGGTATCACCGCAGTCTTCTTCACGAACGATGATATCTTGAGAGACATCAACCAAACGACGAGTCAGGTAACCAGCAGTCGCAGTACGGAGAGCGGTGTCAGCCATACCCTTACGAGCACCGTGAGTCGAGATGAAATATTCGAGAACGTTGAATCCTTCCTTGAAAGAGCTCTTCACTGGCAATTCGATGGTTTCACCAGTCGGCCCTGCCATGAGACCCTTCATACCGGTCATCTGGACCACAACGGATTCAGAACCACGAGCCTTGGAATAGATCATAGCGTGTACCGGACCTTCTTTGTCGAGATTGGCACGTACCGCATCAGTAATCTTGTTCTTGGTATCGTTCCAGATCTCAATGACACGGTTCTTGCGTTCCTCATTGGTGAGAAGTCCCATGTTGTATTGATCCTTCACTTCTGTAATCTGCACTTCAGCAGCAGCCATGAGAGCCGGCTTTTCTTTCGGAACAATGAGGTCATTCATACCCCAGCTGATAGCTGATTTCGAAGCGGCCTTGAAAGTCAGATCCTTCATGCGATCAGCAAACTTGGCAGCTTCATCCTGGCCGAGGGTTTCCAAAATACGTGACATCAGAGTTTTCAGATCCTTCTTGGTCATTTCTTCGTTCACGAAACGGAGGCTTTCTGGAAGAATATCATTCAAGAGAATACGTCCCACAGAAGTTTCGATAATCTTTCCTTCGAAGAGGAGGCGCACTTTCGAGTTCACTTTCACGATACCGTTCTGATGAGCGAGAATAGCTTCATCCATGGTACCAAAGGCCTTACCTTCACCTTTACCGCCTTCTTTCAGGTGGGTCAGGTAGTAAGCACCAAGTACCATATCGAGTGTCGCCGATACGATCGGTTCTCCCGAAGCTGGCTTGAGCAAGTTCTTGGAAGAGAGCATGATAGTCGCACTCTCGTGACGAGCCTGATCAGTCAATGGTACGTGCACAGCCATCTGGTCACCATCGAAGTCAGCATTGAAGGCGCTACACACCATCGGATGCAAACGAATAGCCTTTCCTTCGATCAACACCGGCTGAAAAGCCTGGATCGAGAGGCGGTGCAAGGTCGGTGCGCGGTTCAAGAGGACGTAGTGGTGTTCGATGATTTCGTCCAAGATTTCGTAAGCCTCTTCAGTTTCAGCATCCACCATACGACCAGCGGTGCGGACGTTGTGCGCGTACTCCTTCGTGATCAACTTGTTGATGATAAACGGCTTGAAGAGTTCGAGAGCCATCTTCTTTGGCAGACCACACTGATGGAGTTTCAACTTTGGACCAACCACGATAACGGAGCGTCCTGAGTAGTCGACACGCTTTCCGAGGAGGTTCTGACGGAAACGTCCTTGCTTACCTTTCAAGGCATCAGCCAAAGAACGGAGCGCGCGGCGCTGACCAGTCGAAGCAGCTGTTGACGCCTGACCACGACGAGCCGAGTTGTCGAAGAGTGCGTCCACTGCTTCTTGCAGCATACGCTTCTCATTTCTCGTGATTACTTCTGGCGCCCCAATCGACATCAATTTCTTGAGACGGTTGTTTCGGTTGATGATGCGACGATAGAGATCATTCAAATCAGAAGTTGCAAAACGTCCACCATCAAGGGCTACCATCGGACGAAGATCTGGTGGAATAACTGGAATCATGGTCGGCAACATCCATTCGAGACGAAGATTGGCCTTTTCAAATCCCTGGTACACCTTGAGACGCTGGAGGAGCTTCTTCTGATCGAGTGTGTCATCGACACGCAGCTCTTCTTTCAGTGTCTTCAACTGTGACGGAATATCAATCTTCTCGAGAATCTTGCGGATGGCTTCGGCGCCAATACCAGCAGTAAAGATCTGTCCGAAACGACTGGAGAGATTGAAGTAGTCCACTTCTGAAAGAATCTGGTAAGGACGAACGTTCTTGATATCTTCTTTCGTATCACGATACTGCGCCTTCAATTCCTCAAGTGATTCTTCCAATTTCTTCTGATCCTTCTCGGCAGCCTTCATTTCCTTCTGCTTGCTCTTATATTCTTTCTCCAAGGCATCAAGAGACTGCGCCTTCAATTTCTCATCCACGCTCATGATGATGTAGGAAGAGAAGTAGATGACACGCTCCAAATCCTGAGGAGAGATACCCAAGACGAGACCGATCTTTGACGGTACACCACGCAGGAACCAGATATGAGAAACCGGAGTCGCGAGTTTGATATACCCCATGCGTTCACGACGAACGATCGAGCGCGTTACTTCGACACCGCACTTGTCACAAACGATACCGTTGTAACGAATACGCTTATACTTTCCACAGTAACACTCCCAGTCCTTTGACGGACCGAAAATCTTTTCACAGAACAAACCATCTGGTTCGTAGCGCTGGGTACGATAGTTAATCGTTTCTGGCTTCGTGACTTCGCCATGTGACCAATCGAGAATCTGATCCGGACTTGCCAAGGTCAGTCTCACGCTGTCGAAATCGCTTACTTTGGTAATATTTTCCATAATGTTGAGTGAAGCTATTTGATGAGAAAGTGATTTAGACAGTTTCGATAACCTCTTCTTCTGGTGAGAGGTCCACCTCTGTCTTGGCACCTTTCAACTCGACATTGAGACACAGACCCTTCAGTTCGTTCACAAGCACATGGAACGACGCTGGCAGGTTTGGACTTTTAATCGGCTCGCCCTTGATGATCGACTCATAGGCCTTGGAACGACCCAGTACATCGTCGGACTTAATTGTGAGCATTTCTTGTAATGTATACGCAGCACCGTACCCTTCGAGGGCCCACACTTCCATTTCTCCGAAGCGCTGACCACCGAACTGCGCCTTACCACCGAGCGGCTGCTGTGTGATGAGCGAGTAGGGCCCGATAGATCGCATGTGAAGCTTATCTTCGATCAAGTGGTTCAGTTTCATGATGTACATGACACCAACCGTTGATTCGTTATCGAAGGCTTCGCCACTCTTTCCATCAACGAGACGGATTTTACCATTCTCTGGGAGTCCCGCTTTTTTCAATTCAGATCTGATGTCTCCTTCTGACACACCATCAAGAGCCACGGAAGCAACAGTGTAACCAAGCTTCTGAGCAGCCCAACCTAAGTGCGTCTCGAGGATCTGACCGATGTTCATACGAGAAGCGATACCGAGTGGGTTCAAGATGACATCCACTGGCGTTCCATCAGGGAGATATGGCATGTCTTCGGCTGGAGCGACCATCGAAATAACACCCTTGTTACCGTGACGACCGGCCAACTTATCCCCTACGCTGATTTTACGCATCTGAGCCACCGAAACCTGGATCTGTTCAAACACACCCATTGGGAGTTTGTCACCACGTTCACGGGAGAAAATCTTCACATCAACAACCTTGCCGTGTTCACCGTGTGGCAAGTAAAGCGAAGAATCCTTTACGTCACGGGACTTCTCACCGAAGATGACACGAAGCAATCTTTCTTCAGCCGTCAGATCACCTTCACCCTTTGGCGTAATTTTTCCAACCAGAATATCACCGGAAGAAACTTCAGCACCAATACGGATGATGCCGCTTTCATCCAAGTTCTTCAAACGATCTTCACCAATGTTTGGGATATCGCGGGTGACGACTTCAGGCCCAAGCTTGGTATCGCGAACATCGATCGAGAAATCTTCAATATGGATAGAGCTCCAACGATCCTGTTGCACAATTCGTTCTGAAACGACGATAGCGTCTTCATAGCTGAATCCTTCCCATGACACGAAGGCCACCACCATATTCTGACCGAGAGCGAGCTCTCCATGATCTGTCGAAGCACCGTCAGCCAAGAGTTCCCCCTGCTCAACAATCTGTCCTTTCTTCACGCGCGGTACCTGGTTCATCGAGGTAAAGGCGTTACTCTTTTCAAAACTCTGGAGGAGATATTCGGTATCGATATGATCCTTCTTAGCACCAGCTGGGGCCTTCGAACGAACGATAATACGGTTAGCATCGACAGCGACCACTTCTCCGGCATGGAGCGACAACACCACTTGACCAGAGTCACGAGCCGCTTTGTCTTCGATACCGGTACCAACGATTGGTGCCTGTGGAATCACACAAGAAACAGCCTGACGTTGCATGTTCGAACCCATGAGAGCACGGTTGGCATCATCATGTTCCAAAAACGGAATCAAAGCCGTCGCGATAGAAATACACTGCTTCACAGAAACGTCGATATAGTCGAGAGCTTCTGCCTCGATCGTTTCTGGGTGACCCTTCACGCGAGCACCGATCATCTGTTCCACAATATTGCGGTGGTCATCGAGGTTGATACGAGCATGAGCGATGATCTTGCGATCTTCAACAATAGCATTCAAATATTCAATTTCAAGCGTCACGAATGGCTTGACCTTCACGGTCTCGCCCTTCTTCTTGCTCGCTACTTTTGCAGCCGTGTCTTCGGTCAACATCTCGCCCTTCTTGGCTACACCTGAAACATCTTCATTCAAAATACGATTGAGCAGTTCCTTGGCATCGGCTTTTACCTCTTTCTTCACGATCAAGTACGGGGTTTCGAGGAAACCATATTCATTGACCCGAGCGTAGCTTGCCAAGTGTCCGACGAGACCGATGTTTGGACCTTCTGGAGTTTCAATCGGACAGATACGGCCGTAGTGGGAATGATGCACGTCACGTACTTCAAAGCCAGCACGTTCACGAGTCAGTCCTCCAGGACCCATCGCAGACAAACGGCGCTTGTGTTCCAATTCAGCCAGCGGATTGACCTGGTCCATGAACTGAGACAACTGGGAGCTTGAGAAAAATTCTTTGACCGAGGCAGCGACTGGACGTGGGTTGATGAGCTGTCCAGGGACAACCGTCTCTGGATCACAGGTACTCATACGATCCTTAATGTTACGCACCATGCGGTACATACCCACACGCAGTTTGTTCTGAATCAATTCACCGACAGCACGGACACGACGATTGCCGAGGTGGTCGATATCATCAGCGCGACCTTCTGGATCATTGTTGAGACGGATCACTTCCTGAACGATCAAAATGAGATCGTCCGTATTCAAGATACGATTTGCTTCGGTATCGGCACGGTCAATAGAGAGACGCTGGTTCAAACGGTAGCGTCCGACAGCGCCGAAGTCATAACGCTCGAAGTTGAAGAACATGGCATCGATCATTTGCTTGGCGTTCTCCTCGGTAGCGAGGTCGCCTGGACGAAGACGCTTGTACACTTCACGGTAGGCCTCACCCTGGTTGTGGGAAGGATCCTTAATAAGAGTATTCTCGATATACTTCACTTCGCCCTTGTCACTCTCAGTAAATTCAGTACGCAAACGCTTCTCATCAAAGCCAAAAGCCTTAAAGAGAGCTGTGATAGGAAGTTTACGCTTACGGTCAATCTTGACCGAAATAACACCATCGAAATCAGTCTCGATTTCAAGCCAAGCACCACGATTCGGAATAATCTTGGCTCCAAAGAGCTTCTTGCCCTTCTGGTAGTCCATCGTAAAGAATACACCTGGGGAGCGGATCAGCTGGGAAACCACCACACGTTCCACACCGTTGATGATAAAGGTTCCGCGCTCGGTCATAATCGGGAAATCACCGAGGTAAATCTCCTGCTCCTTCACTTCGCCTGTCTTCTTCATGAGCAAAGTGGCCTTGGCACGCAGTGGCGCCTCGTAAGAAATGTTCTTGTTCTTGGCAATCAAAGCCGGATATTTCGGCTCATCAAGATAGTAGTCCGTCACAGTCAGTTCCAGATCCTTGCCGGTGAAATCGGCGATCGGGTTGATTTCGGCAAAAAGCTCCTTGAGACCCTTGTCCCAGAACCACTGGTACGAATCTTTCTGAACCTCAATCAGGTCCGGAAGGGAAACAGTAATACGATTATTGAAAAACCGACGCTTGGAGAGAGAGGACTCCTTACTGAAGTTCGCTTTCACTCGCAATACTTTCTCTGCTGTGGACATAAAAAGACACTCATGTGCACACTCCTTGCTCGAGGAAGACTCTCTACAAGTAGGGCCGATGAGATTATCGGATAAAACTATTCAATTATGGATAGGAGGT
>CAZTBI010000004.1:0-58844 GCA_964612055.1 uncultured Bdellovibrionales bacterium
TCGCTTGCTTCAGTCAAGGCATCCACACCATGCGTTAAGTAACCTTCTTTTTTCCATTGTCCGCAAACGCTCTGCTTACGCAAAGCACTCACGGACAATCGGTTAACAGTGAAGAATGTTTGCGCATTCAACGCACTGTTTTGTTAGATTGCTTGATCACAAAATCTCTTGCGAGATCTTATGATTTTGACCTTTACATACATTCTATAGACTATCTCGAAACAACGGCATCGCTTTCCGCAAGCCAGGCGATGATTCACCGTCTCGAAAAAGACATGTAGTTGTTAAGGCGCTTTTGCGGAAATTTCCGTCACCCTCAGAGAGAGAAAGGTCTATTTCTGCAAAAACTCTGACTCAAAGAAAAACCCTTTCAGAGAAACAAAAAAAGCACTTTTGGCACTTCTTTGTTCGTGATATCTATCTTACGCAATCAAGCGAAACCTGTCAAGCCCAATAAACCATTCTCAAGAAGAGGCGGGAACTATGGCTCTAAAAAGGGAAAAAGACCTCTCAAAAGAGAGGTCTTTTCGGTGCCTCGGGAAAGCTAGTTTCCAGGCTCCGTGAGCGGCGAAGTATTTGGCCCTACTGGCACTACCGGTACCACTGGTTCTGTCCCCGATGTCTCTTCGGTAACAGGAAGAGCAGCTGCCTGATTCTTCAGGTTTCCAACACCGCTTCTCACGTTTTCAATCAACTTCTCTACCTGAGTACGAGTTTCTTTGACATTCCCTTCAGCGTCAGCTGGGAGAAGATCAAGAATTTTCTGATATTCCTTCAAAGCATCGTCCCGCTTTCCTTGCTTCTCGTAGAGGAGACCAAGACTCAAGCGTACATCGATGAGATTATCCTTGGCAGAAAGAATATTCATAAAAATATCTTCGGCCTTCTTCTCATCACCATCTTTGGCACGTAATTGATAGAGTACTCCCAAGTTGTAACGATAGTTCAGATTCTGCTGATCAATATTCAATGCTTGAGTAGCGCTATCAATCGCCTTGTCAGTTTCCTTGAGACGAGCTTCTATAACTGCAAGGTTGTAATGAGCAATGGCTAGATTACTCTTTTCATCAATTGCTTTTTGATAAAAATCGCGAGCCTCATTGAAGAGCGCTGTTCGTTCCGCTCCCTCTGGTTTAGCATCACCATTGACGCGTTTGATTTGGCCGAGCTTGAGATAAAACAATGGGTTGCGCGGTTCCAGTTCATGCGCTCGTCCGTAAAGCTCTTCAGCCTTCGGAAGGGCATCGCTCGCATACACAGCGCTGTTCTCATAGATGAGGGCCAGTGACTCAGCAGCCATGACATCGTTTGGCATCAGACGTCGCCCCTGTTCACCAGACAGTACCGCCTGACGCACATAGGTCGCCACCGTATTCACATCGCGATCTTTTTCACCCTTGGCAGCCTCTACATTGGCCAGAGCAATATATTCTTGCCCGAGCCGAGTAAAGTAGCGACCTTCCTGTGGATAACGCTGAGCTGCCTGGGCCAAAAGAGTTGCCCCATCACTACTTGGCTCAGTCGCCGCTAAACGCGCTGCTCTTCCGGCATCGATATCAGCGATAAACACCTTACCCATAAACACGAAAATGAAAGCCACGCCAGCAGACACCACCATAAAAATGAAGGCCAGGGCGAGAGCAAACTTTGGCGCTGCCTTGAACGAAAGGTTGAGATATTTTTCTTCTGATCCACTTTCAAGGAGGAGGATACCCAAACCAAGTGAGGAAAGGAGTACGCACAAGACGAGCAGCGGTCCATTGATCGGCGCAATAAATGAAGCGATGAAGAACATAACGATCACCGTCCAGAATCCAAGCGAGTAGACCTTGTTACGCTGCTTTTCATGAGTCAGGAGATACAATCCAACACTGAGAAACGAGAACCCGACAACGAGCAAGAGGATCGTGCCGAGAGCTCCGATAGTAGCGAGCGACTCAAAAAATATCCCTGTTCCCTGATAAAAACGGAGCGTATAGAGAGAATTGAGATTGTATTCCGTAGGGCGGAATAGGGAGAAAGCGTAGCCATAGTTTGCTGGGCCAACGCCAATCGCAAAGTGTTCTTTCAGAGCCTCCTGAGCTATCTGCCAAGAGAGATTGACATTGGGAGAGACCTCAACTGGAAGCGTGGCGCGTACCAGACTATTACTTCCGATCATGAGAAACCCAAGCACTAAGGCAAAGACTAGCATCGGCACCCAAGTCCACTGGTCGGCCGGACGAACAATCTGTGCCAAGATATAGATCATGAAAAATGACAGTCCACCCAGAACCACTACCCACGGTACAAAGGCATATAAGGCGAGCAGCAAGAACAGTGTCAACGCGAGTCCGGCAAAAAGAAATCCGGTATAGACTTTCCGCCACTGACTCGTTTCAGCACCCTCTTTCCACAGAGCAAAGATGGCCGTCAGGAAAAGTGGCACCAAAAGACCAAGGTACATGGAAAGGGTAGAGATAGTACCAATCAAACTGAGCGGCGCATACTGCTCCCAAGTACTCGGAATAAAATGAATCCCCATGAGAGCAAGAAAGCTCCAGAAAACCAACAAGAGACTCGAAAGAAGAAATGCTCCGAACATCAGGCGAAAACGCTTCATCGAGAAATGACTCAAGATAAAGTAATAGGAAAGAAGAAGCGCCGTGATGGAGACAGCTCCGCGTGATGGATCCCCGAAAAATCCCCAGAAACTATGCCACCGATCAACAGAAAGAGAGGCTCCGACAACATAGAACAGCCAGAAAAGAAGAATCGGGATATCGAGCGGTGTTCTACGAATATGCATTTCTCCACTACTGACACTTTTCGAAACCCAAGCTACGACACCAATCAAGAGCCAGAGATAGAAATACATCTGCTTTTCAAAAGCAATCCCCTGGAATGTCGCCCCGGTAAAGAAAAGAGGGAGGCCGAAGAAGAGCGCTACCAAAGAAACTGAGATAATCATCTCAAAGAGACGCACCGTCCTTTGGGAAGATCCCCCTTCAGAGGAAGAAGCGTGAGAAGCTTCAGCGCCACGAATGGTTGGGGCAGGATGCGCGGCAACATCAGAGGGAACGGAATTCATACTTCTTCCAAAACGAGCAAATGAAGGCTTTTCAGATTGCATAAGCATCCTTGTCTTTAAATGAATAAGATTCGCTAGTACACACCTTGCTCCTCTATTATAGAGAAAAACCAGTCTCTAAGCAAAAAGGATGTCAACTCTCATCCTTTATTTACTCTATATATAGAGTATTCCAAACAAAAACGGGAAAAAGCCTCTATAAAGCCAATATATTGGATTATGGAGTAGGGATACTGTCTTTCTGCTCTACCAGCCACCAATCAAGCTTCGTCTCTTCCGTGACCTCATCCGAGAGACGAATCTTGAATCCAACGTACTCACCGTCACCATTGCGTATCTTTTCAACCCACGAGAAGGCCCCTGGGTTATTCTTGAAACTTGTGAAGATGCGTGACCCTTTGACCATTGGAATCATTGCCTTTGTCATTACATCTATTGATTTTCCATCTGAGCCAGTCTCATCGTCTTTGCCGTCATGATCTTCGTCAAACAAAATCGGTAGAATAGAGGCGGTACCAATGGTCGGAGCCTCAGGATCAACCACCTCAATAGTCAGCGCCCCTGTTTCCAAAATTTTAGCCTTCAGTTTCCCTTCTAATAGATCGACATTTCCTTCGGTGTCTCTGGCTACCAATGTCCCCAAGTTGAAAGTGGCATAGAAATCAGTCAGGGTATTTACCTGCTCAGTCAGCGTTTCTACTTCTGTTTCGAGCGCTGCCGTCTTGGAAGCTTGAACATTGGCATCGAGTGAAAGCTGTGCCGAAACTGTTTCCAAAGTCGAGAGACGACTCTGATCGCTGGCAAAGTAGGTCTCATACTCAGCTAATTTCGCATCGATAGCCGTATCTTTCTCAGCGAGACCATTGAGTGAGTTTCCTACAACAATCAGCTGGTCATCCACAGACACCTGTAATTCTGCCAAACTGCTGACATTTTGGTTCGTCTGAAGGGTCAACTGAGCAATCTGCGTCTGCTCTTCACCAAAGAGCTTACTTTTCACATCGTCAAAGCGGGCGTAGAGGCCGTGCACCGCGCCATCATCAAGGTACTCATCAACATACGGAATGAGAAATTCGCCCGGCTCAAGGCGCTTGGTTAAGTATTCAGGATAACTTGAACTATCAAATGGAAGAGCATTCGCCTGCTCTTCTTCAGCAGCGTCAGTCAATTTACTCTGCGGAGCCGTCTCATAGCTCGGAATCTGGAAACCAGCCGTCTGGGCTGTATAGTGCCACGCCCCACCATAGCGATAATAGATACGACCATTTGTCGAGTCGACACAAAGCGTTCCGTTCGTATCACGGTTGAAAGTCGAGTCACTACAGGCGCCAGCGTTTACCTTGGTAACCAGTCCATCAGCTGTCGCATCAAGCTGAACATCGGCCTTTACTGCCGAAGCAGTGCTTGTGAGCCCACCAGAGCCGTCAGCCTCAGCATAGATGGTAAGGAAGTTACTGCCGTCAATCTGCGCGGAATAGCTCTCCACCGTCGCTGCTGCTGGAGTAGTAGAGACCTGGAGGTCTGTCCAAGAAACAATACCAGCATCTTCATCAAAACTGGTAGCTCCAAGGTTGAGATTGGCAATCGTCGTGACGCCATTTGAATCAATCACAAATTCATCGCCACTTCCTAAGCCATCACCCGAATAAATTTTGAACTTGTCAGAATCAGAGTTGTCGACACCAAGACTAAACTGTACCGCTGGAGTAGAACCCGTACGGAATTTCACAATCGGATCATAGGTAGCATCTGGAGCCGTCAGAGTCGCCACCAGGTCGGCGCTGCCAGTACCATATGTCTCAAACATACTCGCTGGAGCTGTTGTCCCAATACCCACCGCTCCCGTTCCGTCCACTACGAAAGGCGTCGTGTCACCAGAGACATCATCGATGCGGAAAGCCAAGTTGTTCGTTCCTGTAGCGTAGTGCCTGAGGTAGAAAGAGGTATTAGCATTGGCGGTACCAGAGTTCGTAAGCGAGAGGAGGGAGCCAGTATTGGAGGAGGCACCGGTACCATCAGAGAGGTTGATGTTGACGAGAGAACCAGTGAAGGCGCTCGCCGCAGAAGAGCCAATAGTATAGGCAGAGCCACTCGTCAGGCTGTTCGCTGCATAGGTGTACCCTGTCGTCGTCGTTCCGGTGAAGGTCTGGCTCCAGGTATTGGTCGTTTGATTCAAGGTAAGAGCGGCATCTAAGTCGAGAGTGTCTTCAAATTCGGTGAAATCAAACGTGTCCGCGGTCACGTCAGCGGCCACGACCGAGCCGAAAGAAGGCGTCGTTCCGCCATGAAGAATCTGGGTGGAGGTGCCAGCCGTAACCTGAGCCAAGACTCCTGAACCATTGGTATACAGTGGTCCGCCATTAGAAGTGAAGCCAGAGAAGGTGATGGTGCCGGAAGAGGTGATACCGGCTGCTGCCGCAATGACTCCACTGCTATTTACCTGGAAAAGGTCTCCGGAACCGACAGTCAGGAGGGCAGCCGGAGAAGCATCGCCAAAACCGGTATTGCCCGCGAAGTAGTTGACGTCATTCGACCCGGTCTGATAGACGCCATAATCAGTTGTACCGGCGATATCCCCAAGGTAAAGACCATAGCCAGTAGTCACCGTACCGCCACCAGTATTGGTGACATTTACTCGAACCCCGTAAGCGCTGGCGATGGTCCCCGTACTAGTATTGTCTGTAGCGGCATCAACCGCATAGGCATCAGTGATTGTGGTCGTCGTACCCGCATTATTCACTCGCGCTCTCACTCCAACACCCTCAGTCACAGTACCACCAACCGTGTAGAAGTAGCTCGAAGTGGCTATACCAAGGCTAAGCGTACCAGTTGAGTGATGCTCTAACCAATCATAGCCTGCCAGAGCATTGTTCTTATTTCCAGAACCATCGATCGCAAGATCGTTATAACTGTTTATAATCGTACCAGTATTAGTAGTACTGCCATTATAAATAGAGACATTTAAGAAGTTACTGTAGTCTCCTGTTTCAGTCCAGGGGTTGGTCTGAAGAGTGAACTTTGTTCCTGAAGCTGCCGTAGCACTACCCACTACAACATTCCCAGCTGCATCAATAAGGAACGGCTCCGTGTCACTCGCTTCATCATTCACCCGGAAACTCGTTCCTGATCCAGTATTTTCAATAAGAGCAGCCACTTGAGTCGCCGCGCCAGCGGCTGTGACCTTAAACGGCGTAGTGGTATTGAGCGCTCCTGTATCAGCAATAAGGAGGAGATTGCCAGTATTCGCAGCATTGGAGCCAGAAAGGGTGATGCTTTCAAGAGAACCGGTCATGCCGACAGATGAAGAAGCAATAGCTACAGCCGTACCACTCGTGAGACTATTGGCCGCATACGTATACCCCGTTGTCGTCGTTCCTGTAAACGTCTGACTCCAGGTGTTGGTGGTTTGATTCAAGGTAAGAGCGGCATCTAAGTCGAGAGTGTCTTCGAATTCCGTGAAGTCTAAGGAGTCGGCATCAAGCTCAGTATCTTGGATGGAAGTACCTAAAGTAGCATCGATAGTGATCGTGTCCGTCGCCCCACCAGTGGTTGTAATACCCGTACCAGCAGCAATAGTAAGCGTGTCTCCTTGAGAGATGGTTTGGTTACTACCTGAAGTTCCAGCAGCTGTGAAAAGCGTACCTCCTGAGAGAAGAACAGTACCAGACGTATCTGGGAAGGTGTAGGTTCTATCAGCTGACAGATCAGTGACATCAAAGATACCGTAGAAAGTAGCGCCTGCTGATTCCAGAATCTTGAGTTCACTTGATGCATTGTTTAGGGCAATATCGAAAGCACCAGTTTGATTCCAGTCTCCAGTCAAGGCAGCAAGAGCGATGGTGGGGGTCGAACCTTCGCCAGTAGCAGTGGCTGAGATACCGCTACCTGAGGTAAGAGTGGCGACGTAGTTGCCAGACGTTTCTGTACTCAAGACAACATCACCGTAGGTTGGCGTGGTACCTCCGTGGAGGAGTCCACTACTCGTTCCCGCACCTGTCTGAGCTAAGACTCCTGATCCATTGGTGTACAAGAGTCCACCGTTGGTAGAGAAACCAGAGAAGGTGATGGTACCGGAGCTCGTGATACCCGTCGCACCGGTGATGACACCCGCTGCTGAGATGTCTAAGGTTGGAGTGTTCAAGAAGTTGGTGAAGCTTGATCCACCTGAGTTCGTGATACTGATGGCGTCAGTGACAACAGTGGTGCCGGTACCGGTCGTGTCAGCGTTGTCTAAGAGGAGGAGTGCCGCGACCGCATTGTCCGTAGTGTTCGTCGTGTCCTGATTCTGAATCCGGAAGGCGTACTCGGTGTTACCAGAGATACTTGGGTTGTTGGTGAAGTTGACCGAGACACCAGTAATACCGTTGGTATTGGCAAGCGTACTCTGGGCATTAGTCAGGTTGAACTGCACTGCTTGGAGAGCGGTGTTCCCAGTGGCGGTGTTGGTCGTGGTGACATTGAGGGCTGATCCGGTAGTCAGTGAGCTTGCCGTATACGAGAGGCCAGTGCCCGTGGTACCCGTATACGTCTGAGACCAATCAAACGTCGTTTGGTTCAAGGTGAGAGCGGCATCAAGATCCAGGGTATCTTCGAATTCAGTGAAGTCTAAGGTATCCGCATCAACTTCACTGGCTGCGATAGAAGTGCCGAGGGTACTGGCAATCGTCACCGTATCCGTCGCGCCTCCGGTAGTCGTAATGCCAGTCCCAGCAGCGATGGTAAGCGTATCACCATTGCTAATCGTTTGGTTACTCCCGGAGGTACCAGCAATATCAAAAAATGCAGTGG
This sequence comes from uncultured Bdellovibrionales bacterium, assembly GCA_964612055.1. Classification (GTDB taxonomy): domain Bacteria; phylum Patescibacteriota; class Minisyncoccia; order Moranbacterales; family UBA1568; genus UBA1568. The sequence goes on from CAZTBI010000004.1 coordinate 7,859, forward strand.
TCGAAAGAAGAATGGTGCCAGAGCCATTTGGAAAAGTGTAAGTTCGATCCGCCGACAAATCAGTGACATCAAAGATACCGTAGAAGGTAGCACCAGATGATTCCAGGATCTTGAGTTCGCTCGATGCATTATTCAAAGTAATATCGAAAGCGCCGGTTTGATTCCAGTCTCCGGTCAAGGCAGAAAGAGCAATGGTCGGAGTCGAACCTTCACCAGTAGCAGTCGCTGAGATACCGCTGCCTGAGGTCAGAGTAGCGACGTAGTTGCCAGTGGTGTGAGTGCCGAGAGTGATGAGATCCGTAAGTGAAGTGGCACCCGTACCACCATTTCCGACTGGGAGAGTACCGGTAACTTCACTGGTCAGATCAACAGATGTCCCAAGTGTACTCGCAATAGTGATCGTTCCTGATCCTTCGGTCACGGTGATACCGGTACCGTCCGTGATGGTAGTCAAGGTGTAGCCGGTGCCATTTCCGATAAGAAGCGTTCCATTGGCAGCAGCTGAACCGTCGACTCCGGTGCCACCTCGTGAAGTGGCGAGTTGAGCCTCACTTCCAAGTGAAGTCGTGCCGCTCCAATACGTGACATGTCCGGTCGTTCCTGTTCCAGAAAGCCCGCTCGAAAAACTCGCACACTCCCAGACACCACTCGCATCATTCCAAGAAATTCCCTGGCCATTGGCACAACCCTGGAGAAGCGCTAACTCATTGGAGCTCGCCCCCTGAAATTCGAGACCAGAGTTACTTGAAGTCGATCCCGTACCGTCAGCTGAGTCCAGAAGATCAATCGCAAGAGTCAGAGACGCGCCTTCCGATCCAGCTGAGCCACCAGTAATACCATTACCATTGGCAACATTGCCTACATAATTTCCTGTCGTATCGGTCCCGAGAGCCACGGCATCGGAAGCGATAGTAAGTGTACCGTTACTCGCAAGCGTGGCATCACCAGCAAGCACTGAAAGTGTGTAGCCGGTACCATTACCGATCAAAAGTGCGCCACTTCCGGCCGCTGATCCATCAACTCCAGTACCTCCACGAGAAACCGCCAACTGCGTCTCACTCGCCAGTGTTGACGCGCCAGTCCAGTAAGCAACTGATCCACTTACTCCTGTGCCAGTCAAACCACCTCCACCACCAGAAAGATCCGTGAACGTCGAACCATCATTTGAAAACTGCCATGCCTGGGTCGTCCCATTGAACCGCAAAGCCGGCGGCGTTGCCGAGCTCGACACCGTCAGATCAAAATTCGTACTCGTCACTGCAGTTCCAGAGCCGATGTTAAATACTTCAGAGTCAGTACCAATATCGGTATTTTGCTGATGGATATCACTCAGTCGAGAGTCATTAGCAAGAAAAAGTTTTTTTCCACTCGTACCGGTAGGTAAATTCTTAATATCAATTTTTCCACCATTCCCCAAAAGAGGAATATTCCCCGCACCGGTACCGATGCTTTTTCCCTGAAGGAACTGCGAGTTGATAGCGCGTGGCACTGATCCGAGTTTCTTGCGCGGTATCATTTCTGAGTCGGTACCGATACGAACACCGACATAGTAATTTCCCGTCTCGAAGTTGAGCGTACCAGGGAGAGGCGTCACCGATCCCAAGAACACCCGGAATACCCCGCCCTTTACTGCAACCTCTTGTGTTTCTTCCCAGACACGACTACCGGAATCAGTGTTTGATGGGTATGGATCCGCGGAAGTTCGATCCGTAGTATAAATTCCGAAGCGTACCTGGTATGTCCCATTGGTTACAAGACGGTTTTCACTGTTAAAAAGCGAGGCTGAAAGGCTTATTTGTTGGATTTGATCTGTTGTAGACTGCGCAAAACTGGGTCGTAGATCAAACCACCCTAGTACGAGGACCCCTACCGCGAGTGCGGAAATGAGGGATTTATATGCTGTTTTTCTATTTTTATTTTTTACATATATCGGCATGTAATTTCTTCCGAATATCTTTCATATTTTACCATATTTCCCCCTAATCCGAAAATCAATTTTTCTTCACAGCCCAGCCAAAAACCTCACCTACCGCATTGGCAATCAAATCAAACAACGAGACAGTTCTGGAACCCGTAAATACCGCATGTGATTCACTCACTTTTTCACCCCCAAAACGATCCCGGCTGGTAATGTCGTAAACGTAAGTGGAAGCCTGATCCAGCCCTGGAATAATCACACTGTGATTCAGACTGTAATCCTCCTCTTCAATGCTCTTCTTCGCCTGACCCACACCTTTGGAATAAGAAACGGTTGACTTTGCCAACTTGTTCGTATGCCAGCTCACTACCAGCTTCACTTCCTGCTTATTTTTTTCAGTAAAGGCCTCTCCCCGAATCGAGCTCACTTCAAGCGGCTCAGGACTATCCTCACTCAAAAGAAATTCCGCTTCTCCGCCAATAGAAATTTCCCCCACACGAAAGTTTTCACTCTGATAATCCGCGCCACTCGGAAGATTCTCCTGATTGGATACCGCTGCCGTATCGATATTCTGAATGACTGCCGCATTCCCTACCTCAGAAGGCTGTGAGACATCACCCGTTGTTTCCACTGGAGTATTTTTTTTGATAAAAAAAACATACCCCCCGACCCCTGAAAGTATCAGGATAAGAGCGAGAGAAAGAATGATATTTTTCCGTCCAATTTTTTTGAAGAATCCCGCCTTTTCTTGGGAGACGAATATTCCTGGCATTTCCCCTGCTGCCATATGTAGTTTTTGTCTTTTTCAAGCTAAAATATCGCTCTTCTTTTTCTTTTTCTAACACCCTAAATATACCACGAAAACACGTTTTTAGAAAGGCAAAAAATGATGGTCTTTTTTCGAGCAAAAAGAACCGAAAAAAACTTTGGTTTTATAGGTCAATATTTGTCCAAAATCGTCGAAGCAAGGTATACTGTAGGCGCTAAAGAATCTCAGAAAGAAATCTATGCCTTCCATCCCGAAAAAAGAACTCCCTCACTGCTATATCGTCATCATGGCTGGTGGTTCCGGCACAAGACTCTGGCCACTTTCACGCAAAGCTATACCAAAACAATTCCAGGCGTTCACTTCTCCTCAAACCATGATCCAGGAGACCTTTGCTCGGGTCGCCCAAGTCATTCCAAAAGAAAATATCTTTATTTCGACAACCAAAGACTACGCTCCGCTCGTCAGAAAACAAATTCCAGAAATAGCTGAAGAAAGGCTTATTCTAGAGCCAGAAGCACGAAATACCGCCCCCGCTATCGCTCTGGTAGCGGCCATGATTCGGGCTCACGACCCATCAGGCATCGTAGCCACTATCGCCTCCGATCACGCTATTGAGAACGACGCAGAATTCGTCGCCACTCTCCAGGCCGCACTTGAAACAGTCATCTTAAATCCTGACCAGCTCGTCACGGTCGGTATCAACCCTACTCGTCCTGATACCGGTCTCGGATACATAAAGATGGGGCGAGAATTTTCTCTCATCAATGAAAAACGGATTTTCGAAGTTGATGCCTTCAAGGAAAAACCAGACCAAAAAACTGCCGAGGACTATGTCGCCAATTGGCAGTATCTGTGGAATGCTGGATATTTTATTTTCTCCGCAGAGACATTTGCTACCTGGACAGAGACATTCGCGCCCGAGCTTCATGCCATCATGAGTGATATCGGGGAACAGAAAAAATCTGGTCACCTCGATGAGGCAACGCTTGCGACGTTGTACAAAAAAACAACGAGTGAACCAATCGAACCACTCATCGTTGAAAAACTTTCACCCGAAAAACGTCTCGTCATTCCAAGTTCTATGAAGTGGAGCGATGTCGGAAATTGGGAAACACTGTATGATTTTTTGAGTGAAAAAACAGGAACAACGCTCGTGACACGTCACGACAACACTGTCCATGTAGGGAGCAAAAATTGCTTTATTTATGGGGAAAAAAGACTTATCGCGACTCTCGGGATAGAGGATCTCGTTATCATTGACACTGATGATGCGCTCTTCGTCGCTCGACGCGATCAGGCCGGAAGTGACATGAAAAAATTGATCGAAAAATTGAAAGAGGAGAGAAAAAATTCGTACTTGTAACCTATTCCTCCAAACGACGGAGTAGTCCGTCGAGGTCTTCTGGAGAATAATATTCAATAACCACTTTCCCTCCCTTACCAGAAGGTGCGATTCTTACTTTTGTTCCCAAAACCTGCGTGAGATGTTCGGTACGCTCCAATATTTCTGGTTGCAAACTGATAGCACTGCGCACATGCGGCTTCACAGCAATGCTACGTACTTTGAGCTCCGTCTCACGTACCGTTAATTCTTCTTTGATGATGAGATCAAAAACGGCGCGTTGCTTTTCTCCATTTTCAATACTCAGCAATGCTTTAGCATGCCCTTCACTAATCTTGCCTTCAGAAACAGCACGCTGAATTTCTACCGGGAGACGAAGCAGACGCAATGTATTTGCCACCGCACTCCGACTCTTTCCCATTTTTTCAGCCACTTTTTCCTGTGGTAAATTAAATTCATCTACCAGGCGAAGGAACGCCTTGGCTTCCTCTATCGGATTCAAGTTATGACGCTGGATATTTTCAATGATGGCCAGTTCTAACTTTTCTTGCTCCGTGACATCCCGCACGATCACTGGCACTGTCGCCAGTCCAACTCTTTTTGCTGCTTGAAAGCGCCGTTCACCGGCAATCAGTTCATACTGATCACCTGTTTTCGTCACCACGAGCGGCTGAAGAATACCGTGCTCTTTGATAGAATCTGCCAACTCTTTCAACTTTTCTTCATCGAAGTGAAGTCGTGGCTGGTGTGGATTCGGCACAATCTTTTCTAATGACACCTCCTCCAGAGTATCCTTGGCTGGAACTGATACCGCAGAAGGAGCGGCTTCAGGTGCTGAACGCAGAATCGGAGAGATCACGAAAGGCGAAGTACCAGCAATACTGCCACCTTCCTCAGTTTTTTTCTTCGGAGGAATGAGCGATGCCAACCCTCTTCCTAAACCGTATTGTTGAGACATAGGCTATGTATTCAAAAATCAGAGTACCTTCAACTTTTTCTTCTCCTCTTCCTCCCGAGCCAGAAGTTCTCGTACTACCCCTTTGTAAGCACGAGCTCCCTTGGAAAAAGCATCGAAATCAAGAATAGACTTTCCAAAACTTGGAGCTTCAGCGAGACGTACTGAACGTGGAATGACGTTCTCAAAAACTGGTCCAGGGAAATGAGCTCGCACTTCGGACACCACTTGGCGCGCCAAACGATTTCGCCGATCATACAGCGTCAGGAGAGCGCCACCAATCTTCAAATTTGGCTGCAGGTGTTCGCGTACCAGCTCAATAGTTCCCAGAAGTTGACTCAGCCCTTCCAGGGCATAATACTCCGTCTGAACAGGAATAACGACCTCATCAGAAGCCACGAGACCATTGATTGTCAGAAGACCGAGCGATGGTGGACTATCAATCAAAACATAATCGTAGTATGGTCGAACCTGTCGCAAAACTCCGTGCAATCGAAATTCGCGATTCTCAATGTGCACCATTTCAATCTCCGCACCAGCCAAATCCTGAGCCGCGGGAATAATATGGAGCCCTTCCGTTTCTGTACGAAGAATAATTTCCTGTGCGGGCAAACCAAGAATCATGGCGTGATACAAATTCTTCTCCAAACGACGTGCATCAATACCAAGCCCTGATGAAGCATTTCCTTGTGGATCCAAATCAACGAGAAGCACTTTCTTCCCGGCCTCAGCTAAATAACGAGCAACATTAATCGTCGAAGTAGTTTTCCCTACTCCACCTTTCTGATTTACAAAACCAATAATTTTAGCAGCCATTTTGAAAAAGAGTACGCGGTGGACGACCTTTCTAGTATAGTCTATTGGAGGACGATTATCAATTTTCTGACAACAAAAAAACAGCATGTTCTGCTGTTTTGCTTTTCAAGTGCCGAGGGAGGGACTGAACAGTCCCGTATTTCTTCGGGACTCCGAGAACCCCTCAGTTCTCAGCGGACTTTGTCCTGCTCTCTGCAACGGAAAAACTCCCGTTTTTCCGACCCTTTTCCCGTTCCAGTGCCGAGGGAGGGACTTGAACCCTCATGATATTGCTATCGCGGGATTTTGAGTCCCGTGTGTCTACCATTCCACCACCTCGGCATATCTTATGCACATTGTATCATTCTCCGCCCGTCTCAGAATTTTGCTTTTCTCAAGCCTTAGATACAGGGACATGATAAAGAATCAACGCCTCTTTGTCAATCTTCTGAAAGTGCTGCATCTGTTACCCGGCTGAGGAGCGTGGCCACTGTTACCGGTCCGACACCACCAGGCACCGGGGAAAGAAAGGCTATTTTCCGCTCTACTTCGTCACGTTTCACATCGCCTTGGACTTTCTCATTCACATGCACATTTCCCCCGTCAATAACAATCGCATCAGAAGCAAGCATGGAAGCGTCGATCAAGTCTGGTATACCGCAAGCCGTGACGACCACGCGAGCCTCCTTGGTCTTTTGAGCAATAGCCTCCCGGCCCTGCGAACTCAAAACAAAATCAGCGTCGAGTCCCTCGAGCGAAAGAGCAAACGACAGAACCTTTCCTATCAGTTCGGAATTGACTACAGCGACAGCTTTTTCTCCATGAAAGAGCGTGCCCACGGAACGAAGCAACTCGATGATAGCCCGCGGAAAGACCGGGCACGATACACTCTCGCCCAAAAGGAAACGCTTCAGTGTCTCTTGATGAAAGCCGTCAGTATCTTTCTTCGAATCGATGTGCGCGATGATCTCATCTGTCGGAAATCCGTCGGGGAGCGGGAGTTGGACAATGATACCGTGAATATCTTCTCGATGATTTAGCTGCTCAATGATGTCAAAAATTTCTTCATGAGCCACCGTCTCTGGGAAAAGATGTTTTTCGAAATAAATCCCTACCTCGTGAGCCCGCGCCTCCTTGAGCCCCACATATTTCTGCGATTCCAGGTCATCACCGACTAAAATAACAGCCAATCCTGGCCGAACTGAAGCATACTCCACGCGGTTTTTCACCTCTGAGAGTATCCGATCCGCCACTGGCTTCCCGTACAATAGCGCCATAAGAAAAACTCTATTACAAAACAAAGAGGAAAAAGAGTGCTGCGAGTATCATGCGATACACTCCAAAGACGACAAAGGTATGCGTCTCAACAAAACGGAGAAGGAATTTCACGGCCGCAATGGCAACCAGAAAAGAAGTTATGAAACCAACGAGTAAAAGCGAGAGGTTATCCGAAGAAAGCGCATCGGCATTCTTCCAGACATCCAGCGTCGTTGCCGCCACCATAGTCGGTACTGCCAAAAGAAAAGAAAACTCCACGATAGCGGTACGCTTCATACCAAGAAACAATCCCCCAAGAAGTGTCGCCCCTGCTCGCGAAACCCCTGGAACCACTGAAAGTGTCTGAAACAGCCCTACAAGAAAAGCTGTCTTATACGTCATCGTTTCAAGTTCTATCGTCGCTTGTTCTTTTTTATACCACCGCTCGAACAAAACCAGAACAAGACCGCCGACAAAGAGCGCCACCACGACCACTAGGCTTGATTCAAAGAGGTCTTTTATGGCTTTGTAGAAGAGAAAACCAATACCCAGAGCTGGAATAAGCGCAACTACTAATCGTTTCATGATTTCCTGATCAAGAAACAATTTTCGCCAGTACAAAAAAACTATAGCTAAAATCGCTCCGAGCTGAATAGCAATCTGAAAGGTCTTCAAAAATTCCGTCTCGGGCAAATGAAGCAGCTCCGAAGCAAGAATAAGGTGCCCGGTTGATGAAATCGGGAAAAACTCCGTCAATCCCTCAACAATTCCCAGGATAATAGCATCAAAAAAATTCATATTTTAGAAAAGTGTTCCTACCGGCTTAGTATCTGGCATTGGCGCGTGCTCTGTCTTTGTTGACTCGAGAAGTTTTTTACTTCCATGAATATCAGCCAAATATTCCCAGTTACGAAACTCTGGATATTTCTCAAGCTGTGCTTCGAGCACTTCGATAGTCACTCGCACATCACCCGCTCCCGTATGGGCAGTATTATGTTCTTTGCCACAGTACAGCTTGTAGGCAGCAGAAAGATTACGCGCCGCAAACATACTGCGAGCTTCCATCTTATGATACAACACTTTGGCATCGAGCACTTTTTTCTTCGTAAAATCAAAGTTTTTTCCGACGCTCGCAAACTCACCTTTGAGAAATGACAGGTCGAATCCAGTAATGTTGAATCCACCAACATCTGATCCGTCAAACATATTCCAGAGCTCGTAAGAAAGCTTGGCGAAACTCGGAGCGTCAGCGACATCTTTATCGTAAATGCCATTAATCCGGCTCGCATCCTCAGAAATATGTATACCCGGATTGATACGCTGACAATACGCAATCACTTCGCCACTGGGCATTATTTTCTCGTAGGCAAGCTCAATGATCTTGTCCTCACCGATAGAAAGCCCTGTTGTTTCCAGGTCAAAAATGATGAGGGGCCGATCAAGTGGTAGATAGTCAGAAATGGTAGAACGCATGGAAGAAATAGCTAAAGAATAGGCTCATCATAGCACTTTTCCGGAACCTATTCAACCGTCACACTTTTCGCTAAGTTCCGTGGCCGATCCACATCATACCCCAATACCACGCTCATGTGATAAGCAAAAAGTTGGAGCGGGATAACAGAGAGAATCGGAGTAAGCATCTCCAGTGTTTTTGGGATATAGATCACCGCATCGGCCCGTTTTTCGAGAGCCGTATTTCCTTCAGTGGTAATAGCCAGTACGGTACCGCCACGCGCCTTAATTTCTTCTAGTCCACTGATGCTTTTCTCATACACACTATCGAGTGGCGCCACAAACACGCAAAGCGCCTCCTTATCAATAAGTGCAATCGGTCCATGCTTCATCTCACCCGTGGGATAACCTTGTGCTGATACATAAGCAATCTCCTTCACCTTGAGCGCCCCCTCGAAGGCAATCGGGAAATTATACTTCCGACCCAGATAGAGATAGTTTTTCCGGTTACAGTACTTCTTGGCCAATTTCTTGATAGTTCCTGATTGTTGAAATACCCTTTCCATGAGCCCTGGCAGCTTCAGAAGTTCAGCTGCGATACGCTTCCCAGTCACGAGCGACATCCCTCTCCTGCGACCCAAATAAAGCGTCAGGAGCGATAATACGGCGAGCTGTGACGTGAAGGCCTTGGTCGACGCCACAGAAACTTCTGGACCCGCATGATTGTAGACGCCGGCATCGGTTTCCCGGGCGATCGTTGAACCAACCACATTCACAATACCGAGTGACAGCGCTCCCTTACTTTTGGCTTCACGGATTGCGGCGAGCGTATCGGCTGTTTCCCCTGACTGCGAAAGCGCCAGCACAGCCGTGTGTTTATCAAGGAGCGGTTTCCGATAACGAAACTCCGAGGCAAATTCCACTTCCACTGGAATACCAGCATATTCCTCGAGCATGTATTCCCCCACCAACCCGGCATGATAGGAAGTTCCACACGAGACAATTACAATGCGCTTGATACTCTCCAGACGCTTCTCTACTTCGCGTAATCCCCCGAGACGCGCTGTTCCTTGTTCTATGACTAAACGACCTCGAAGCGCATCAGCGAAGCTCTCCGGCTGTTCAAAAATTTCTTTGAGCATGAAGTGCGGATAGCCACCGCGGTGTGCTTCCTTTTCTGACCACTCGACATCAGTTTCATTTTTCTCTTGCACCCGGCCACCCGACTTCACCGTATAGTTTTCTCGTGTCAAAGTCGCCCACTCGCCATCATTTAAGTAGACGACACGCTTGGTATGGGCAAGAATGGCCGAGACATCGGAAGCCACAAAGTATTCGTCTTTCCCAACACCCAAAAGCAAAGGGCTCCCCATGCGTGCCACGAAAAGTTTCTCTGGCTCCTTGGCGTAGACTACAGCAATACCATACGTCCCTCGCAGATCCTTGAGGGCCTGAGCAAAAGCTTTTTCAAAACCTTCTTCTTTCTTCAGGTACTCTTCAATCAAATGAGCAATGACTTCTGTATCTGTTTCTGAAGAGAAGCTGTGCCCTTTTTTCAAAAGTTTTTCTTTGAGCTCAAGGTAGTTTTCAATGATCCCATTATGAACCAGCGCGATCGACTTTGAGCAATCGGTATGAGGGTGAGCATTTTTTTCCGCTGGTTTTCCGTGCGTCGCCCAGCGAGTATGGGCAATACCAAGAGTGGCTCCGAAATTCAAACTTTCAGTTTTCTTCTCCAGTTCTGCCACTTTCCCCAAGGCTCGGACCCGTTTCAATTTCCCCTTCTCAAGGAGCGTCACCCCGGCACTGTCATAGCCACGATACTCTAGCCGATGCAGTCCCTCAATCAAGAGATCTTTCGCCTGACGCTTTCCAATATAGCCAACAATGCCGCACATATGAACAGGGGTTAGTAGTTAGGGTTTAGAGTTTAGTAAATTTCAGAACCCTTCGCCTCTATTCTACCACTCTTTTAGGGGACTTGCCCCGCACCCTTTCTAAGGAGAAGCGCTTATTGCTACCCACACAAGCCGCAGGCGGATGCTCCAAAAAACCCTGCTTTTGCCTCAAATTTAGCTCAGAAATGGTGCTGGGTTGACTTTTCCTCTATTTTGTGCTAAAATAGAACGTTACCAGTGCCTTAACATTTCAACCCCGTGTCGGATACCCGTCCGGCACACCACCACGAAAGGGTTCACTATGGACCAAAAAATGAACCATCCAGCGAAATGCGCTTTCTACGGCGCCCTGGTCGTCCTCTCCTTCGGGCTTTTCGGCATCTCCCTGGTCTTCGTGAAGGATTTCACGGCCATCAACTTCGCCAATGTCTTCATGGTCGTTGGCTTGATGAGCTGTGCCATCTCCACCTTCATGATGATCATGCACGGCTACAAGGCCTTCGGCAGAAATTGACATACCCCCCAACCGCTCTCCGGAGCAAGGAGTTGTCATGACCACGGCAAATAATTTCCGAGGTGCTCTCCTGATATGGGTTGGTGGAATGACCGGCGGAAGTCGAACTCAATACCTATCCCGCCCCTGCGCACCGCGCCGGGGCTTCTTTTTATCCTGAGCCTGTCGAAGGATTCTTGCCCTAAGTTGATCGAAAGGCAGATACTTATCCCACAACGATACTCACGATTTTGCCAGGAATGTAGATTACTTTGCGAATAGCTTTTCCGGCGATATGCGTTTGTACATTCCTATCAGCCAGCGCCTGCGACTTCACATCTTCTTCGCTCGTGCCAGTAGCAATCGCGAGTACCGTACGCACTTTACCATTTACCTGAACAGCAACATTAACACTTTCAGCCACGATTTTTTTCGCATCGTACTTTGGCCATGGTGCGAGAAAAATGGATTTCTTTTCACCAAGCTGCGCCCACAATTCTTCCGCAATATGCGGAGCAAAAGAACTGATGAGTACTAACAATGTTTTGTAATGCTCTACAGAAAGCTTTTCAGCCTTTTCCATTTCATTCACGAGAATCATGAGTGAACTGATCGCAGTATTAAATTTGAATGCCTCAATATCTTCTGTTACTTTTTTGATCGTTTGATGAAGGAGGCTTTCAATTTTTTTCTCTGATGTCTTTGTTATTTTTCCGTGAAGCTTCCATACTTTCTCAAGAAAACGTCTCGTTCCTACCACACCGTCCGTATTCCAAGCAATCGACTGGGTAAATGGCCCCATGAACATCTCATAGAGACGGAAGGCGTCGGCTCCAAATTGGGCGACCACATCATCAGGATTGATGACATTCCCCCAACGTTTGGACATTTTTCGTCCGTCGGAAGCCAGAATCAAGCCAAGAAACTCCAAACGAGTAAACGGTTCGGGCGTTGAAACTATCTTTTGATCATAGAGGAATTTATGCCAAAAACGAGCATAGATGAGGTGACGAGTAGCGTGATCACCACCGACATAGACATCGACGGGCATCATTTTCTTTTCCTTCTTCTTATCCACCAGAGCCTTCTTGTTGGCAGGGTCAATGAAACGAAGGTAATACCAAGAAGACCCGGCCCACTGCGGCATGGTATTGGTCTCACGCTTGGCCGCCCCTTTACACTTCGGACACTTCACATTGACCCATGAAGAAATAGTCGCGAGTGGTGATTCCCCTGTTCCTGCTGGCTGATAGGCCTTCACTTTTGGCAGTTTCACGGGCAAATCTTTTTCTGGCACTGGAACCACACCACATTTTTCACAGTGAATAATCGGGATCGGTTCTCCCCAATAACGTTGCCGAGAAAAAACCCAGTCGCGCATTTTATAATTCACCACTTTCTTTCCAATCTTTTCTTTTTTGAGCCACGCTGTCATCTTTTCCCGCGCCTCTTCTGATGTCAGGCCAGAAAATTCTTTCGAATCAACAAGTATTCCGTCGTCGGTAAAAGGCTTCCCATCAATGGAGGCCTCTTTTCCTCGTACTGATTCTCGAACCTCAAGCTGATATTTTTTTGCAAAGACACCATCACGCTCATCATGAGCAGGAACACCCATCACTGCCCCGGTACCATACGTAGCGAGTGCATAGTCAGCTATATACACCGGGAGGCGCTCTCCAGTAAATGGATGGGCCACCTCAATACCCTCGAGACACACACCAGTCTTTTCCTTATTCAGTTCAGTGCGTTCCAGATCAGTTTTCTTTTTGGTAACAGCCAGATATTTTTTTACCTCCGAGAGATTTTTCATCTGGGATGCCAGTTTCTCCACCAGTGGATGTTCTGGTGCTACGACCACATACGTACAGCCGTAGATAGTATCCAGACGCGTTGTAAACACGCGCACCTCTTCTTCGGTGTCTACAACATAAAAAGTAACTTCAACACCTTCAGAACGACCAATCCAGTTTTTCTGCGCCTCTTTGACCCCATCTGGCCAATCCAGTTTGGAGAGATCTCGAAGCATTTTGTCGGCATAGGCCGTGATCTTGAGTACCCACTGACGCATCGGCCGTTTTTCTACTATACTGTCACAGCGTTCACAGCGACCTTGTTCCAGATCTTCATTGGCCAGTCCTGTCTGACACGATGGACACCAGTTAATCGGATCAAATGATTGATAAGCAAGACCCTTGTGGAACATCTGTAAAAAGATCCACTGGGTCCATTTGTAGTACTCCGGGTCGGTGGTATTGATCTCGCGTTCCCAATCATAGGTAAAGCCAATTTTTTCTAATTGCTTCTTAAACGTAGCAATGTTCTTCTTCACCGCGACTTCTGGATGAACATTGTTCTTGATAGCGTATTGTTCTGCTGGTAACCCGAAAGCATCCCAACCCATAGGATGAAGTACCCCGTAGCCTTGCAGTTGTTTGAAGCGCGAGTAGACATCAGAAGCAATATAGCCTTTGGGATGGCCAACATGAAGTCCTGTTCCCGAAGGGTACGGAAACATATCCAAAACATACTGCTTTTTTGGTCGTTTGTACTGGCGATACGTACCATTGGTGTTCCAGTATTTCTGCCATTTTCCCTCAATTTTCTTCGGTTCGTAGGCCTTTTTCATGTCATTCTGATAGGTAATTGCTTCCTTACTCTAGCGTACTAGCGCCTTTTTTTCAATCCCGCACCACTAGAAAAAGAAAAAACCGCAGGAGGACTTCCTGCGGTCTCTTTCAAAAAGGTGTCTTTAGCTCACTCTCCTTTTTACCACTCTCTTCTTTTCTTCGAAGCTACCAGGCCAGAATTTGACGATCATTTTCCGAGCCAACTTGTAGGCAATCCACAGAACCAAGCCGTAGAAGAAGAACATTGGCAATCCCAAGATGAGGAATATGACAATGCTCTCTAGGAAATGTCCGAGCATGCGGAGAAGCATCACAATCGACTCCTTAAACGTCTGCGTTGGACGGAATGTCTGATCTGAAGCAATTGTCGTGTCTTCGGTCACTGAAAGCGTGATCGACGCCATATCAGTCTGAGAATTCAAATAACGAAGCTGTCCTTCGAGAGATTCAATCTCACTCCGAACCATGGAAAGTTTATCGGTAATCTCGATAATATCACTGACCTTCACTGCCTTATCAAGCAGTGTTTGCAGAGCCGTTTCAGCTGCTTTCTCATTTGTGATGCGAGCCTGGATATCAATATACTGCTCAGTGACATCGGAACCTGACATGTTCTCAGAAAGCACTACGATTGCCACTTCCTTGAAACGAGCAAACGCCTCTTCAAATCTGGATACCGGTACAGAAACCGTGATTGATCCTGTTTTCACTGAATCAGCCGACTGGCTGAAATAACTATTGGTGATTGTTCCACCCATTTCTTCTGCTATGGATCGAACGGTATTAGTCGTCTCATCAGCATCCTTGACCTCCAGATTCATGCTGCCATTTTTGGCCATCTTGGTTCCGGCGGCCATCATCGGCGCTGCCTGACCCTCCAGTGCAACAGTGGTAGCGGGGCGAGTCCTCATACCGGTCGTAGCTCCATCAACCGCAGCGACACTCGGCATTTTCTTTTTATTCGTCGCAGCGACATTCATCGGATTCTTAGCCATCATGCCGGAAGAAACACTCACCGAAGAAACATCCGATCTGGAGTAACTCCGATGCTGCGAAAAAAACATTACTACAAAGAACACCAGCAAAAAGAAAACAAGGAATCCAACGATACCCACTACTAACGCCTTTCCAAACTTTTTTGAGACTGGCTGCATAATTTTGTTTTAGAAAGTAAAGACGAGAATTATATATCCTCGTCTTTATTCTACTCCTCATTGTCGAAATATCAAAGGCTGTTTCCGTTCGGAAGAGTCGTACCTCGTCGACTATGATGCTTGCGTGCTACTTTGATTCGGGCAAATTCTTTTTCTATCAGCGCTGCTGTACGAGCATACTCTTCATCATCCATACTGATTCGTTCTTTTTTCAAATCCTCGGCACGCTTCCTTGCTGCTTCCGCTCGAGCGAGATCGATTTCTTCAGCTCGCTCGGCGGTATCAGCCAAGATAGAGAGCGTGCCACCGTGAAACTCTACGAAACCACCAGATGTCGCGAGGCTCGTTTCTTCACCATTCGCCTCTTTGCGGAGAATGATCTCCCCCGCCTGTAGCGCTCCAATATACGGCATGTGGTGAGACAAAATCGTTACTTCCCCACCTAAAACTGGAAGTGTCGCCTGGTACACCTCTTCTTCAATCACGGTCCGTTCGGGAGTAACAACTTTAAATTTGATCATAGACTTGAGAATATTTCTTGGCTGTCGACAACCAACCGACTACTTTCGTCCTTCAGTGATCACTTCTTCGATAGAACCCTTCATGTAGAAAGCCTGCTCCGCAATATCATCGAGTTCTCCAGAAAGAATCTTCTCAAATCCTGAGATAGTGTCGTCGAGTTTGACGTACTTTCCGGCCGCTCCAGTAAACTGTTCTGCCACGAAGAATGGCTGTGAGAGGTATTTCTGAATCTTACGGGCGCGCGCCACCGTCTGCTTATCGTCATCAGTCAGCTCCTCCATACCCAAAATGGCAATGATATCCTGAAGATCCTTGTAACGCTGCAGAATCTTTTGCACATTACGCGCTACATTGTAGTGACGTTCTCCTACTACCTGCGGATCGAGAATGGTCGAACTGGAATCGAGCGGGTCAACGGCTGGATAAATACCAATTTCTGTCAGGGCCCGGTTCAACACGACCGTCGAATCCAAGTGAGCAAACGTGGTGGCTGGTGCCGGGTCAGTCAAGTCATCAGCTGGCACATAGACCGCCTGCACCGAAGTGATAGAACCATTCTTGGTCGAGGTAATTCTTTCCTGGAGCCCACCCATTTCTTCAGCCAACGTCGGCTGATACCCCACAGCAGAAGGAATACGTCCGAGCAGCGCTGACACTTCCGATCCTGCCTGAGTGAAACGGAAAATGTTATCGATAAAAAGCAGCACGTCTTTTCCTTCATCATCACGAAAGGACTCGGCCATGGTGAGCGCTGTCAGAGCCACGCGCTGACGTGATCCTGGTGGCTCGTTCATCTGACCGAACACCAGCGCCGTCTTGTCGAGTACGCCAGACTCTTTCATTTCAAAATAAAGATCATTTCCTTCACGGGTACGCTCCCCAACACCGGCAAACACTGAGTAGCCACCGTGCTCCTGGGCAATGTTGCGGATCAATTCCTGGATCACCACCGTCTTTCCCACGCCAGCCCCACCAAAGAGACCGACCTTTCCACCTTTCATGAAAGGACAGAAGAGATCGATAGATTTGATACCAGTTTCAAATACCTCAGCCTTCGTCGACTGTTCATCGAAGGATGGAGCGCTGCGATGGATAGAGCGCCTGGTTTCAACGACCACGTTTTCCTTGCCATCAATGGCGTCACCCAATACATTGAACATGCGACCGAGCACAACTTTCCCCACAGGTACCGAGATCGGAGCGCCAGTCGCGACAACATCCATACCACGCCGTACACCATCAGTCGTGCCCATAGCGACCGCGCGTACCCGGCCACCACCTAAGTGCTGGTGCACTTCGACGACGAGCTTGGTACCATTTACTTGGAGCTCCAAAGCATCATAGATATTTGGCAACGTCTGCTCTCCACCAAATTCTACATCCACCACCGGCCCGATGACCTGAATTATTTTTCCTGCCTTACTCATATTAGTGCTTATTTAAGGGAAAATCTTGATTATTTATAGAAAATGCTCTTGACTTTTTACTATTCTCATGCTATTATTTTTTGTTAAGTAGTTCATTTCACCTACCACCGACGAAAGGAGCTTGCCATGCTCGGAGAAGAACCCGTTTTCCCCCATGACAGATCAGGCCAACAACACTTGGAGTACGCTCTCTGGAAATTCTGTGGCTTCTTGCTTCTCTGGACGGTAGCAACCATCGCCACCGCCTACTTGGTGAGCAGGTCCCAAGCAGCTTTCTCAGTCGCGTTCTTCCAACAGGAAGCTTTCGTTTCCTTCTGCGCGCTCAGCGGAGCCATTGCGAGCATCATTTGCCTCGTTTCGGCAGCAGAGCATGTCAAGTGGGTGTTCAAGAAAATGAGTCCGTAAACTCCAAAGAAAAGGGCCGGGCTGAGACACCTTCGATGCAAGGCAGTTTGCATAACATGCGACTGCCTTTTTTCTAATCTTTTTTCCAAACAACTCACGAAATTCAATTTCTTGAATTCCGAATTGTGGTTTGAAAAATTACCTCTGCACTGCTGCCATGCCCGCCGACAACTCTGCGATCTCTTGGGTGATTTTTTGCTGACGAAGTTGGTTGTAGGCAAGCGTCAGATCAGACACCATATCCTTGGCCGCATCAGTCGCATTGCGCATAGCCATCATCCGAGCTGATTCCTGTGAGGCATTACTTTCGAGGACTGCATGGTAGAGCTCCATCTCAAGCAAACGCGGAATCATCTGCCACAATACTTTCTTTGGTGTCGGTTCAATCAAATACTCGGCCTGGGACAGCTCCTCAGCTTCATTTGCATTACCATGGCTACTCATCTCGTTCATAGCTTTCTTAGTGTCTTTGATAGCTACCGGAAGCAATGCCCGCACTTTTACCTCTTGTGATAGCATAGAAATATAGTCCGTGTAGACCATAACCACACGATCCACTCGTTTTGCTTCAAATTCTTCAATGATAAGTCGCGCGACTGGACGCATTCCCTCAGCAGTCGGCGTCACTAAAACATCAGGAAATGACGCCACAATCTCACCACCCATTCGTCGTACTGCATTCTCACCTTTTTTCCCCAGAGTGATAAAGATCCGTCCTCGCCCCTCATCTTCTTTCAAGGTCTGACGCAGCTTCTTCACGATCTGGGCATTGAAAGCACCGCACAAACCACGATTACTCGTGATCACAACATAGAGTTCCTTCTTCACAGGACGTTCGGTTAGGAGCACATGTTCCTCGCTCCCGACAGCGCGCTTCAACTGTTCGAGCAAAGCAATGGCACTCTTCGCATACGGACGAATGGCCAACACGGAAGACACGGCTTTACGCATTTTGACAGCCGAAATCATCTCCATGGCTCGGGTGATTTTTCCCGTACCCTTCACACCCTTAATGCGTCGTCTAATGTCTCGTGCCGATGCCATAGTTTAGGCTGCAAAACTCTTCTTAAATGTTTCTATGTGTTTCTTCAGTAACCCTTCCACATCTTCAGTCAGTGCCTTCTCCTTTACAATTGCTTCTCCCACTTCTTTACCCTCATTCTCGAGATAGGAGAGAAACTCACGTTCAAAACGGTTGATCTCAGAAGCGGCGATATCATCGACGTGACCACGCGTCAGAGCATAAAGCACGGCTACTTCTTTTTCAACTGAAAGCGGTGCGTACTGTGGCTGCTTCAGCATTTCCACCGCGCGACGACCACGCTCAATCAAAGAACGCGTTTTTTCATCAAGATCGGATCCGAACTGCGCAAAGGCTTCCAATTCTCGGAATTGAGCGAGGTCAAGACGGAGTGTTCCCGATACTTGCTTCATCGCCTTGATCTGGGCCGCCGAACCAACACGCGACACTGAGAGACCGACGTTGAGTGCCGGGCGGATGCCCTTGTAGAACAAATCTGTTTCCAAATAAATCTGTCCATCGGTAATCGAGATGACGTTCGTCGGAATATAAGCAGAAACATCACCAGCCTGCGTTTCAATAATCGGGAGTGCTGTGAGTGATCCTCCCCCATTGTCTTTGTTCAACTTGGCACTCCGTTCCAATAAACGAGAGTGGACATAGAACACGTCTCCCGGATAAGCTTCGCGTCCTGGCGGCCGACGGAGAATAAGCGAGATCTGACGATAGGCGACTGCGTGTTTCGAAAGATCATCATACACAACCAAGACATCCTTGCCCTGATCCATGAAGTATTCTCCCAAAGCGCAGCCGGCGTACGGCGCAATAAAGGACAGCGCTGAAGGATCAGAAGCACCGGCGACGACCACGGTGGTATATTCCATAGCCCCACTCTTGGTCAGTTCAGCCACGATACGAGCCACTTTTGATTCCTTCTGTCCGATGGCGACGTAGATACAAATGACGCCCTGTCCTTTCTGGTTGATGATAGTATCGATCGCGATGGCGGTCTTTCCGGTTTGACGATCACCGATGATCAGTTCGCGCTGACCACGACCAATCGGAATCAAAGCATCAATCGCCTTGATACCAGTCTGGAGTGGTTGATTGACTGACTGACGAGTGATGACGCCAGGAGCAATTTTTTCTACTGGATAATATGCTTTCGCTTCGATATCTCCCTTGCCGTCAATTGGCAGTCCAAGTGGTGACAGAACACGGCCGATGACACCCTCGCCTACTGGCACAGAAAGGATCTTTCCCGTACTTTTGGCGGTTGCGCCTTCACCAAGCTCGCCCGTTTCACCGAGCAGCATCACTCCCGCTTCCCCTTCCTCGAGGTTGAGTGCTACTCCCAGTGTCCCATTTTCAAACTCCACCATTTCTCCCGCCATAACCTCGGAAAGTCCGGCGACACGCGCCACACCATCTCCCACTTCCAGTACCGTTCCCACGGCCTCTTTTTTCGGCTCATGATGAAACTCGGAAATGTGCTTCTTTAGTTCTTGGATTAATGGGTTGCTCATAGAAATGGTCATTACTTAGGACTTACGGAGCGCTTGTTTCAAGGCTTTGGCGCGAGTAGCGAGCGTGGCATCGAAGAGCGCTTCTCGCGTACGAAGGAGAACACCACCGATGACACTCACATCTGTTTGGTATATCAAATCAATCTTCTTCTGCGGAAACGCTTTCTCCGCCACTTCCACCAAAAGAGTCTTAGTCTCAGGAGAAGCCACGTGCGCCGTGACCGCTGTCACAGAAAGCTCACCGCTTTTTTCTTGAGCCCGCTCTTCCAGACGGCGTACAATCGAAGCAAGCTTCTTTGTCTCGCCGCGCCGTTTCAAAAAGCCGAGAAAATTTTTGACAACTTCTTTGACTTCGACGCCTGAGGCATGAGAAAGCTCTTCAAGTACTTCGGCATATTGTGAGACGGTTGGACGCATGAAAAAAGTAACAGAAATTATTTCGAAACAAGCTTCTTCGTGAGGGTAGCATCCTCTTTGGCATCAACTTTCTCACGAAGAATCTTTTCCACAGAGAGCATGACGAGGTCGCTGATTTCTTCCTTTGCAGAAGCCATAACTTTTTCCTTCTCTTCGCGGATCTTCTCTTCGGCTTCTACAAGTAAGCGGGCTACTTTGGCCTCGGTCTCATTCGCTCGTTCGAGATCACGCTTCTTAGCTCCTTCCTCAGCAGCGGCGATAAGCGCTCGAGCTTCGGTATGAGCCTGTGCCAGTACCGCTTTTTCTTTGACCTCAAGCTCACCAAGTTTCACCTGTGCGGCTTCTGCATCTTTCAGCCCCTGCTCAATCTTGGTAGCACGCTGCTCAAGAAAATCAAGCATCGGCTGATAGGCAAAACGACGCAGCACCCAAAAGAGTACTGCGAAGTTTACCGCCTGTGCCAGGAGGAGTTTCCAATCAACACCGAGTTTTGCTAAGACTTCCATGAGAGTACGTTTACTGAAACAATGCTTCTGAGACAAGGAGCGGAGTTTTTTCTTTGGATGCAGATCGAGGCGCAAATGAAGAACAGAGTAAGCTGTATTTCAGAATACAGTGTCGAGTACCGCAATTTGCAACAAAGAGCTGCGCCAAAGAAAAGAACTATGCGAAGAGGATCATGAGAGCAATAACGAGAGCATAAATAGCCACCGCTTCCGTTACAGCGATCGCCAGAATCATGGTCGTTTGGACCTTGCTCTGGGCTTCTGGGTTACGACCGATCGCTTCGAGTGCTTTCGAAGCAAGAATACCAAGACCGATACCAGGGCCGATGGCGCCAAGACCCATGGCGAGGGCTGCTCCGAGCAGTTTTGCTGATTCGACTTCCATACGTTTTACCTTATTTATTACTTAATTCTACTTATGAGACTGACCTATTATAGAGCCTTTTTCCATATCTGTCCACTTCATTTTTTCTAGTGTTCCGGCGCAAGCGTTGCCATTTTCAGGAAGACCAGGGTCAACATAGCAAAAACCACCGCCTGGATAAACCCAACGAACACTTCGAGAAACATGAACGGCAGTGGCAGGAAATACGGCACCAGGTGGAGCATGACCGTAAGGAGCACTTCACCAGCAAAGACGTTTCCAAACAAACGAAAGGTGAAGGAAATAATTTTCCCTACTTCACTGACGAGCTCTAAGATACCTACTGCTGTACCGATACCGTAAGGCTTATGAAACGGGCTGATGAAAAACTTTTTGCCATACTTCACGATACCGAGCGCCGCGATACCGGTAAACTGCACCGTGATCACCGTAATGAGCGAAAGTGCCAAGGTAAAATTAAGGTCAGCCGAAGTACTGCGAAGAAAGGGAATGATTGTATGATGACCATTGTGTTCACCGTAAATACCAACCGTCCCGAGTCCCGGCAGAAGCCCGGCCCAGTTGGAAATAAGCACAAAGAGAAAGATGGTGGCGATGAGCGGGAAAAACTGACGCGCCTGTTTCTTGTCCTGAGTGACACTTTCTACCAATTCCAAAAGTGCTTCAAAAATAATTTCCAAAACATTCTGCACACCCCGAGGAACCAGGGTCAAGTTCTTGGTAGCGCGCGTCGTGAGAAAAATAAGAAAGGCGCTGACGATCACGCCAATCAAAAGCGCATTGGTCACCGGAAGAAACCCAAGGCTAAACAATTTTTCTGCGGCAATAGAGATTTCCACCCCGTTAGAGATAATGATTAAAAACTACGGCACCCTTCCCTTTCACTCCAATACGTCAGAATCATTTGATTGAATATATCCACCAAAATCTCTAACGGGGTCCATGTCGTTTTAAGTATACAAAAAGAAGGTTTCCCCTTCTTTTTTGGCGCTTCTATTGTACGTACAAAAGACACTTTCGTCAAACGTCTGATTTTCAGCGCTCCTGCACCTGCTTCAGTTCTTTTTCCGTCTGCTTTAGTTCTTCACTGACCACCAAGCGTTCTCGTTCAAACTGTTGCAGTACCTTTCTCTGAGCCTCTCTCAGGATAACATCTTCCTGTTCCTCGATCTTAGCTTTCAAGCTAATAATGTCCGTGCTCATCTGAGCATAATCGGCTTCCAGCCGCCCCAAATCAATACGCAGTGCCTCCATTTCTTTTTGAACTTCCTCATCGCTTTTCGGTTCCGACAATCTGCGCTCTATTTGGGAATCCGATTCGATAAGATCGCTTTTTACCGCACCACGCAACTCACTTCCATCAGAAGATGGGGTTTCCGCCACTCTTTTAGCGGCCGCCCAAGCATCTTCTACTCCACTCCCACGAAGCTTACTCGGATCAATACGAAAATCTTCCAATCCCCCTGGACCACGAGAGATATTTACATCTTTCGCTCTTTGCTCGGCAGCTTTTCGAGGCTCAATACCGGAAGCAAGTAGGTCTTCCTCGCTCCTATCGAGACTGTGAAATTCTTTTCTCAGGACCATTTCCTTTACACGCTCGTCGCCGTCATCATCTGTCTCAACCCCCTGATCCGTCAGCTCTTGCGGGCTGATCTTAAATTCATCGATGGCACTTCCTCTAAATTCAAACGCCGGCTCTTTCGACTTTGGCTTCTCAAGCGGCGGCAGATCACTCTTCCCCACATGAAACTCAAAGTCACCTCCCCGTTCTCTTGCTCCCATAAAAATATTGCTATTTTTTACTCTCTCAGTATAGCACTATTGGCCCGAACCCTTGTGGAGAAGCTCCTGGCGGCGCATTTCATACTTCGCCCGCTCATTGATGATCTGAGCCAGTATTCCCTCGAGTTCCCTCGTCCCTTGGTTACTCCGAGCTACATTGTCCAAGTCAACAGTCAACTCACCAATCTTCTCCTCTATCTCTTGCATTGTCATATCCTCCAGCTTTTTCTCTGGCGGAGTATTAGGCATCATCGGTGGTTGTTCTGGCATAGGTTTAGAAATTAAAGACTTTGTGAACATTGATATCAACTACTGTCTCTACCTCCTCCACTCTTTTACCATGAAGTTCCGCTACCTTGGCCACTACTTCGGAAACGTAGGCTGGCTCATTACGCTCACCACGATGTGATTGTGGTGTGAGAAATGGACAATCAGTCTCGGTAAAAATCCGATCGAGTGGAATGAGTTTTACTGTTTCCGTCAGATCATCCTTCGTCCCTACCACCACCTTCTTCACCGGATAGGTGATATTCCCCGTAAAAGAAAAATAGACGTTTGGAAGAGTGAGAAATTTTTTCGTCACTTCGATATCGCCCATGTAGCAATGAAGAATGAAAGGTGAAGGAAAATTTGAAGCCTGGAGAATTTCAAACATATCTTCATAGGCATCGGCCGTGCCGGTAGAGGCACGACAATGAAGAATCATTGGGAGTTCCAATTCCTTCGCCAGTTCAATCTGCGCTAAGAAACCGTTTCTTTGCGCTTCTTTTTGTTCTTCTGTAATTGATTGTTCCGGATTGTGTGAATAATACTCCAACCCACACTCTCCGATAGCGACCACCTTCTCACTCTTCGCAAGCTCTCGTAAGCCTCTGATCTCTTCCGCTAATTGCTGACTGTTCGCCGCTATCTCCTTGTTGTATTCCTGCGGGTGAATACCAATCGCCGCATACATCTCACTATACTTTTCTGCCACCAAAAGCGCTTGCTTACTCTCATCAATGGTACAGCCAATCACCAGCATTTCTTTCACACCAGCCTCACGTGCTCGTGCGACTACAGCGTCGCGATCCGCATCATAGCTTTCCCAGTAGAGATGAGTATGAATATCCTGCATACTTACTTAATTCGCTGAAAGAGTGGTTCAACTTTTCCAGTCTTGAGTGCAGCTTCAATCTTTTCTGATGTTGAAGGAAGAAAAGGTTTAATCTCAAACGCGATCTGAGCCAGCATTTTTCGCGATTCCTTGAGTACCTGGGTAAACTTTTCTGACTCGCTCTCGAGCTTCCATGGCTCTTCCTTAGCCAGAAATTCGTTCGCATGCTTCACCGTTACCCATATATTGTTCAATGCTCCAGAGAGGTCGAACTTGAACAAGAATGAATTCAGACCATCCAATGCAATTCCTTCTGATAAATAGACTTCCTTATCCTCATCTTTCAGTTTTTCACTGAGTTTCACGACACGGGACACCAAATTCCCAAGACCATTCGCAAGATCGGCATTATATTTTTCCGTCATTTTTTCCCATGACAAATCGCCGTCTTTACTGTATGGCAAAGCGGTGAGAAGCAAATAGCGTGTTCCATCAATACCGAATTTCTCTACCAGTTCATTCGGATAGATCACATTCCCAAGCGACTTCGACATCTTCTGACCATTAATCGTCAGATATTCATGAGCATAGATGGTTGTCGGAAGTGGCAGATGAGCTGAGAGAAGCATCGCCGGCCAATAGATGGCATGAAAGCGCAGAATTCCCTTGCCAATGACGTGCACTTTCTCGCCCTCACCTTTCCAAAACTTCTGATAGAGCTCACCATCCGTTGCATAATCAAGTGCCGTGATGTAGTTCGATAGAGCGTCCACCCAGACATACATAATTTGACTTTCGTCACCTGGCACCGGTACACCCCAATTCCTGGCTCGTTCTACAGACCGAGAAATAGAGAAGTCTTCCAGGCCCATCTTGATAAATGACAGAACTTCATTCCTCCGGTAATCCGGATAGATCTTTATTTCGTTTTCTTCAATGAGTTTCAAAAGCTTATCCTGATAGTTGGAGAGCTTGAAAAAATAGTTTTCTTCCTCTACCACTTCCGGTTCTTTCTGATGGTCAGGACACTTACCATCAACGAGGTCCTTTTCCGATTTAAATTCTTCGCACCCGACGCAGTACAGTCCCTTGTATTTTTTCTTATAAATATCTGCGGGATTAAAAGCTTCCCACATTTTTTTGGCACCTTCAAAATGTCGTGCTTCGGTCGTGCGGATAAACTGATCAAACGAAAGATCAAGTGACTGCGCGAGCGCTTTGAAGCTCTCGGCATTTTCCGCTACAAACTCTTCCGTTTTCCGACCAGCTTTTTCTGCCGCTTGGACGTTCTTCAAGCTATTCTCATCCGAGCCGGTAAGAAAATATGTTTCATCACCCGAAAGACGATGGTAACGCGCCACTACATCGGTCAACACCTTTTCAACCGCATGTCCGACATGGGGAGCGGCGTTCACATAATCAATGGCTGTAGTGATGAAAAATGGCTTATTCATGGTATTTTTAGTTCATTAGTATTGACAAAATCAATTTTATGGTATATAATGTACTGAACAGTGCCTCGTGCCTGTTTTGTTCCCCAACAACCTGAAGAGGTGTCTGATGGAAAAGAAGCTGAATCCGCTCGAGCTGTTCCTGATGTTCCTGCTCTTTCGCACGATGTGTGCGACGCTTGCGCTCAAGACCTGGTTCAAGAAGACGTTTTCTTCGGCCGCTCCGGCCGGCGAAACGACCAGCGCGTTCCGGGAGACCTACCCCCACACCCAGAGGCCAGAGATCACGCGGAGTGACATCTGTCTCGTAGCAGGATTCCTGCTCTTCGTGGCAGCGTTGGTCTTCACTCTCCGATCAATCGCCTGTCTCCACGGCGACGACGTGAGTTGCTCCTTTGCCAGCGCCTGGCTGGGAGAGGTAGTGATGAACCTGATCCGATGAACCCGAGCCTGATGACGTCAACGACGTTGTCAGGCTCAAAACATTTTAGCCTCTTTTTGTATTACTCGCCCCGTTACTTACCCTAAAGCCATTATATCTAATGGTGACTAAGAATGGTAGCCTCTCAAAAGGCAAGTTTTGTAGCTCGATTTTTAGTAACGGGGTAAACCACTATCGTAAACTCGCCCTTCATTTTCCCAGCCTTACTTTGGAGATACATCTTTACTTCCTCGACACTGCCCCGCACTACTTCCTCAAAGATTTTTGTAAGCTCTCGTCCCAAGACGAGATTTTTTTGTGGCGAAAGTTCCATGAGAAGCTCTAAGTTTTTGATCACACGGTGTGGTGATTCATAATAGATAACCGGCATTTCAGCCTCGGCCAGTTTCTGGAAAAAAGTCTGGCGTCCTTTTTTGTGTGGTGGAAATCCGAGAAAGAGAAACTCTCGCATATCAATCCCCGCGACACTGACGATCGCCCCAAGTGCCGAAGCGCCAGGGATCGGCACCACTTTGATTGCTGCTTCAGCTGCCAGCGCTACCAAGACGTTCCCTGGATCAGAGATCCCTGGTGTCCCAGCATCAGTCACCAGTGCCATACTCTCCCCTTTCTTCATCCGCTCAATCAACTTTGCCGCTTTCTCTGCTTCGGTATGTTCATGAAAAGACACGAGCGGCTTTTTGATTTCGAAATGTCGCAGCAAATTCCCCGTTACTCGAGTATCTTCGGACAACACCACGTCCACTGCTTTCAGTGTTTCCAGAGCGCGGAGCGTCATATCCCCAAGATTTCCAATCGGCGTCGCCACAATATACAGTATTCCGCTCTCCATAACTATGCTTGATTACTTTTCTTCAGTAAGAGATCTTCAACGAACACTGAAAGGATCATAGTGATGGGTACGGAAAGAATAATCCCCAGCGCCCCACCAAGTTCCAGCCCGACCAAAATTGCAATGATGAGGGCTACGGGATTGAGTCCGGCAGAATGTTTCATCACCTGCGGCGCCACGATATGCGCCTCTACCTGATGAGCAATAATGTAAAAGGCCAGAGCTGAAGCGCCAAGTACCGGCGAAGAAAGAAGTCCGATGACAATAGCCGGAACAGCTGCCAAGATCGGTCCGACATACGGCAAAATTTCCATGAAGCCACCGAAGAACGCGATGGCCAAAGCATAGGGTACCCCGAGAAGCGTCAGTCCCAGATAATAAATACCAAAGGCGATGACCATAAGAAGCATCTGTCCAAACAGCCATTGACTGACCTTGCCCTGCATACGAGTGGCAATGGAAAGCGCCTGGGCATGATAGTGCTTTGGTGTCAGGAGCAAGAAAAACTTCTCAATACCCTGTTCTTCAAGCGAGAGGTAGAGGGCCAGGAAAAAATATCCAATAAAGTGAATGAATCCTTGAAACAAGTTCACTGTCGTTGAGAAGATTTGAGAGAACCACGAAGTGATATTGTTCTCGATGTTCTGAGAGAACTCATCCTTACTAAACTCAATCCCGATACTCTGAGAATAGGCCTCGACACCACTCATGAAGGTATCCAAACGCTTGGTATATTCCGGCCAATTCTGCAGAAACTGCTTAATTTCCGAAAAGAACAGCGGCAGAAATACCGACAGGAGCACAATACCGAAAGCGAAAAGAAGTGAATAAGAGATGATCACTGCCGCCGTGCGCGACAAGCCATATTTCTGGAGCTTAGCGATTGCTGGCACCAAGGCTGCAGCCGTCAGCACCGCAAGCAACGTCAAAATGACTACATCTCGGATGAGGTAAATGATATAGGCGGCGCCAATAAGAAGCGCTGCTCGAATGAGCACCTTGGTTCCTACCTCGACGTGTTCAGCAACAGTCATATTCTGACATTTAGAACTTCAACAGCTTCTCGAGCTTCTTTTTGTTGGCTTTTGGTCCAATAACTGCGAGATTTAGCTTTTTGTTGACGAAGATATCCTTGGCGACACGAAGCACGTCATCAGCCGTCACCTTATCAATCATCTTGGCCTTTTCTTTTGGTAGAGTAATTTCGCCACGAATCGTTTCCTGGGTTACCAGATATTCGACGACATCATCAGAACCTTCGAGTCCCATGGCCATTTTGCCTTTGATATACTCTTTGGCTTTTTTCAATTCTTCGGCATCAACTTTTTCCGTTGCTACTTTTTTGTATTCATCGAGAATCACCTGAACTGTTTTCTCTAAATTCTTGTGTTCAATACCAGCATACGCCGCGAGATAACCAGTATCGTGAAAACTCTCAGTCGAAGTATTCACATGGTATGCCAGACCTCGACGTTCACGCACCGCCATAAAAAGACGACTCGACATACCGCCGCCCAAAATGGTCGCCAGGACAGTGAGGGCATGACGATCTTTGTGATACATATCGTATGCGCGCACCCCCAGAAGAAGATTCGTCTGGTCCGTTTTTTTGTTCTGTACGAACACCTCTGGTTGTAATTGCTTTTTGGTTGTCTTTTTGAAAGTTGGCTTCTTACCAGTGCGAATACCGGCAAAGTGTTTTTCGATTTCCTTCTTCACTTTTTTTGGATCAATATTGCCAGCCACTCCGACTACAACGTTTTCGGCTACATAGCCACGGTTCAGGTATTTGATAAAGTCTTTGCGCATGAAACGTTTCAGGTTTTCTTTTGGTCCGATGATTTCCCAACCCAGCGGGTGATCACCATAGAGATGGAGTTCCCAGAGATCACCAATATGGCGCATCGGCATATCTTCGTACATGTTGAGTTCTTGCAAGACTGGGCCACGCTCCCGATCAATTTCTTCTTGCTCAATTTTGGCGTTCAAAAATAGATCAGAAACAACATCAAGTGCTGTTTCCCAATGATGCGCCTCCACCTTGGCGTAGTACGCTGTGCGATCCTTACCGGTATAGGCATTGTACTCAGCACCGATAGCGTCGAGTTCTTTACTGATATCCATGGCAGTCGGACGTTTCTCGGTGCCCTTGAAAAACATATGCTCGAGGAAGTGCGCCAAACCATTCTCGGCTCGCGTTTCATAGCGTGAACCGACTCCGGTCATGACAATAACCGTCGCGGTACCAGTTTCCTGCATCGGTGCCAACAGTATCCGCAAACCATTCTTCAACGTGTGTTTCTGAAATTTCATATCGTGTAGTACTGTTACATTTTTTCTGTTAGATACTGCTTCAACTCTTCTATCTTTACTCTCTCTTGCTGCATGCTGTCGCGATCACGGACAGTGACGGCGCCATCTTCGAGAGAATCGAAGTCGACAGTCACGCAGTACGGCGTACCGATCTCGTCCTGACGGCGGTAGCGCTTTCCGACATTACCGTTGTCATCGAATTCCACGCGGAAATCTTTTTTCAATGCACCAAATACTTCTCGTGCTTTTTCCACTAACTCCGGTTTGTTCTTCATGAGTGGAAACACTGCTACTTGCACCGGCGCTAGTTTTTTCGGAAACTTGAGCACAATACGAGTATCGCTCTCTCCGTCTTTACCTACTTCTTCTTCGGTATAGGCATCCGTCATCACTGCAAGAAACGTTCGATCGACACCAACCGATGTTTCAACGATCCACGGTGTGTACTTCTCATTCGTCTGTGGATCACGATAGGATAAATCTTCCCCAGAAAATTTGGAGTGTTGCGTCAGATCGTAATCGCTCCGATTATGGATACCTTCGAGTTCCTTGAAGCCAAAGGGGAAATTATACTCAATATCCCAAGCCGCCTTGGCATAAAACACCAGGTTCTCGTGCTGGTGCCAGCGCAGATTCTCCGGCTTGATCCCGAGATCGATATAGTACTGGAAACGCTTGGCGCGCCACTCTTCATATACCGCAGCCGCGTCTTCTGGACGAACAAAGTACTGCAGCTCCATCTGCTCAAATTCCCGCTTGCGGAAAATAAACTGACGCGCTGTAATCTCATTACGGAAAGCTTTACCAATCTGCGCAATACCAAAGGGCACCTTCACGCGCGAAGAATCAAGGACATTTTTGAAATTCACATAGATGCCCTGACAGGTCTCGCCACGAAGATACGTGGGTTCTTTCGTCCAATCACCGGTGAAATTTCCAAGGTTTGATTGTACTAAGAGATTGAAATTTTTGGCTTCGCTGAAGTTTGACTTCCCACACTTCGGACACTTCACCTTTCCTTTGTTTTCAGAAAAAAGAGCGTTAATCTCGGTCTCGCTCATCTTTTCATCCGCAAAAACCCCGGCTTCCTCAAGCAGATGATCAACACGGACACGAGAGTGACACTCTTTGCATTCAGCGAGTGGATCAGAAAATCCTCCGACGTGTCCCGAGGCTTCCCAAACTTTCGGATGCATGAAGATAGCGCTGTCGAGTCCAACAATATTTTCATGATCGCGCACCATGGCCTGCCACCACGCTTCACGAATATTCTTGGCCAACTCCACGCCATACGGGCCGAAATCGTAAACCGCTGCAAAGCCACCGTAGATTTCGGAAGAAGGAAACACAAAACCACGCCGCTTACAGAGCGACACTATTTTTTCCATCAAATCATTTTTTTCTTCGGCCATAGGACTCTTGACAAAAAGGCTTATTTCGTGTATACTGGGGAGGTTATTCACAAGTTCAGTGTACAGGCAAATAGAGCATTGCTCAAGCCTTTCCACGACTTGTCTGGTCCTTTGTTCAACCCCGGGGAACACAATAACCCCATTTTGGAGGCTCCATGAAAACCCCCAATCCCATTGTGCTTGGCATGCTGGCTATCCTGCTCATGCTCGCCTGGCTCATTTGGCGCAACTGGCGCAGACAA
Organism: uncultured Bdellovibrionales bacterium; assembly: GCA_964612055.1. Taxonomy (GTDB): domain Bacteria; phylum Patescibacteriota; class Minisyncoccia; order Moranbacterales; family UBA1568; genus UBA1568. The sequence continues at coordinate 38,301 of CAZTBI010000004.1, forward strand.
GCAGCCAGTCACTTCATGCCATGCCGGGCGTGCAAACTGGACACCAAGTCAACCTTCGATGAGGTCATCGAGGGTGGTGCGACCACTCGATTCCACTACTACTGCCAGTGTGGCCATGCATGGCAAGTGGACACGCCGCGTACCCAAGGGTACTGAGAACAGCGCCTGAAGGACCGCGCGACGTAGAACCCCTACGCTCGCGCTTTTTTTATTTCAAGAACGGAGTTTCTCCATGAGCTTCATATAGAAGCGCAGGTTATGCTCTGAGGCCAAACGAAACGCCAAAGATTCTCCAACCCGGAACAAGTGTCGCAGATGACTTCTTGTATATTTCGTACAAAGCGTACAGTCACAACTCGGATCAACGGGCGTAAAGTCACTCGTAAACTGCTCGTTATTGATATTAATGGTTCCGTAAAAATCTAAACTCTCAGCACTGACCGCCTTTCCTTCTTTCCACAAAAATAATCTGCCGTGGCGACCTTCGCGCGTCGGAATCACACAATCAAACATGTCCCAACCAACGGCATGAAGCCGCACGATATCCTCTGGCGTTCCCACGCCCAATGCGAAACGAATACTGTCTTCAGGAATAAATGACGCTAGAGCAGTAACGAGCTCGCCCAAGAACTTTCCTTCCATATCCACGTGGCGACCACCGAGACCATACCCATCAAAACCGATAGCGACGAGTCCCTCGGCGCAACGTTTGCGCTCAGCAATCATCATCCCGCCCTGTACCACTCCGAAAAGAAGTGGTCGTGTTTCATCGGTCATTCCTCGTGTAGCTATCTGGCGGTCATATTCCTCGCGACACCGCTTGGCCCACCGCAGTGTCCGATCAACCGCCGCCACAATTTCCTCTTCCTTCGCATCATTGGGACGCGGATCATCAAGTACCACCATCATATCCACACCGAGATCAAACTGGATCTGGATAGCGCGTTCCGGTGTGAGCAAGTGTTTCGAGCCATCAAGAACCGAACGGAACTCCGCACCATCTTCAGTAATCTTTCCGAGTTCGGGATTTTTATGAATGAGCGAATAGACTTGATAGCCACCAGAATCAGAAAGGACTGGATGTGGCCAATTCATAAAAGCATGGATGCCTCCAGCTTCTTTGATCAGTGCTTCACCTGGCTGCAAAAACAAATGATAGGTATTCACTACCAACGCTGTCACGCCCGTCTTTTCCAAATCTTCCGAGGTCAGTCCGCGTACCGATGCCCTGGTTGCATCCGGCATGAAAAAGGGAGTGTGGAGACTCCCTTTTCTGGTCACTATTTCACCGACACGGCCGTGTTCGGTTTGTAAACGTTTTTTCCAAAGAGACATACGATCTTATCCGCCGTTAGCCTGAACTTTATAGCCCTTACTCCCCACAACAGGATCCTCAGGAAGATTACTCGTTTTTCTCTCTTTTTCAAGCTTCAGCTCCTGACCAGTAAACGTATCTCTTCCCGTGAAAGTCGCTTTACTCACGAGCGTCATTTCTTGATCGACACTTCCTGGTGAGGGAACAGCGGCAACCTGGAAGACGAGCTCCCGATTCTTTCCCGGTTCCAAGGTTCCGATATCCCAAACGAGTTCATTGGAACGCTCATTAAATACCATCTTTTCACTCTCCGGACTTCTCTTGCCAGTGTAGCGGATACCTGTCGGCAAAAGAATACTGACCCGGGCATTTTCAATATTATTGAGTGAACTAGCCACAGAGTAGTGAAACGTATACGTTGTCTCCTGTCCAACCACAGGAGGCATAGGACCACTATTTGAAAAAGTGGCATCTTGATAATAACCTTTGAACTCCGTAACAACAGCCGCATTCAATTTGACCGTAAAGGTGCCGCTCGCCACAACCTTCGTCACGCCACCGTTGAGTGCTGGAATATCAGGGCTATCAACTTTCGCCACAGACCAAAGGGAGAACTCCCGGACATTTGGAAAACGATCCTTCAAATCACTATAAGTAGCCACAGAAAAGGAAACCGAGCCACTCTGCCCCGGATCAATTCGGGATAAGGCCGGGACATCAGACGCTTTCCAAAAAATTGTTTTAGAAGATTCCACATACGCTCCTCCAGAACCGAGTTGTAGCGTACTCCAATCGATATACGGAGAACCCATTTCTGCCGTCAGAATCGCATCACGAATTCCGACATTCCCTTCATTTTTGTAGGCTATCTGATAAGAAAGTCTTTGCCCTGGATCGACCGAGAGGGGTGAAGCGCTCCCATTGACTGTTTGCAGGATAATAAAGGGTGAAGCAGCTATACGAGTCCGTCGTTCGTGTTCACGATACGCAACGAAACGACCATCCTCCCGAACTACTCCGATACCACCATGGACTAATTTTTGTTCATCACGCTCCCCTACCAAACGTCCTCGCACAACAATTTTTCCTTGATCACGAGATTTGAAATCATTAATCAACCACGTGGCGTCACCACTTGATGGACGAGGCTCAGCATCCACAAACGTGAATCCTCGTGGATACTCCAACCTGATTTGGAGGCCTGAAAAAGTATTCGCGCCCTCATTACCATACTGAATCTCATACTGCACCTCTTGATCAGAAGCGAGTTCCGTCGGCGCTGCGATCTCAAAAAAGAGTGGCAGCGAAATCAAGCGTACCTCTTTCTCTGCCTGCTTCTCAAGTGTTTTCCCCGAGCTACCAGAATCAAGATGGAGCGTTGCTAAGAGAGTTGCCTGGTCTCCGCGTGAAGCATAAAATTTTCCGGATATCTTTACCTGGCCAGTGCCTCTGGACGGTATTTCCCCGACAGTCATCTCGGCCCGAGTAGGGGCAATAGACAAGCCCGCCGCCGCATCAGGCAGGAACGTCTCCGGATATTCAAAAATAACTTTTCCTCCGCTGATACCCGCTATATTATTGTTCGTGTATTCAAACGTAAATGTCACCGGCTCAGCACTCGTGGCCGTATCCGAACCACGAAGAGTAACCAGGATACTATCTGCGCTAAAGAACATGAGGTGCAACTTCACCGCGACACCAAAAACCAAGAGGAGGAAGGCTATCCCACCTAAAATCAGGGCAATTATTTTCCGACGTGGCCCCCTTTTTTTCTCCGTTATTTTACGAGTATCAAAAGCTACCTGAGCGCCCTTTTGCGCAGAGGCTTCCCACGTTTCTGTTTGATGAAATTCAGAAACTGCTGTCGGATCAGTCTGCACGCCCTGCGGTTCAAAAAGAGTCGGCTTACGCACGCGCTCCAAATGAAGGTCGCGGCTATGCAAAGTATCGTTTAATTCTTCTAGAGCCATAAAAAGCTTTTGTTTTCTATTCCCATTGTAGCAAAGAACCTTCTCTTACTCTAGCTCTCAATCCACTGAAAGAAACGGGCGCCAATCTGACGGACTTCACGTAATCCCTCTTTTTCCACGGAAATCTTTGGTAGAGTTTCCAATTTGTTATGAAGAAACAAGCGAATGAGCTTGATAGCGCTCTCGGTCACTGGAAGCGCTCCATGCGCATGATGGGCATGCTCGCCACGGAGCATACCTCCGGCACTGGGACTAAAGAAGTGACGCTCCCCAGAGGAAAGTTTTTCTCCTGATACCGCACAGACACCGGTTTCGATCTCATAACCGAGATGCGCAAAAAGTTGAAAGAGGAACCCTTCTGTGACCAGAAGAACCTTGGTAATCTTCCTCTCCTTGGCAAGATCATTTGTTACTTCCAGGTATGTTCCTAAAAGTTCAAACAATTCTTTGTCTTGTTGCTCGAAGCCAACTAAACGCTCGAAAACACTCACCGCTTCAAGAACACGTTTATAGATATCGAGATCGTTTCGCAGATGAATGAAACTTTTCTCGGCCACCGCCCCGGCAATCTTGCCCGCGCCACGCCCTTTCACCACGATGATCAGTCCCTGCATCAAAGTCTCGAGTTGCCCTGCCAATTTGGCTTCTGATTTACGCACTCCTTTCGCGACTAGCATAAGCTTGCCGGCCGTATCAGTGTAGATGGTATACAACCGATCCGTTTCGCCAACCTCTTTTTTCTTCAAGACAATAGTGTTATAGCGCAGTTCCATTAAACGCGTTTCAGAGTAAAAGAAAATTCTTCGCCATCAAGTTTCACAGTTTCAGAATGTTCCGCATCTGCTAGAGCGCCTCTTTCAACTTTTGTAGCAAGAACTTCTTTGGCAATATCTGTTTCGAACTTCGCGAAGACTTCATCTTTACCAACATAACCAAGAATAATGCGATCCTCGACATTAAAGCCAGCCTTCTTGCGACCCTCCTGGATCGCGCGCACCACTTCCCGCATCTCGCCTTCCAGCCTAAGTTCGGGAGTGATTTCCAGATTCAATCCTAATTCCCCTGCTACAATATCTTTTACGTTAAGTTCTTCCTGCAAGATCTCATGCATATCACTCGAAAGCTCTGCTGTCCCAATACGGAATTCCGAGAGCGGCTGACGAACTTTGATCTTAGCATCAGCTCGTAATTTCAAACCTTCCGTCACTAAATCGCGAACGGTATGCATTTGCTCGTTCAACTTCTCATCAATCAAGCTCCCGTCTGCCACAGGATAATCAACCAAATGCACCGACTCTTCTCCTGTTAAGTTCTTGTAAATTTCTTCGGAGAGGAACGGTGTAAATGGTGCCATCAGTTTCGAGAGAGTAACCAGTACCGTATAGAGCGTCTGGTACGCCTGTTCCTTATCAGCATCGTCTTCTGACTTCCAAAAACGCTTGCGACTGCGGCGGATGTACCAATTAGAGAGATTATCGACAAATGGCGCAAAGGCTCGAGTAGCACGATTCAGTTCGTAAGAACCCATAGCGCTATCCACTTCTTTGATTACCAGTTGTAATTCTGAAAGAATCCAGCGATCAAGCAGGTTGTCCGATAACTTCGCATCTTTCTTCAGCTCCCAGTTGTCGATACTGGCATACGTAGTGAAAAATGAATACGAATTCCAAAGCATACGAAAGACGTTCCGGACGATATCAGAAAGATCGCGTTCGGAAAAGTTCAAATTCTCAGCTGCTACGACTGGTGAAGACAAGAGATAGTATCGCAATGCATCAGCGCCATATTTATTCAAAATATCCATCGGATCTGGATAGTTTTTCAAGCGCTTCGACATCTTCTTGCCATCTTCTGCCAGCACAATGCCGTTTACAATCACGTTCTGAAAGGCATTACCTTCCTTGATGCCCGTCCCAATAACATGCTGGTAGTAAAACCAGGCACGCGTCTGATCGATACCTTCAGCAATGAAATTTGCTGGAAACGTCTGTTCAAATTTTTTCTCATTCTCAAATGGATAATGGCTCTGAGCGTACGGCATAGAACCCGAATCAAACCAGGTATCGAGAACGTCCGGAATACGATGCATGACCTTGCCACATTTCTCGCACGGCACCGTCACTTCATCGACGATGTGCTTGTGAAGATCATCTACCTTTTTTCCACTGGCATCTTCAAGCTCTGCTACTGACCCAAAAACTTTCATCTCACCACATTCACATTTCCAAAGTGGCATGACAGAGGCCCAGTAACGCTGACGACTGATTGACCAATCACGTGCTCCTTCGAGCCACTTGCCGAAGCGTCCTTCTTTGATGTGCTCCGGTGACCAATGAATGTTCTTGGCCAATTCCAACATCTTTGGCTTGATATCCGTCACCTTCACAAACCAAGACGAAGTAGCATAGTTCAAAAGCGGCGTATCACAACGCCAACAATGCGGATAGCTGTGTTCGTATTTTTCCTTGGCAAAGAGCGCCCCTTGCTTAGCAAGATATTTAATTATCTCGACATCCATGGCTTGCGGATCTTCTTTTGATTTCACCGGTTTACCAGCAAAGTCTGTTACTTCCGCTTTCATGGTGCCATCCATATTGACGTGCTGCACCCACGGTAAGTTGTTTGCCTTCCCCAATTGCATATCGTCCTCACCAAAGGCTGGCGCCTCATGAGCGATGCCCGTTCCCATGTCAGTCGTGACAAAATCTGCATGGTAGATCTTCCAGCCATTTTCACGATGCTCTAACTTCTCGTCGTTCGCATAGTAATCAAAGAGTGGTTTGTATGATTTGCCAACGAGCTCCTCCCCTTTCATCTCTTTCGCAACAGTATATTCTTTGCCAGCAAAAACTTTTTCAGCCAAAGCTTTTGCCACGATGTATTTCACTTCTTCGCATTCCACAACCACATAATCCAAATCCTTATTCACAGCCAGAGCCACATTCCCCGGCAAGGTCCACGGTGTCGTCGTCCAAGCCAAAACAAAAGTTCCCGGTTCATCAACCAGCTCAAACTTTGCTGTGACAGCCAAATCCTTCACATCCTTGTAGCCTTCTGCTACTTCTGACTGCGAGAGCGTCGTCTCACAGCGCGGACAAATATGCATGGTTCGGTAACTTTCGTAAATCAGTCCCTTGTCCCAGAGTTCTTTGAAGACCCACCAGACACTTTCCATAAAACTCTTGTCCATGGTGGCGTACGGATGTTCCATATCGGCCCAACGACCGAAACGATTGATGACTTTTTTCCATTCCGCTACATATTCAAGCACCTTGGAACGGCAGATCTCATTAAATTTGGCGACACCTAGAACTTCAATTTCTTTCTTGTGCGTAATCCCCAGCTCTTTCTCAGCGATGTTCTCGATCGGTAACCCATGACAATCCCAGCCCCACTTACGCTCTACTCGGTAGCCTTTCATGGTGAAGTAGCGTGGCACAGTATCCTTGATAGCACTCGCCACGATATGACCATAGTGCGGCGTCCCCGTCGCAAACGGCGGCCCATCATAGAAACTATAGGGCTTGTCCGCTGGTCGCTGCTCGATCGATTTCTCAAAGATGCGGTTCTCATTCCAGAACTTAAGCACCTCTTCTTCCATCTTCGGAAAACTGACTTGCGATTCAACTTTTTTGAACATAGGGTTAGAAAAACAAAAAATCCTTAACACAAAAATCGTGCTAAGGACGTTCGAAAACGTGGTACCACCTTGCTTCTCCATCCGCCAGCTGGCGGAGGACTTATTCGCAGCTATTACGGGCTTGCCCGCCAAGGTCTACTCGTCAAAATGACTTTCTTCTTGGAGCTCCGGGGTGATTTTCCCCTTCATTGCCTTTACAGGGTAATAGTAGCAGGAGCAATCACTGAAATCAACCCCTGATACCAACTTTTTTCACGACAACGGAAAAGCGCTCCACTAATCCCCGCATCTCTTCATTCGAAAAAGAATGGTACGTTGCGAAAAGCGAATCAAGGGTGTGGCCTGGCCGGAACGTCTGGAGATAGTAACGCTTAGCACCAGAAAGCATCTCTTCCATATCTTTTAGAACTTTTTCATTATGAATCTCCTTGATCAGCGTGGTTCGGAACTCATAGGGAATACCAGATGCTTTCAGTAGCCTGATACTCTCTTCGATATTCTCTGGCTTCACCGTGCCACCAACCAATTTCGGATATTCGGCAAGCGAGGTCTTTACATCCATGGCCACATAATCGACCAACCCCTGATCGAGAAGTACTCGCAACATCTCCGGATGATTGCCGTTGGTATCGAGTTTTGTGAGAAACCCCTTTTCCTTGATTCTCCGCAGAAACTCCGGCAGGTCACGCCAAATGGTCGGCTCGCCCCCTGATACCACCACCCCTTCCAAAAGCCCGCGCCGCTTGTCGAGAAAATTGAAAAATGCTTGCTCCTCGATGAAGTCAGCCTGCAGTTCCTGGATCTTTGCCGGCAGCACGAACTCCGGATTGTGGCAAAAGCCGCAACGCATATTGCACCCAGGAGTGAACGCGATACACGCTACCCTTCCTGGGTAGTCGAGCATCGTGAATCGTTGGATAGCTGACAGCTTCATGCCTGGCCGTACTGCTTGGTGAAGACGGTATTGTCAGCTACACACTCCTCGAAATGTTTGCGCGAGTAATGCTCAGCCTTCTTGCCGATATTGAAGTGGGAGACGGGGCGATGATAGCCCATAACCCGGGTCCACACTTCACAGCGGGTGCGCTTCTCGTTTCGTTCTGCTTGTATTTCTGTCTGCGTCATAGATGTAGGGTTATATTTGTTAACTTGGTTGAAAGACTATTTCTCAGCCGCGGTACTGGCGTAGGTCTTGCGATAAGTCTCGTCGAAACGTTCCCCACTGAGTCCTAGCTCCGTATCACACTTGGGACAAAAGTCATACTCACCGGAAAGATAACCGTGTTTCGGGCAGATGGAGAATGTCGGCGTGATGGTGATATATGGCAATCGGTAACGAGTGAGGATTTTTTTCACGAGATTGCGGCAGGCTTCAGGCGTCGAAATCTTCTCGGTCATGTAGCAATGAAGCACCGTTCCACCCGTATACTTGGTCTGAAGGTCATCCTGCAAGTCGAGCACTTCGAAGACATCGTCCGTATAGCCCACTGGTACCTGGGAAGAGTTGGTGTAGTATGGCGCATCCGCAGTCCCGGCCTGAAGGATCTTAGGGAAACGCTTCTTGTCTTCCTTGGCGAAGCGGTAGGTCGTCCCTTCAGCAGGTGTCGCTTCCAGGTTATAGAAGCTCTTGGTCTCTTCCTGGAAGGATTTGATCTTCTCCTGCATATGAACCAGTACTTCCAGGGCAAAAGTATGTCCCCAATCGGTCGTGATATTCTCCTTGTCGTCGGTGAAATTCCGGATCGCCTCGTTCAGGCCGTTGATCCCGATGGTCGAGAAATGATTCTTCAGGTAGCCCAAGTAGCGCTTGGTGTACGGGAAGAGTCCCCGGTCGATCCATTCTTGAATCACTTTGCGTTTGATCTCCAGTGACGTCTTGGCAAGCTCCATCAAGTGGTCGATCTGGGCATAGAACTTTTCCTTGTCACCTTTGGTAAGATAACCGATGCGAGCCGCATTCAAGGTCACTACCCCGATGGATCCCGTCATCTCGGCCGAACCAAAGAGCCCGCCACCGCGCTTGCGCAGTTCCCGCAGATCGAGCTGCAGCCGGCAGCACATGGAACGGACATCGCCCGGATTGAGACTGGAATTCACGAAATTCTGGAAATACGGCGTGCCGTACTTGGCCGTCATCTGAAACAGCGGCAGATTCTTCTCACTCTCCCAATCGAAGTCCTTGCCGATATTGTAGGTCGGGATAGGAAAGGTGAAGGCTCGTCCCCTGGCATCGCCCTGGCTCATCACCGCGATGAAGGCCTGGTTGACGACATCCATCTCGTGTCCCAGCTCACCAAACGTATACGCGAATGGTTTTCCGCCGAGAAGCAACCGTTTTTCTTTCAGGTCTTCCGGACAGTCCCAGTCGAGCGTGATATTGGTGAACGGCGTCTGCGTCCCCCAACGCGAAGGGATGTTCAAGTTGAAAACAAAGGACTGAAGGTTCTGATAAACGTAGGCGTATACCTCGTCCTCGATGTATTTCTCTTTCGCTTCGTCCGAGATGAAGATCATGCCGTGCCTCTCCATATTCTCACGGAGCTCCAATTCGTACTTCTTCACGAAAGGTGCCATGTAGGTATCGAAACTGGAAAATGCCTGAGCTCCGGCCCACTCGTTCTGGAGCGTCCCCAAGAAGTTCACCATCTGCGACACAGCTGATGAGAGGTGCTTCGGAGGGCCGGACTCCACCTTGTTGTCGACACCGTTGAAACCTTCTTCGAGAAGCACACGGAGGCTCCAGCCGGCGCAGTAACCCGAGAACATGTCGAGGTCGTGGATGTGATAGTCGCCGTTGCGATGCGCCTCCCCAACGCTCTTCGGATAGATATGCGACAACCAATAGTTGGCGATGACGGAGCCTGCTGTATTCAGAATGAGTCCGCCGAGCGAGTAGCCCTGATTGGAATTAGCATTGACGCGCCAGTCTGCTCGATTGAGATAATCAGCCACCGTCTTTTCTACCTCGACCACCACATTCTTATCTGCTCGAGCCTCCCGACGTTTCTCACGATAGAGAATATAGGCTTTGGCCATCTCGGCATAGTCATAGCGGATGAGCACATCCTCCACGACATCCTGGATCTGCTCGACGGTTGGAATCTGATCGCTATACATATCTTCAAGCTCTACTTCTACTTCTTTGACCAATGTCTCAGGAATCACCTGATCCAAATACCCAACTGCCTGTGCGGCCTTGACAATAGCATTCTTGATTTTCCCCAAATCAAAATCAACAATGGCTCCATTTCTCTTCTGTACTTTGTAGAGCGGCATACGTTTTCATTACTATAATTACTGTCGAATACAATCACTAGCAACCAAACTGGCCTTCCCCACAGGGAGCGGGAAGTTCTTTGGCTATCGGGATGCCAGGGGCACTTCCACTTATTACATATTCTTCTGGCTTGGTAATCGCCCACTCATGCTCGTGATTCCATGTCTCCCACCCGTACCGCCATTCGTTCCACCCAATACCCAGGTGCTTCACATAGATATCTTGTTCGGCAAGCATGAGGCCAATTTTTCTCCCTGTCATACAGGCCGTGCTGTAACAGTAGACAATAATATCTTTCTCTTTCGGAAGTGCCTGAAACTGACCAATGATACGCTCTTCCTCATCATAAGCGCTTGTATCTGGATCGCTATATGCTGGAATATTCACCGCTCCGACAATATGCTCTTTCTCATACTCCACCGCACTCCGCAAGTCCACAAGTATAAAGCTCTTGTCCTGCTTGTCCATAAGTTTGCGTAAACCATGGGGACTGACTTTAACAGCATTTTCTACCCGGTAGTATTCGGCTATAGCATCTTCTTTCACTGGAGTCTTGAAACGCTCGGAAAGGAGTACTATATTTCCTCCCAGTAAAATACCAAACAACACCGATACCCCCACTAATTTGATCTGCTCATTCATAACAATATTTCTAAGGATTACGAGAAATACTCTACATACTTTATAAACACTAAAAACAAAAAAAGGTGTCAAGACGACACCTAAAGATCACGTGCAAGGTTTCTTCTCCTTAATTCCAAGCTTGTTTGATTTTTTTGCGCGTTCGACTCAAAATCAATTTTACAGCATTTTCTGTCTTCCCTACCTGCTTGGCAATCTCTTTCACTTTGAGATCCTGCTCGTACCTCAGGAGCATAATCTTTCTTTCCATTTCAGAAAGAGGGGCCAAAAGATACCCTATGTTCCCACCATCTAACCCTGCCTGTTCGTCGAAGAGAGAGAGTGCTCGTTCGTCAGACAGAGGGAGGGTATCACACTTTTTTTTGCGGTAGTAATTCACTAAAACACTATGACTCACTCGGAGAAGATAGGTATAGTAAGAAGCGTTCGTAATCCGAAATGAAGGGAGATAGCGGAAAGCCCTGGCAAATACTTCCTGATTCAGATCCTCAGCCAAAGCCTGATCCCCTCCAAGACGCCGTAAAAAATACTTCTGAAGGGTAGAGTAATATTTTTCATAGAGCCGAGAGAAGTGTTCTGGATTTTTTTGAGCAGCCTGAATCAAAGGTGCATCCTCAAAACGTCGGAAAAGTACTTGCTCAGTAGGAGCAATCAATTCTTCATAGAAGAACGTGACAGGATTAATGATAGTCTCGCTAAGAGACGAGGTACCCGGTACTAGTACGCCGTCTTTCTTTTTTCGTAGAGCATCAAAAACCCAAACAAGCGTTTGACTGTCTGTATGAAATTTCTTTGCCTGTGATAAGAAAGATCGAACAAACGACTGAGACTCTTTTTCTGTCACAAACTCTGGATGAAAGGCAGCAAAATAACGAGTCGTTCCTGTCTCATCCTTGAGAGGGGCAATGCAAAGTAAATCTTCTTGGAATTGTCCGTTTTTTTTCACGTTCTGTACCATGCCCACAAAAGGCCTCCCTTCTGTATCAATAGTTTTCCACAATAACTGATAAAATTCCTTGTTCATGTGACCACCCCAAAGTTCCCCTGGCTTCTTCCCAACTATCTCGGCCAAAGAAAATCCCGTACGTCGCTCAAAGGCACCGCTCACATACACCACTCGCGATGAGATATCGGTGATTAAAAGCCCGCCCGGTAATATATCAAGGACTTGTTTGAATGAAGGGGAAGTCATAGTGAAAACTTTCTCCCTATCATATCACAATCACCAAAATCACAGACTAGTGACCGCTGTGTACGCTAGGATTTACTGTTCCAGAAAAAATGTCTGGTCTTTCGGCTCCAGAAACGGTGAGCACCCCCCAAGCACCCCTATCTGCCCGAGTCAGAGCATGATCTACCAAAATATAGTCTCCGGGTACCTCTGGAACAAACTCCATGATGCCAGCTCCGCCCGGCGGGATAAGGGTGGTTTGGATATTGTGATGCAGATCACTCCCAATACCACCTTCCGGATAAACAGTATCAAAAATTTCTCCAATAAGATGGAAAGATGATACTAAATTTACTCCACCATTTCCAACAAAGAAGCGTACCGTTTCTCCTGTTTCCACCTTCATGTTCCGAAGCAAAGAATGGATCTTGCCGTTAAAGAAAATATACTGTGGATGACTATCAAGCATAGCTTGACCATCAAAGACTTGCATTCCCTTCTTACCAAGATTTCCTTTGGTATACATCTCCCCTTGCATGATATAAAACTCTTTGTCCACTTTTGAGAGACCCTCCTTTGGTTCCACGAGAATCATTCCGTACATTCCATGAGCCATATGAGTAGCTACATTGGTCATGGCGCAGTGATAGACATACAGCCCTGGGTTGAGTGCTTGAAAAGAAAAAGATTTGCTCTCGCCAGGAAGCACTGTGGTTACCCCTGCTCCCCCGCCCGGCCCAGTCACCGCATGAAAATCTACATTATGAGGATGAACACTTGTTTCGTGGTTCTTCACGGTCACCTCTACTTGATCACCCTCCCGCACCCGGACAAAGGGTCCAGGGACTTTCCCATTAAATGTCCAGGCATTCATAAAAATCCCGGGGGCAATTTCCGTAATAACTTCTTTAGTCTCAAGATTGACCCGTACCACTTCTGCGTGATCACGTTCTAGAGGTGCCGGGATATCATTTGGATCATATGAAATATTACCTACTCGTTCAAAATCATTAAAGTTTTTGAAAAATCGTACCATATGGTCTAGATGAAATGAGGGAGGAATGCCAGGTCCAAAGGTAGTCATAAACAGAGGGTACTCCATTGTATTAGGAAGTACCTGAGCAGAAAAATAGAAGATGCCCATTCCTACTAAGAAAAGAGTCGTAAAGAACATCCTTGTTTTAGTAATAAAAAAAGACCGAAAAAATCCAACAACACCTCCTAGCGCCAAAATGATACCAACAATCTGCAAGACTAAAACTCGAAAAAACTGGAGAAAAGAACCCATATTTAAAAGGTTAAGAATAAATCTCTATAAAGAGAAACACTTTTCTTACCCAAAAGGTGTCAAAGAAAAAAGCGGCTGGGATCAATGATCCAAACCGCTCGGTTGCTAGCTGCGCCGATGTAATCGCTCGTACCGGCCGAGGTGCGTCCAGTTGCTGACGCATTTCTTGATATAGCCGATGGTCTCGTACTTGAGCACCGCTCCCTTGCTCTTGATCCAAGCGATGAACTCCTGCCACGGGAAGGAACCAAAAGCCAGGTGCTTGATCTTCTTGAGATCACCATACTCCACCACTAGCCGAGCGAGTGCCTTGGCTTGTGACGGTCCGCCATTATAGGCGGCGGCCGGAAACAACAGACCCATCTGGTGATCATCCATGAAGGCTTCCCGTACCCAATCAGGTACTCCCCGGGAAGACAGTTCGTAATCGGTCAGGACCGCCGCCGCTTTGACGCTGTTACGAAAACCGCGCGTCCCTCGTTTGAAGTCCGGATCAAGCTCTGCCAGCGGATAGGCGAGACGCATGGCCTCATAGGTACCCGGGCCGTATTTCCCGTTCTTCTGCCTGACCCGGTTGTTGGTGAACTGGTACGCTCCGCAAGCTGCTGCGCCCGAGCAGATGTAGCGATAGGCATCAAGACCGTTTATCACGAACTCGGTAAGTACTGCATCTACCACCTGCTCATCTCTCTCGTAGAGACGTTTCGGCAAAAGCCTCTCACATCCCGGCTCACGCTCTTGGAGCAGACAAGGATCTGTCTGTTCCGTGACGAGGAGATTGAGAAGAGCTCCTGATGAAACCACATCAGCCACCAACTTGCCCGGATAAGCATCCGAAGGCACTTGCTTCTCCCGAAGCTCGCCCAAGGCCTCTTCGATGGCACGCAAAGCGATGTTCTGCCCTTGTAGAGCAAACCCTTCATTAGCCAGGTACGGCGGCGTGGCCAGATAGACCACTGCCTCCGCCTCCTGATTCATAATCCTGACGTCCTTCGAACGGAACACTGGCGGTACAGAAAGATGTTTCGCCGCATAGACCCGCAGCTCTCGGCCATCCATCGTCACCTCAAAGACCATCTTATTGAACGTCTGACCCTTGATGCGGATCACCTGGTACGGTGGATCATGCTTGGTACGGATGTTCGGCTGGAACACATCATCACCGACAAGCGGCATGTCGAGCACGATCTTATGGAAACCGTCCGTTTCCGGGTCGTACACAACGAGTCCGAATTCACGACGGATACTCCTTTTGCCGATCATTGGCTTTCCGTTCTTGCCGAGATACCGCTCGACATTCTCGAACACCTGAAGCGGAATTCTTTCCGCCAAAGACCGGGCTTCACGAAGCTTCCGGCACACGTCGACACGCTGTACGAACGCCTCACACGAAGGCAGTTTTGTGGCTCGTTCCTGCTCTATCCTCCGTTGGTAATCGATATTCCCCGCCAGCACCTGAGTGGCACTGAGGCAGAGAGCCGCAAGCGTTACAAAGAACTTCATGGACGTCTCCTTGATGTTGTCCAGTGGATGCCGCAAACATACCACGCTCCGGAGAAAATGAAAAGAAGTCATTTGTTATGACTTCTTTTCTAGCATTCCCAGACGACTTCGGTACACGATCCTTTCTCTGGATACCAGCCTAGCGCTGCCATTCCTGGACCTTCCTTTGTCAAAATGCCGTGAAGTTGTTCCAGCGGATCACCATGAGAAACCAAAATCACTTTTTTTCCGATATATTCTTTTTTGAGTTCATCAAGAAATTCTTCGAGCCGGCTCCGGACACCAAGGAAGCTCTCCATGCCGTCCTCTTCATCTGGACTGATTCTCATCTCTGGTTCTGGATATTTCTTCAAAAGTTCTTCTTGCGTACGCTCGTTAAACTTTCCCATTCCCACTTCCCACAATCGATCATCGAAGTGTATCGACAGTCCCGTGGCTTCAGCAATAATCTCGGCCGTTTGCTTGGCCCGCAAGATAGGCGAACTAAAAAGAGCATCCGCTCCGACAGAAGCCAGGCTCTTCGCCACAGCCTCAATTTGCTGTTTCCCTTTTTCAGTCAAAGGGTACTCTTTTTTGACAGGCGCAGAATTCAAAAGGAAACGCACATTGTTTTCCGCTTCGCCGTGCCGCACTAAATAGAATGTAATGTGTCCTGACATATTGCTAGTGGATCAAGTGATAAATATCTACTCCGGCCGCTACGACAAAAAGGAGTGACGTGGAGCCAACAATCTTGAACGCAAAAAACATGAGCTCTTCATCCCAACCGCGTTCCTTTTTGTACTTTTTTCTATACTGTTTCGGTAACCGAGAAATCATTTTGAATACCTTTGTTTTGCTGTTTACATTTTTTCCGGAGCACTGATCCCCATGAGCGAAAGCGCCTCCGCAAGCACTACCTTCGTAGCCCGAACCAACTGTAACCGCGCCTGGGTCAACGGAATATTTTCCGTATCAATCACTCGACACGCATCATAGAACGAATGGAGCTTGTCGGAAAGCTTCATGGCATACTGCGGGAGCTTGTGGACAGAAAATTCACTGGCCACCGTATCGATCAACTCGGGGAAAAACATCAGCTCACGCATGAGAGCTCGTTCTTTCTCGTGCGTCAGAAGTGTGAGGTCGCCTGTCGTTACCGTCATTCCCTCTTCCTCTGCTTTGCGCAAGACACTACACAAACGAGCATGAGCATACTGGACATAAAAGACCGGATTTTTCTGCGAGCGCTCTTCCGCTAACCCAAGATCAAAGTTCATGTGTGTTTCAGGCGCATACATGAGGAAAAAGAAACGTGCCACGTCATGCCCCACTGTTTCGATCAGCTTATCAATCTCGATGACATTGCCAGCACGCTTGCTCATACGCACCTCCACACCGTCCTTTACGACCTTTACCATTTGCACGATCAAAAAGCGGACATCACCAGAAAATCCCAACATCTGCGCCGCTGCCTTGAAGCGGTTGATATAGCCATGATGATCAGCGCCCCAGGTCTCGATGATACGGAGAGAACCGCGCTCCATCTTGTTCAGAATATATCCGCAATCCGAAGCAAAATACGTGAGCGTTCCATCCTGCTTAACAAGCACTCGATCCTTATCATCGCCATACTCAGTCGTCTTGAGCCACAACGCCCCTTCCGATTCATAGGTCGGGCCTTTTTCTTTCAACAGATTGATGGCTTTTTCACGATAGCCTTTTTCCACAATCTCCTTCCGTTCAGAAGTCCACACATCAAAATGAATCTGCATCTTTTCTTCAACAGATTTCTTGATCATCTCTTCGAGTACATACTCCGCCGACGCTCGGCCCACTGCCTCGACTCCGCCGATGCCAGCAAATTTCTCAGCCAGTTCATCGATATATTCCCCTCCATACACCGCTTCCTCATCCTTCAGAACACTATGACCCAGTTTCAAGACTTGCTCCCCGGCATCATTCACATAGTACTCGTCTACGACCTCATAGCCTACCTTTCGTAAAACATTAGCCAAAGAATCGGCATAGAACCCACCACGACCATTTGCAACCGTAAGCGGCCCTGTCGGGTTGGCAGAGATGAATTCATTGTTTATCTTAATCCCCTGACCTGCAACACTCGATCCGTACAATTTTCCCTCCTTCAAAACTTTCTCCAAAACAGAGGCGATGTCTTTCTGGCTCAGAAAGAAATTAATATGGCCAGGCCGCACTACTTCGACTTTCTCAAAGGTATCGGAAAGAAGTTTTAATCGGAGGAGCTCGGCTAGTTCCATTGGATTCTGCTTCACTTCTTTAGCAATAACCAAAGCAATATTGGTGGTATATTCCCCAAATTGTTCATCTTTGGGCCGCTCCACAGTCACTTGGGGTACCAAAAAATCAGGCAACTTTCGTTCCTGTTGGAGTATCTGTAAAGCTTCTTCAATTTTCTTCTGCAGCATTTGCTTCATGCTCTGTATCGTACCGGAAAAAAGCCAGAAAGGAAAGATTCGAGCGTTATAATTATAAAAAGAAAAACTGCCGGCACCCTCTTTGGGGTACGCGGCAGTGTAGATTCCCTCGAGCTCAGCGCCGAAGACAGGCCGGCGACAAGCTCGGCCCCCAAGACGGCTCTCGATTTGAGCCATACTCGCCACAGTCGATAAGCTCCTGCGTGACTGGCTGATACATAACCCAACGTTGAATGGACCCTTTGTCGCCTTGAAAGGTAGCTCGTACGATGAACCATCCGTCATGGTATTCGCGAATCTCGCGCACCGCGGCATCATGACCTTCTCCGAGATTCGTTCGAATGTATCGAAGCGATTCAATCTCTCGGTCATCGAGAAACACTCTGGAACTACCCGACCAATCCTGTGCAGGCGTGTACTCTGTCACGATGGTGATGATTCCATAAGAGGAACCTCCCCACATCAGTGAAACGCCAGGCGTGTAATCACCATTCGGATTGCCATGTACCTTCTGCAAGATTACTCCTCTGAAGGTCACCACTGCATCCCATCTCTTGTTCAGAGGGTCATAGATGCTCCTCATCTGGACATCCGCAGTTGACGCTTCATCAGGCATGGTATATCCATAGTCGCCCAGAATAACTGGCAATTTATCAAAGGCCATTTTGACCTCTTCGGCCGTTGAAAGTGGCACGGAATTTTCATCCCCGCCGCCGCAGGCAGCGAGGAGGCTGAGGCACAGCATCGTCAGGGCGATACGGAAAGCAGAATAAATCGTGGTCATGGTGTCTCTCCTTGAGACTTGTTGAAGAACCGGGGTTTCTGTCTCCCCTACAGGAGAAGATTCTCCCCGTAAAGTGACTTTCTTTTATACAATAAAACCGAACTTTTGTAAAGAGTTCGGCTGAAATAATTTATGCGGCTATTTTTTCTTTGAAGGCCTCTTGGTTTTTCGGAAGTACTTTGCCTTTGCGACGTTTGATTTGCTCGGCTAGAGGAAGTGCCACGATAGCCTGACACTGCGCACCACAACAGCCAGAAAATTTTTCTTTACAAGAAGCACACTGAATAAAAAGAAGATTGCACTCGACATTAGCGCAGTTCGTATAGTCATCGCACATACTGTCACACTGGTGACACTTCGCGAGAACATCGTCCGTGATCCGTTCACCTAGACGCTCATCGAAGACAAAGTTCTTACCTTTGAATTTTGATGGTAATCCCTCACGTTCAATCTGATGTTTATAGTCAATGATGCCGCCATGAAGCTGATAGACATTCTTGAAGCCCTGATGCTTCAGATAAGCACTAGCTTTTTCGCAACGAATACCGCCCGTACAATAGAGGAGCACGGGCTTGTCTTCTTTCCCTTTCAGCTCTTCTTTCACCATTGGGAGTTCTTCGCGGAAAGTATAAGCATTCAATGCCACAGCGTTTTCAAAACGCCCGATCATTGATTCGTAGTTGTTGCGCATATCCACTACGACTGCTTCTGGTTGTTCCAACATTTCATTAAATTCCCGGGCGGTGAGATGAGTACCGACATTCGTCACATCATAATCTTCAGGTGTCAAACCATCCGCCACGATCTGTTTCTTGACCTTGATCGTCAGCTTCCAAAAGGCTTCGTTGTTTTGTTCTACTCCTACTTTAAACGGTACATCGGTAAATTCTTTACGCTTATAGAGAAGTTCTTGAAATTTTTCAAAATGTGGTTCTGGGACACTCATCTGAGCATTGATCCCTTCTTTGGCCACATAGATTCTTCCCAAGACTCCAAGTTTCTGCCACTCGGTGAAGAGTTCATTACGTAAAGCTACTGGGTCAGCAATAATGACATAGCGATAGAAAGAAATCACCCGCCGTGAAAACGACTCGGTAGCTACACGCTTCTGAGCCTCTTCTTTGGAGATATGATTTCGCAGTTGGTGCGGGATATTGATCATACGATTCATCCTATCGGAAACCTGCTAAAAAGTGAAGTGGAGATAAAAAAAACTGCCGGTGCCCTCTTTGGGGTACTCGGCAGCGATCGCGTTATCCGCCATTACGGACAATGCTCAGAGCCATGATGTATCGTTCCAGATCGGGAGGTGTCAGCGGACGCTTCTCCTTGGTCGACATGTTGGTGAGAATCCACCGGCGTTTCTGGGCTTCCCAGGTCACCCGATAGATGGGGGCCGGCGGGCTCTGCAGCGCATCCTCCGCGAAAGCCAAAGCGATGTAACGGATCTTGGCTCGCAGATCGTCCGTATCCGGAATACTCTCTCTCAGCTTCTTCAGTTCCATCTCATCACTCCTTGGGAAACAACCTGAAAACCGAAAAATTCATCTGGCCAATCCTATCATCTCTATCCGAAAAATCAAGTCAGCGCTCTGCAGGTTACGGAAATAAAAACTGCCGGTGCCCTCTTTGGGGTACTCGGCAGCTTAATGAATGGGAGCGACTGGCTCAGCCGCCGGAGATGGACATGATGGCGTCCCGGAGGAACCAGACCAGGGTCACGGCGATGCCACCGTTGACGAACTTGTCCCAACCGTCGGCCTCCATGATGATGAGGGTGGCATTGCGGTAGGTACGAAACTTCTGAGCAGGCACAGCTTTCTCCTTGGTAATGTCACGAACAATCTCGCAACACCTTATTATACTCCTTTTTCGACCAGAAGTCAACCATGGAGAGCAGAAACTTGCTTATTTGAGCCAAATATGGGAAAGTAAGGGCACAAACTTATGACCAATATCGCCACCAACAAACGAGCCGGTTTTGATTACTCCCTCGAAGGACGCTTTGAGGCTGGTTTGGTATTGACCGGCGCCGAAGTAAAATCGGTCAAAACTGGCCACGCGAGCCTGAAAGGCGCTTACGTCACAGTCCATGGAAATGAGCTTTATCTGACGAATGCTTTGATCCCCCGCTACGCCCAGGCTCACCGTGATACGAAACATGAAGATAGCAGGCCACGAAAGCTTCTTTTACGCAAACGAGAAATCGGCTCTCTCATCGGAAAATATCGTACAGAAGGCTTGACATTAGTCCCGATTCGGTTGTATACTAAGAAGCAACTTGTGAAGCTTGAGTTTGCTATTGGGAAAGGAAAGAAGGAATACGATCGCCGAACCGATATCGGGAAACGTGAAGCCAAGCGTCGCATCGATCGCGCCATGCGTGCTCACTAAAAATCTAGACGATGACGCACTGCGTGTTTGCAAGAATAGGGCCTGCCCCGCACTTCTTGCGAAGCAATTAGTGCGGGGTTGTTTAGACTCGACAGGTTGTACTTTCAAAATACGCAAGCCGACCT
>CAZTBI010000005.1:0-39537 GCA_964612055.1 uncultured Bdellovibrionales bacterium
GAGAGATTCGAACTCTCGATACCCTTTCGGGTATGCCGCTTTTCGAGAGCGGTGCTCCGCCAAAGGCGGATAAACTTCAACCCCTGTCCGCCTCTGGCGGGACTCGGCAATCATTTGCGGAAGCGGGAGGATTCGAACCTCCGATACTCTTACGAGTATACCGCATTTCGAGTGCGGCCTATTCAACCTCTCTAGCACGCTTCCATCACTCTGTTGTACAGGAAAATGGTTTCCAAATCAAGGGTTTTTGTTGTACAATAAGGCGAGAGAAGAAAACAAAAAGACTATGGATACTCCTCAGAATTTGAATTTTGTCGATCCGGCAGCGGTAGTTGGTCGCCTTTCCGTTGAACCCGGGAGTCATGTGGCTGATTTTGGTTGTGGTTCGGGATATTTTTCTTTTGAATTTGCGAGACGGGTCGGAGCTGACGGGGCGGTATACGCCCTTGATGTCCTGCCGTCGGCTC
The DNA here is from genome assembly GCA_964612055.1 of uncultured Bdellovibrionales bacterium. Taxonomy (GTDB): domain Bacteria; phylum Patescibacteriota; class Minisyncoccia; order Moranbacterales; family UBA1568; genus UBA1568. The sequence continues at coordinate 468 of CAZTBI010000005.1, forward strand.
TTGAAGCTGTTGCCAGTCGTGCCAAAACACTAGGTCTTTCGAATGTTTCGACCAAGCGTGTGAATTTGGAAAATGAACAAGGCTCTGGCCTTGGAACAGCCAGTATGGATTGGGTGGTTTTGAAGGACGTTCTGCTTCAGAATGCTAAAAAAGATGTCATGCTTCGTGAAGTAACGCGTGTCTTGAAGCCAGGTGGCAGGGCACTTATCATGGAGTGGAATCCAGATGAGGCTCTGGTTGGGCCAGAAAAGAACCTGCGTGTGAAACCGGAAGCGCTCAAGCAATTGATTGCCCAGGCCCATCTCTCTGTTGAAAGTGAGTTGAATGTTGGTGGTTTCCACTATGCGTTTATTGTAAAAAAATAGTCCCATGAAAGCTTTCTCTTCCAAAAGAATACTGTTTCTTTCAGGGCTGTGCTTGAGTACGCTTACTCTCTCTGGGTGTGGTTCGGCAGTCTCAGAAACGTACTCCATCCCCTCTATTGAGATTTGGGGCGTCTTTGATGATAGCGATGCCTATGATAAAGCTATATCGGCCTATAAAGAGGCCAATCCTTTTGTAAAAAGTGTCACCTACCGCAAGCTTCCAGTAGAAACATATAAAGAAGACCTCATCAATGCTCTGGCGGCAGGGAAGGGACCAGATATTTTCATGATCCGCAATTCTTGGCGTGCTTCTTTTGAAGACAAGACCGCTCCTGCGCCCGATGCCTTGCTTCCTGAACGAACGTATCGAGATGCCTTAGTGGATGTCGCTGCCTCTGACTTTATTGGAACTGACGGCAAGATTTATGGCATCCCTCTTTCGGTTGATTCTTTGGGTCTTTACTACAACAAAGATATTTTTAACGCTGCAGGAATTTCTCGACCTCCGGAAACGTGGGATGAGGTAGTAGAAGACGCTCGTATTTTAAATACAATTGATCAATTCGGGTCTATTACACGCTCCGGTATTGCTTTGGGAACGGGGACAAATATCAATCGTTCTTCTGATATACTGACGGTTCTTATGATGCAGCTTGGATCGAAGATTACTGATCGAAAACCGGAGAGCGCCGTGAGTTTTGTCGATGAAAAGAGTCGTCAGGCCTTCGACTTCTACACTCAGTTCTCACGAGTGGGGTCGGATGTGTATTCTTGGAATGCGCGTCAAGATTATTCTATCGATGCCTTCTATAAGGGTAACCTTGCTATGATGGTCAACTATTCATGGCAGTATGAAACCATCAAGCAAAAGAATGCCAAGCTCAACATTGGTATGGTGCCGCTGCCGCAATTTAATGCGGCGTCTCCGGTAAACTTGGCAAACTACTGGGGATTTGTCGTAGCAAAAGACAAGCCAGCCGTGCAGCAGCGTACGAGCACGGCGGCCGTCTCGGTAGATCCTGCCAAGCAAAATTTTCTTCGGACCTTTGAGTCTTGGCAATTTTTGAAGTTCCTCGCTCTTGCAGGGAAGGATCAAAAGATTACCCTGATAAATGGACTTTCTGGTACAGCGAAAGAAGTGCCGCTTACCTCTGATCCGACGAGAGAGTATCTTGAGAAGACGCATAAGCCAGCCGCGCGTCGGGACTTGGTAGCGGAGCAGAAGAATGATCTGACGCTCTCGGCTTTTGTGTACGGTAATCTCATTGCCAAGAATTGGTATCAGGGAGACGCTGAAGCAGCCGACGGTATCTTGATTGATGCCATCGATAGTGTGGTACGTGGAGAGAGGACCGTGCAGAGCGCTCTCGAGACAGCTGGGAGTCGAATTAACCTTCTCAGGAATCATTGAATTTGAAAGATTCTTTTTCTGAGAGGGGAGGCATCTTGCCAAAAGAGACATTCTCGGTTAGAATACTTTCTGATGTGCTCTGGTCGGAATGAGGCGCTCCAACGCCTTTTTTTCGACTGAAGAGGCATCTTTTTGAATACTTGATCAAGTCAAAATATGGAAATCCGAAACATCGCTATTATTGCTCACGTTGACCATGGCAAGACAACCTTGACGGATGCTTTGATGCGCCAGACAGGTATGGTGACTGCTGACAACGTCTCCATGGACTCGAATGCTCTGGAACGCGAACGTGGTATTACTATTTACGCCAAGAATGCTGCGCTTTTTTATAAGGATACGAAGATTAATATCGTTGATACCCCCGGGCACGCTGATTTTGGATCGGAAGTAGAGCGAGTACTTCGTTCTATTGATAGCGTGGTGCTGGTAGTCGATGCGCAGGAAGGGCCGATGCCACAAACCCGTTTCGTACTGAAGAAATCTCTCGAGCTTGGACTACGACCGATTGTGGTTTTGAACAAAATTGATAAGCCGGCCGCTCGTCCAAAGGAAGTGGAAGAGATGGTGTATGAACTTTTCTTGGATCTCGGTGCGAGTGACGAACAATTGGACTTCAAGGTCGTCTACGCGATTGCCAGGGAAGGCATAGCCAAATTGACATTGGAAGAAGCGGGGAAAGATCTTTCACCATTGCTTGATACTATTCTCGAACGTGTTCCAGCAGCTCTTCATCATACTGAAGAACCGCTCCGTGCCCAGCCATTCAATCTCGGATACGATAACTTCGTTGGTCGCTTGGCGATCGCCCGTGTGTACGAAGGAACGCTCAAAGTAAATGATCAAGTCTTAGTACGGAATGCTTCTGGCAAAAATGAAACGGGTCGGATCGTGAAGCTTTTTACCTTTCGTGGACTGGAACGCGTAGAAGCGACGGTCGCTCTGGCAGGGGATATCGTCATGATTGCCGGACTGCCGGGTATTGATATTGGTGATACTATCTGCGTGAACCCTGAGCAGGAACTGCTTCCGATTATTGCTATTGATGAACCGACGATTTCGCTCAATTTCATCGTCAATGACTCACCCTTTGCTGGACGGGAAGGAAAGTTTGTGACGAATAAGCAGCTGCGTGAGCGTTTGGAAAGAGAGTTAGAGATCAACGTCGGACTGAAGATTGATTTTTCCGATGATCATTACAAGGTGTATGGCCGTGGCGAATTGCACGTGGCGATTTTGCTTGAAAATATGCGTCGTGAGGGGTACGAAGTGCAGGTTTCTCAGCCACAGGTTATTATCAAAGATGTCGATGGCGTGAAGTCGGAACCGTTTGAGGAGGTAACAGTCGAATGCCCGCTGGAAGTTTCTGGTACCGTGATTGAAAAGATGGGCAAGCGCAAGGGTATTATGATGGAAATGAAAGAAGGCTCTGGTGGTTACACTCGCCTCATTTTCGAAGTGCCGACACGTGGACTTTTGGGTTACCGAGGCGAGTTTATGGTAGACACCCGTGGCGAAGGAACGTTGTATTCTCGTGTTCTTGGCTTTCGTCCCCATGCCGGAGAGATTAAGAAGCGTGACGAAGGTTCTATGGTTTCGATGGCCACTGGCAAAGCTCTGGCCTTCTCCCTCAATAATCTCCAAGAGCGTGGCATTTTGTACATTGCTCCTTCAGCGGAAGTCTATGAAGGTATGGTAGTGGGCAATGTTGCCAAGGGGACTGACATGACGGTGAACCCGATCAAGGGCAAAGCGATGAGCAACATGCGCTCATCGGGAGCAGATGAGGCTATCAAGCTCGTGCCGCCGATTGAACTGACGATTGAGCGGGGACTGGAAATTATGCTGGTAGATGAATACTTGGAAGTGACCCCGCACAATGTTCGTCTGCGCAAACAATTTTTGAGTGAAACTGATCGGACTAAGGCCGGCAGAAAGAAATGAGTTTTAGAAAAAACACTCCCGAACGGGAGTGTTTTTTTGTTGATTACTTTTCTACTTTTACCACCCGGATGAAATTTCCTGGTCGATCATCGATAAATAGTTCCCAGGCGGGTTGAGGGGTATGGTAGTACTTATAGGCTGTCAGTCCAGAAAGTCGTTCCCAGCGACTGGAGCGTGACATATAACGCATCTGTCCGCGGCGGGTCAGGACGTAGTAATCTGGTTGCACCACCTCTTTCTCAAAAGTATAGGCCGTGAGACAACGTCCGACGAAGAATTCACAGACACCGTAGTAGTCAGCCCAGACAGTGAGATTTTTGGCCTCAGGGAGATTGTTCAAGTACTGAGCGGCTTCGTAGCCACCATACCCCCAAGCATCTTGGATGAGGAGATTTTTTGGTAAGAGCGTATTAGTGTAGTTGAAATAGAATGGTGCTGAGGCGATGAGACTGATTAGTGATCCGAGGAAAATGAGTACGGTCAGGGCGAGTTCCTTGTAGCGAAAAGAAAGCTTTTCTATGAGACGGTCGTAGCCTAAAGCGGCGAGAAAAGCGAAGAGAGGGTAGAGGAGAATGCTGTAGCGGGGCGTGGTGAGGATGTTGGAGTAGATGAGAAGAACGGTGTAGAGTAGGAAGAAAAAGAAGAGGGTGTAGATGAGGAAGGTATTCTTTTCGACTGATTTTTTTATGAGTGCTACGCAAAGAAAAGCTATGCCGAAAAGTACGATGGGGGTGAGAGAGAAGACGAGAGGGTTCCATTCCAGGACAAAAGCTTCAAAGAAGTTCGGTATAGTAGTGTGATAACGAGCATCACTTAAGTCTTTGATGTCGAAAGGGATAAGAGCAAAGATACTCCAGTCAGGGAAGAAAGAGCGTGCCGCAAATATTCCGATAAAAAGAAAGAGAAAGAAGAGTCCGGAAAATCGAAGGAGAGAGCGGCCCCGAAGAAGGAGACCTCGTAGCATAAGGAGAAGGACATTTTTTAAGATGTAGGTATCAAGGAGAAGTGTGAAAAGAAGGAGTCCGCCGATACCTGAGAGGACCTCTTTGTCAGGGACAGTCATGATGAATTCGAGGAAGTATTTGGAATCAATGAGGAGGGCCGGCAGGAAAAGGCAGACAAGGGAAATAACTCCCAGACAGAGAGAGCCAAAGGAGAAGAGGTCTTTTTTCAGGAGGAGACGAAGTTCATCGGTTGTTTTTTCTTCCGAGAGGAAGCGGAGTACGGTAATGGCGAGAAAGAAGGGAAGGAGAATTACGGCGACGTACTTGGAGAGGATAGCAAGCGCCGTGAAAAGAATAGTGAGGAAAAGATACTTCCGCTCCTCGAAACGAAGGAGAGAAAAATACGAGAAGAGGGCGAGCATGCTACAGGACCAGAGGAGTGAATCGGGGTTGATAATCTGGGAACTACCAAGAAGAATAGGTGAAAGTCCAGTCAGGATGGTCGTGAAGAGGGCTACGCGGCTACTTACGAGTCGTTCGATAAGGAAAAAGAGAAGAATGAGAAAGAGGCCATTGGTGATGAGAATAGGGAGGCGGAAGGCAAGGTACAAACCTTCGGTTATTTCGCTATCACAATCAAGGGTACGGTCATCTTTTTCTGGACAATGTTTTTCAGTATCGGGATACGGCAGAGTGGCTATTCCTGACACGAGGGCTAGGGTGACGCCAGGCTTGTCATTGATAAAGGTTTTGGTCCACTTGTGTTCGGCGAGAGCGTTCCAGTATTGAGGAATACGCTCATAGACCCAGTAGTGCTCGTCGGCGGTGACAAACTGTGTTAGATGATGCCATCCAAAAATAAAATAACTCGCTATGACAAGGCCGAGAAAGACGCGGTGACTACCAAAAGGAAGGGTCATAAGAAAAACGAGAAAAAAGACCTTTCTAGCATAGCATATTCTCTCTGCTCTTCTGTCTTTTTCTTCTTTCTCATGATAAAATAAGGGTGATCAAAGCATTAACAGGGAATATTGTGAATCGCTCTCTTGTTACCTTCCTTATCCTTTTTGGAGTGGCTCTTGTTTTTCTGCCGATACCGACTCAGGCAGCCGGTCTAGTGCCGTGCGGTCGCAGTGAGGATGACACCAGCACTCCACTTCCTCTTGATGAATCTCTTCCGTGCACGGTCTGTCACGTTATTTTAGGTGGCAAAGGATTGATTACTTGGGGACTGGGTATCATGACCGTCATTGCTATTGTGGTTGCTTTTGCCATGGCGGTACTCTATGTGGTTTCAGCTGGTGATCAGGGGATGATGCAGACAGCCAAAGGAGGCATTCTGGCAGCACTCATTGGTTTCGGTGTGATGCTCTCCGCTTGGCTCATAGTCAACATTATTCTCACGATATTGATTGATCCAAATGATACGAACAAGCCACTGGGAGGACTGGTACAAGATGGCACGTTCCAATTTTCTTGTGACATCAGTTCTCGAGTGAACCGTTAAATCAAAGAGCGTATGCTGGAATATGTCTCGTTCTTTCTCAAAGCGCAGGCGGCGGGCGTGATCGAGGATGCCGTACCGATTTCCCGAGTACTCCTTAATATACTCAACTTTTTATTGTCAGTTGCGGGAATTATTGGTATAATTGGACTAGTGGTTTCAGGTATCTGGTACCTCACCGCAGCTGGTGATGAGGGACGCATTCGTTTGGCGAAGAAAGCAGCACTAGCGTCAGTTATTGGTTTGGTTGTGGTGCTAGGTGCCGTGGTTCTTGTGACGCAGATCGGAAAGTTTTTCTCCTAAAAGAAAAAAGAATAAAAATAAAAAGAAACATTCATTCGGAGCAAAAAAACAATCCGATGAATACACTGAAAGGAGGTGAGAACTATGAACAAAATTAAAAACGCTTTGTACGGAGCTGCCTCAACTGCTATTGCTTTGGCGCCAGCTATCGCTGCTGCGCAGGACAATCAGTTCCCTAATTCTTGGGATACTCGCGGTATCCCGAATGCCCAGAGCGCCGGTACTCCAACAGGTAGTATCATCGGCATTATCGTTGCCACCATGAACTGGCTCCTCGCCATTCTCGGATTCCTCGGTATCATCGGTTTCGTAATCGCTGGTATCCTGTATCTCACCGCAGCTGGTGATGAGGATCAGATCGGCAAGGCCAAGAACGCTATGATGTATTCCATCATCGGTGTCATCGTGGCTCTGCTCGGTTTCGTTATTATCCAGGCAGTCAATGCTTGGCTTGGTACGTCGGCCAGTTTCTAGTCGCCGATTTCAAAAAGGACAGTCCTGCGTGGGAGATCTCCGCAGGATTGTTTTTTTTGTGAAACCTCGGTATGATGGAGGAGAAGTTGAAGATAAATATTTTTTATACTTTCCTTCTGAATACAAAGGCATACGTATTCTGAAAGGAGACGAGCATTATGAGCACGACGAAAAATGTTCTGTACGGTATCGCCGTAGCAATTGTGACTTTGGCTCCGGCCGTCGCTTCTGCGCAGTGGAGTCGTGGCAAAACGAATGCTGCGAGTGGTGGCACTCCTCAAGGAACGATTATTGGTATCATTTCTGCCACCATGAACTGGCTCCTCGCCATTCTTGGATTCCTCGGTATCATCGGTTTCGTCATCGCTGGTATCCTGTATCTCACCGCAGCTGGTGATGAAAATCAGGCAACGAGAGCCAAAAGCGCCATGACCTATTCAGTGATTGGTGTCATAGTAGCGCTCTTAGGGTTTGTGGTTATTCAAGCAGTCGAAGCTTGGCTGTGGGAAGATACTGCTTTCTAGCGCATCCTGCATGAAAGAAAAAACAACCACTTTCTTAGAAAAGGTGGTTGTTTTTTTATGGGGAAACAGGTATTATTTCAGGTAGTGGGCTTTTTTCAAAATAAAATTTTATGCGTGCTTTTTTGTTGTTAGCAGTTTTCTTTTTGCTTGCTACGTTTGCCTTTCAGGTAGAAGCCGTGACGTGTCCGGACGAAGGAGATTGGACTATTGTTGGCGGAATCTGCGTGCCGGCTGAAACAGGCCTTTCCAGCCAACCAGTCGAAAGTATTCTGATAGCGGTCATGAACTGGCTCCTCGCCATTCTTGGATTTATTGGTATTACGGCATTTGTTATTTCAGGGATCCAGTATCTTGTTTCAGCTGGGGATGATGATACGATTTCTACGGCCAAGCGGAACATGAAATATTCAATCATCGGTATTATGGTGGCGCTCTCGGGTTACGTCATTATTCAAGCAGTCGATGCCGTGCTCAATGCCTCTAAAGATTTCTGATTCTCTATGAAATTTTTTTCTTGGACCAGAGTTTTGTTTGTAGCTTTGCTGGTGTCCGGTTTTCTTTCGGTCGCGCAGACGAGTTTTGCTCAGACGCCCCAAGCGTATATCAACCCGCTCAAGTTCGACTCGCTTGAGGGAGTGCTGGGGTCGGCTCTTGATACTCTGCAGGGGATCATCGTTATCCTCGCTATCATCTTTATTATTATCGGCGCTGTCCTCTATATCACTTCGTCCGGCAATGAAACACAGATCAGTAGAGCCAAGAGTGCGATCACGGCCGCTATGATTGGCCTGGCACTCGGTATTGCGGCACCATCCTTTTTGAAGGAGATCGCAGGTGTCTTGGGCTGGACGACTGTTGATAGTGCTCTTACTAACGCCCAAACACTGACAGCAATTTCTGTGAAGGTGCTTAATTTCCTTCTCTCAATCATCGGTATCATCGGGATTATCATGCTAGTCATCGGTGGTATGACGTATTTGACGGCCGCCGGAGATGAGGGCAAGGCCGAAGTCGGCAAGCGCATCACAACCTACGCGATCATCGGTATTGCGGTCGCCCTCGCGGCGCTTGTCATCGTGACGCAGATTGCCAACTTTTTCGTTTAAAAATATGATGAGCATTTTTCAGATAAAAAAAAGCGTGAGCGGTATTTTGGGGGCGGTACTATTGCTTCTTGTTTTCGGTCTGGCAGTTCCCTCTGCCACAGAGGCTGGATTTGATTGCGTTGACCTTGAGGCTATCTGTAGAGATGACTGTAATCTGAATGAACAGCAGGTGGGGTATTGTAATGGTAATCTCTCTAAATGTTGCAAGGCCAGAGTAGCGGAAGAGCAAATAGTTTCGAGTAATATCGAGAACCCTCTGGAACTTGATACGGTCCAAGAGGTGCTTGATTCAGTTTTGGGATCACTGCAAGCTATCATCGCTATCCTCTCGATCATCTTTATTGTCATTGGTGGCATTCTCTATATGACCGCTGCTGGTGATGAGGGGCGTGTCCGGACGGCCAAAGGAGCTATTACGGCCGCTATGGTGGGCCTGGCACTGGGTATCGGGGCACCATCGTTTTTGAAACAAATTGGTGAAACCCTTGGTTGGGGGGATATTGTATCTGGTCCTGTGTCCGAGGCTGAAACACTAGCCGGTATCGCAACCAACGTGCTGAACTTCCTCCTTTCTATTGTGGGCGTTATTGGTATCATCATGCTCGTCATCGGTGGTCTCATGTATCTCACTGCTGCGGGTGATGAAGATCGGATCAATTCTGGAAAGAAAATCGTCAACTACTCCATCATTGGTATCGCAGTCGCTCTCGCGGCACTTGTTATCGTCACGCAGATTGCCAAATTTTTCACTGCGGCATAACAGCTTCTTTCTCAGAAAAAGAAAAACGGCCAGGAAACTCGAAAGTTTCACTGGCCGTATTGTTTGCAGGATGTTGCCTGCTTATCCGAAGAATCGGATGGTGACGATAGCCGGCTTCGGTTCCGAATCGGGACCGAAGGGCACTGCCTTGCCGTTGTAGAAGACGGGATTGCCGAGCATCACGGCGCCGGGAGGCGCTTTGATGAAGACTCGGAAGCAATCGTCATCACCTATCACCACGCGTTCCTCGCCGGACATGACCTTGTTGATCCTGACCCGCGAGATGAACGACTGGGGAGTGTTGGTGCTGCCGTCCGGATTGATTGTCCGGAACCCGGATTCTTGCTTGTGCCACTTTTCGAGTTCCGCCTCACGGGGGAACACGAACTGCCATTTCCCTGGTCGCACCCCTTCGCCGCAGAACTGTTGCCCTGCGGGTCGGAAGGCTTCCTCGGTGATTCCGATGGTCACGGAATGTTGGTAGTTCAGATTGTCGATCATCTCCTTCAAATCAACCTTCTCAGATTTGCCATCTGCACTTGACCGTGAGGTCAGGCCGATGACGCTCCAGAGGAGTGTCACGATGATGATCGCGATGATCACCCAGCCTTTCTTCAAGGCCTTCACCCAAGCAAGTGCCTTCTGAAGGTCACTTTTGGGTGTTACTGGTGCTGCGTCTGCCATTTAACCTCTCCTTCGTTGTTTGATGGGGCCGCTTCCTTGAGGTGGCGGCGGATTGTTGCCTTGAGGCGGTTGTCCTCCGCCAGAGAGAGCATCTCCGAGGATCGCAGCCCCTCGTTCGAGAGCGGTACCACCAGAAACGCTGATGTTTTTGGAAAGGCCACGTCTGGCTTGAAGAGCGGCCAGGACTTCGTTTCCTGGAACACCCTTTGTTGCCATAGCCGCGTGGGCTTTCTCGAAGTTCCGGACGAGGGTATCGGTATCGGTATCTTCTGCATTGGCCTGTACGGCTTCGAGAGTTCTCGCTTCGAGTTGTTTGCGATACTCCTCAGACAGCGCGATCTCCGTGATGGTGATGGACATGATCATCTTGCCGAGCGCCAGGACAGCGTTGTCCAGGCCAGGTAATTCGATCGTGGCACCATTGGGATCATTTGTGGGTATGTGACCACCCTTGTGAAGAACATCGCCCATCCACTGTTTCGATCCTGGAAGCTCTTCGGCTTTCTTGCCGTGAGCCGCGATACGCAGAGCATTTTCATAGACCTGCCTGAGCGTGGCTCGGAAGTCAGCAACCTCGAGTACCAGATTGACGTTGTTGGTTTGGCACTGTACCGCACCGTTGATAGTCACCAGCTGATTATCGAGAGACATGCACTGCAGTTCCGGGTAATTGAAGGTCTCCATCTTGGTCGATTCCGTGAGGAAGCGACTGATGAAGGGGGGTCTCCAGGCCGGACCTTCGTCGAAGACGAAGGTCTTGATCCGCATGCCGGCGATTGAGAGGATGCTGTTTGAGACTTCCGGCAGCGCTTGGAACCCCGGGTAAACCAAGAAACCAAGAGCTACCAGTCCAACGACGACACCGATGAGAGGACCGGCGAACGGGATCTCGATCAGACCCACAGAAAGCTGGTAGCTCACCAGAAACACGATGCCGCCGACGAGAAGGCCGATGGCGAGGGAGGAGAAATTGACAATCTTTTTCACGGTGGTCTCCTTGACCAAAGTTGCAAGTTGTAAAGGTGCGGTTTGTTACAGTCCGCACCCAGGGTGGGTAGGGAAATACTCTTGAATCTGTAACCATCCATTATAGCATAAAAAAGAGAAAAAGTCAATTCACCCTGTGAAATGCTCTTTATAGAGCCAACGATGGCTTAACCATCGTATTTCACAGGGTAAAAGAGCCAGTCCCGTTTGTTATTGATTAAGATTGACAAAAGCTCTTTTTTCCTCTACACTAGAAACACAGTTCGGATGTTATGGAAGTTCGCTAGAAGCGGACTTTTTTCGTTCAAGAGTCGTCCGCTCATAATTACAGGATAAATAATTTCTCATACACTTATGGCGAGAAAAAAGACAGTGGTGGTAGAAGAGGAAGAACAAGGCGCCGATGAGGGAAGCCTCTCCGGTCGCTTGGGCGAGTTCGGTAGCGCCGTCATGCAGATTGCTGACGAAAAGGGCATCTCCAAGGAGCGTGTCCTTGAAGTGGTAGAGGCTGCTTTGGCCGCTGCTTACAAGAAAGATTACGGCAAGAAGGGACAAGTCATTCATTCGAAGTTCGATGAAGTCTCAAAGAGCGCCAGCTTTTTCTTGGTAAAGGAAGTGGTTGATGAAACCACCCGTGAATTTGTGGAAGTATCAGAAGATGAAGAAGAGGTGCCGGAAGCGGAGGAGCCGGTGACTGAAGGAGATGAAGATCGCCTGCCGCGCTTCAATCCGGAACGTGATATGACGCTCGAGGAAGCGAAGAAAATCAAGAAGGGCGCTGCTCTCGGTGATCTCATTGAGCTCCCCTTGCCTCCATACGAAGAATTTGGTCGCGTGGCGGCTCAGACGGCCAAGCAAGTGATCATTCAGCGTATTCGCGAGGCAGAGCGTCAGAGTATGTTTGATGAATACAAAGAAAAAGAAGGCCAGGTGGTCAACGGTACCGTGCAACGCGTCGAAGGACGCAATGTGTTTGTCGATCTCGGCAAATCAGTCGGCGTACTCTTTCCTTCGGAACAAATTGAAGGAGAGAATTATCGCGTTGGTCAGCACGTCAAAGTGTATTTGGTGCGTGTTGAGTCTGATACCAAAGGACCGGGACTGCTCTTGTCCCGTACCCATCCAGAAATGGTGCGTCACCTCTTCTCTCTCGAGGTGCCGGAAATTTTCACGGGCACAGTAGAGATCAAGGCCGTGGCTCGGGAAGCTGGTTCGCGTACCAAGATTGCTGTCTTTTCAGCCGAAGAAGGTGTCGATCCCATTGGTTCCTGTGTTGGTCAGAAAGGAACTCGTGTCCAGACGATCATCGATGCTTTGGGTGGTGAGAAGATTGATATTATCGAGTGGAACGAGAACACAGAGAAATTTATCAGCGCCGCTTTGTCTCCAGCCAAGGTGCTTTCAGTCGAGCTTTTCGAAGAAGAGAAGCGCGCTGTAGTAACCGTACCAGATGATCAGTTGTCGCTCGCCATCGGGAAGCGTGGGCAGAACGTTCGTTTGGCTGCCAAACTTACCGGTTGGAAGATCGATGTGACTGGCGGTGAGAAGCCGGAAGTAGCAGAAGAGGAGACTGCTCCTGAGGCTTCCGAGACTGAGGCGGTGCCAGAGGAAGAGGTTAAAGCATAATCATATCGCCTCGAATCTTTAAATCGTAAAGAAAAAAATATGAATCTGTGGCATGAAATTTCTGCTGGTGATGATATTCCGAATCTGATCAATGTCATCGTGGAAATCCCGAAAGGATCCAAGAACAAGTATGAGATCGACAAGGAAAACGGTCTCATCAAGCTTGATCGTGCTATGAAGAGTGCTCAGGACTATCCATTTGATTATGGTTTTGTCCCGCAGTCCCTCTGGGATGATGGTGATGCGCTCGATGTAGTATTGCTCACGACGTATCCGCTCTACCCTGGTATTTTGGTTGAGGCCCGACCAGTCGCGGTCATGCGCATGATTGATGGTGGCGAGGGTGACGACAAAATCATCGCGGTACCGAAAAATGATCCACGTTGGGAAGAGGTGAAAGACTTGTCAGATTTGAACAAACACACTGTGAAGGAAATCCAGCATTTCTTCGAAACCTATAAGACTATTGATGGGAAGAAAGTAGAAATCACCGGTATCGATGATCGTGCAGCAGCGTACGAGGCAGTGAAGAAGGGATTGTCCATGTATGCGGAAAAGTTTCCGAAAGCGTAAATCAGATTTGAATCATAACGTATGAACGTAACGGTAAAAAAACTCCCAGAATCAAAAGTAGAAATCCAGGTAGTATTGCCCTGGGAAGAGTGGAAAGGAGAGATTGAGCACGCCAAGGAAGGCATGGCCAAATCAGTGAACCTGCCAGGTTTCCGTCCGGGTAAGGCACCGAAGAATGTTGTGGAACAACGTTTCGGAAAGCAGGCTATCATGGTAGAGGTGGCTGAACACGTAGTCTCGCATTCGTATGGTAAGGCTCTCGAGCAGGAAAAGATCGATGCGATCGGTCAGCCAGAAGTAAAGCTTGGAAAAGTAGAAGAAGAAAAAGATTTTGAGTACAGTGTCGTAACAGCTATCATGCCAGAGGTGAAACTTGGGTCATGGCGTGATGCAGTGAAAAAAATCAATGCCGTTTCTGCCAAGAAAGAAGCCAAGGTAGAAGAGGCCGATGTCATGGCTGAACTGGAGCGCCTCGCAACGATGCGGGCCAAATTGGTGACAGTGAATCGTGAAGCGAAGATGGGAGACAATGTGTTGGTTGATTTTACGGTCAAGCAAGACGGTGTCGTCATCGATGGTGGCAAGAGTGAAAAGCACCCGCTTGTTTTGGGGAAGGGCGTTTTCATTCCGGGCTTCGAAGAAGCGCTCGTTGGTATGAAGGAGCATGATGAAAAATCATTTGAACTTTCGTTTCCAGCCGAATACCACGCCAAGCACTTAGCTGGTAAGCCGGCCACTTTCGAGGTGAAGATGGGAGTGGTGCAGGAGCGTGAAGTGCCAGCTATCGATGATGCTTTCGCGCAGAGTCTCGGCAAGTTTCAGACCTTGGAAGCAGTGAAAGAAAATTTGAAGACTGGCATGTTGGAAGAGAAGAAACAGCAGCTTAAGGACGAGCATCGGACAGAGATCCTTGATGCCTTGGTGGAGCACGTGACGATCGAGTATCCGAAGATATTAGTCGATCAGGAACTCGCGAGAATGACTCGTGATTTCGAGACACAACTGCAGTCTATGGGACTTACTCTCGATGCCTACTTGGAACAGATGAAGAAGACCAAGGAAGCGCTCGAAACAGAGTGGCTACCACAGGCAAAGAAGCGCTTGGCCGCTAATTTGGTCGTGGAGTTTTTGGCCAAGGACGAAGAAATTGCTGTTGATACCAAAGAAATCGAAGAGGAGATGAACAAAGCCCTTCAGTACTACAAGAACGTGAAGGATATCGAGAAGCAGATTGATATGGAGCGTCTCTACACGGCCGTGGAAGGACAATTGAAGAACGAAAAGGTCATTGCTTGGCTCGAGTCTTTGTAAGAACCGTTCGATCACTAAGAAACTGCCTATGAAAAATCAGTATCTCATTCCGATGGTAGTGGAGAAGACGAGCTTTGGAGAGCGGGCGTACGATATTTATTCACGTCTTCTCAAAGATCGCATCATTTTTATTGGTTCGCCAATTGATGATGGGGTAGCCAATGCTATTATTGCCCAACTTCTTTTCTTGGAATCAGCGAATCAGAAAGAGGATATCAAGATGTACATCAATTCTCCTGGTGGATCAGTCTCGGCAGCGCTTGCTATCTATGACACCATGCAGTATGTGAAGCCAGAGATCCAGACTATTTGTATTGGAATGGCTGCCTCAGCTGCAGCGCTCCTTCTTTCAGCCGGGAAAAAGGGCAAGCGTATGGTACTGCCAAATAGCGAAGTGATGATTCATCAGGTCTTGGGTGGGGCGTCTGGACAGGCGACGGATATCGATATTCATGCCCGCCATATTTTGAAGACACGGGATCGATTGAATAAGATTCTTGCCAAGCACACCGGTCAGAAGCTGGGGAAAATTGAGAAGGACACCGAACGTGACTACTTCATGTCAGCGGAAGAAGCGGTGAAGTACGGCATCGTGGATAAGGTGATTGGCTAGTGAGTTTAAAAAACAACCCTCTCAGAGGGTTGTTTTTTTGTTTCTTGTGTTGCTACTGAAGAGCAGAGAGGAGGCTGGCGCCATTCATTTCGGCAGGCTTCTCGATATCGAGAAGTTCAAGGACAGTGGGGGCGACATCAGAGAGGAGTCCGTTCACTTCATTTTGTTCGCGCATCATTTGCTCCGCACTCTTCTCGCGGTGGTTATCAGGAGTGATGAACCAGAGGGGGATAGGGTTGGTTGAGTGTTCAGTATCAATTTCACCAGTCGAAGGGCGTTTCAGCTCCTCGACGTTTCCATGGTCAGCGGTAATGATGATGGCGCCACCAGCCTTCAAAACCGCCGGAACGAGGATGGAGAGGCTCTTGTCGGTAGCTTCGACAGCTTTGATAGAGGCAGCTTCGTTGCCGGTGTGACCAACCATGTCAGGATTGGCGTAATTTACCAGGATGAAATCATACTGTCCTTCTTCGATTTTTCCGATGAGAGCCTCTGTGACTTTCGGGGAACTCATTTCTGGGACTTCATCGAAGTGAGCTACGGTTGGTGAAGGGATGAGGAGGCGATCCTCACCAGGAAAAGCAGTCTCTTTGCCGCCATTGAAAAAGTAGGTGACGTGAGCGTATTTCTCAGTTTCAGCAATACGGAGCTGCTTTTTTCCATTGAGACTGAGTGTTTCGCCGAGACTTTTCTCGATATCTTCTGGAGGGAAGGCGATCTGTACTGGCAGGTCGCGTTCGTATTCGGTCAGTGTGACAAAAGAGAGGTCGAGCTTGTTTCTGGTGAAGCCATCGAAATCAGGGAGGACGAAGGCCCGAGTCAGTTCACGGGCGCGGTCTTCACGGAAGTTGAAGAAAATAACGGAATCAAGATCTTTGATGAGGGCAACCGGGTGACCTTTCTCAATAATAGTGGTTGGCTCGATGAATTCATCAGTGACGTTTTTTGTGTAGGATTGTTCGAGAGCGAGTTCTGGGTCTTCGGATTGCTCTCCTGTTCCTTCGGTCATCATGCGATATGTTTTTTCGATACGCGCCCAGTTATTATTGCGATCCATGGAGAAATTTCGTCCTGAAAAACTAGCAATCTTCCCGATACCGATGAGGCGCATCTCACGAATCAGTTCTTTTACCTGTTGGATACCAGCTGTTGGCGCTGAGTCTCGACCGTCAGTAAAAACGTGAACAAATACTTCGGTGAGCCCGTTTTGTTTGGCCATGCGCAAGAGCGCGATCAGATGGTCTTTGTGGGAGTGAACGGAACCAGAGCTGATGAGCCCCATCAAGTGCAGGTGACTTTTATTTTTTTTGACGTGCTCGATACTTTCGAGTAGAACTGGGTTTTTGAAAAAACTACCGTCTTGGATGGCAAGCGAGATGCGCGGCATGTTCTGGTAAATGACCCGACCGGCGCCCATCGTCATGTGACCCACTTCGCTGTTGCCCGCGGTGTTCCAAGGTAGACCAACAGAAATACCCGAGGCCTGAAGGGTGGTCATGGGATAGAAACGATTGAGTTTCTCAAAAGTAGGGAGCGTCGCTTCGCGAATAGGGTTTCCTTGGACACTATTGGAAAGTCCCCAGCCATCGAGTACGACCAAAACGAGCGGTTTATACATTTTGTGTGTTTCGGTGTGTTATATTTTTTCCCGTGCTGTATCGTATAGTATCATTTTTTTCCTTTTGACAAAAGGCAAAATGAAGATTATCATGGACGTACAGCATTTAAACAGTGAATGATGCCGAAATTCGATAGCGGCGACGAAGTTTCACCCATGTCCCATATGATGAGAGAGCTTGGAAGAGAAGAAAGCACATATATGAGCGCAGGCCCTGTTTCCGTAAGAGGAGAGGGGAATCTTGTTTTGGGGAATCTCTGGTATCGAGTAGGGGCGTCGTATACATATGATAGGTTATATACTTTTTTCCATGGTCGCTCTGGCCGTTGGAGTAACTTTGGGGTACTTAGTGCGACAGAATCTTGCTAAAAAGCAGCTTTCTACAGCAGAGGGCCAGGCAGCGAAAATGATCGCTGAGGCCGAGGTCAAGGTCAAAGAAGTGACGCTTGAGGCCAAGAATCAGGCAGTCCAGATCCTTGAGGAAGCGAAGAAGAGTGAGCAGTCCCGAGAAGAGAAGCTCTTGCTTCAGGAGAAGCGTATTGAAAAGCGTGAAGAACAGGTGGAAAAGCTGGCCGATGAGGCTGAGGCTGAGAAGCATAAACTGCTTCAGAAAGCAGAAGAAATAAAAGCAATTCGTGAGGAATCAGAAAAAGTGCGCCAAGAAGAATTGGCTCGTCTTGAGGCTGTCGCTAAACTTTCTCAGGAAGAAGCAGCCAATCAGATGTTTCGTTTGGTAGAAGAAGAGAGCAAGGACGCACTGGTAAAGCGCATGTCCAAGCTTGAGAACGAGGCCCATGATGAGCTGGAAAAGCGCTCACTTTCTATCATGGCGACCGTGATTCAGAAGTACTCCCGTTCCCATGTCTCAGAATTTACCACCACGACTGTTTCTATCCCGTCTGATGAAGTGAAAGGGAAGATTATTGGAAAAGAAGGGCGCAATATCCGGGCTTTGGAAAAAGAAACGGGCGTCGAGTTTATCGTTGATGATACGCCAGGATCGATTGTTATCTCGGGATTTGATCCGGTGCGGCGCGAGATTGCTCGCATTGCTTTGGAAAAATTGATTAGCGATGGCCGTATTCATCCAGCCCGCATCGAAGAAGCGGTAGAAGAGGGGAAGAAAGAAATTGATCAGAAGATCAAGGAGGCCGGAGAGGCGGCAGCCTATGATGCTGGTATTGCTGGACTTCATCCCAAGCTCCTCTATATTTTAGGACGACTTCGCTATCGCTACAGCTACAAGCAAAATGTACTCCTTCATTCTCTGGAAGTATCCTATCTCGCCGGAGCCCTAGCAGCAGAGCTTGGGTTGGACGTGGCGTGCGCCAAGAAAGCTGGACTCCTTCATGATATTGGTAAGGCCGTTGATCATGAAATTGAAGGAACGCATGTAAAGATCGGTATGCGTATTTTGGAGAAATTTGGGATCGGGCAAAACGTGATTGATGGTATGAAGTCACATCATGATGAATACCCGCATCAGACAACGGAGTCCTTCATTGTGACCGCAGCTGATGCTCTCTCGGCGGCTCGTCCGGGTGCTCGCAAGGAAACAGCTGAAAAGTATATTAAGCGTTTGGAGGAGCTCGAAGCCCTCATCAATACCTTTCCGGAGGTTGAGAAGTCCTATGCTATCCAGGCTGGACGCGAAGTGCGTATCTTTGTCAGTCCTGAAAAAGTAGATGACTTGGGAGCGATGAAACTGGCCCGTGATATTGCTAAGCGTATTGAAGAAGAGTTGAAGTACCCAGGTGAAATCAAGGTCAACGTTTTCCGTGAAACGAGAGCAGTGGAATATGCGAGGTAAGTATGTTTAGATTTAGATAGCAGCAACTTGAAATCTTAAAAAGAGAAACCCCGCGAGTTCGTGTTTGAACTCCGGGGTGCGTACAGCCGAGACTGTACGGGACTGGTAAGTGTATCCAGCAGGTTTCGAGATACTACCAGGCATTACTGCCTCTGTACCTAGGGACTTACGAGGAGCGACCTCTGCACCGTTCTACGTGTCTACCAGCTCAAAAAGAGTATAGCATATTAAAGAATATTTGTCAATACCAAGATGAGGTTGTGGGGTTGCATACTCCAAAAAAAAGGCTTAGTATAAAGCATAGAAGGTAACTAGCGCTTTCGTTCACTCGCTCTCCTTTTGGGAGGGTGGGAATACAGACGCAAAGCCCTAAACTAGAAAGGCAGGTGAGATGTATGAAAAACGTAAACAAAGACACACTCGTCCACGCGATCGTTGACAAGACCGAGCTTTCCAAGAAAGATGTTGAGGCAATGCTTGAGACCATGCTTGATGAAATCACTCGCGAGCTGACCGCTGGCAACAAGGTGACTCTCACCGGCTTCGGAACATTCAAGGTTTCGAATCGCGCTGCTCGTGAAGGTATCAATCCTCAGACCAAGGCTAAGATCATGATCCCAGCGATGACTGTTCCGAAATTCACTGCTGGTAAGACTTTGAAAGAAGCTGTAAAATAATTCTATAGATTTTCTCTGAATTTCTATGGTCCGCTCAAAACGGATTCCTGTCTGCCGACAGGCAGGCGTCGATTAGCGGAAAAAGATAGGGTAGCAATCTCGCGTAAGCGGGATTGTTGCTTTTTAGCAGAAATGAGGCCCTTTGTTGACGAGAAGCAGAACTTTCCCTACACTGGATAGGTATCTGGAAAAGGGGCATAGTATAGTGACAATAGCGAGTGACTTGAGGTGCGACCATTTAGTAGGTCCAAGCCTAAATACCTTGGTAAGGTGAAGTTTTCCAATTCGGGGCATAGTATAGTGGTAGTACGAGTGGTTTGGGACCATTTAGTCTCGGTTCGATTCCGAGTGCCCCGACATGAAAAAGGTGGTGACAATAGGCGGTGGAACCGGGAGCTTTATGCTCCTTTCTGGTTTAAAGCAGTACCCGATCGATATATCGGCCATTGTCTCGATGGCAGATGATGGCGGGTCAACTGGCATTCTCCGTGATGAACTGGGGGTATTGCCACCAGGGGATGTCCGCCAGTGTCTGGTAGCCCTCTCTGAGACGCCAGACATGCTCCGTGAGCTCATGAACTATCGTTTTACGAATGGTGGCCTAGAAGGCCATAGCTTCGGCAACATTCTTCTTTCAGCACTTGAAAAGATTACCGGTGATTTTGGTGCCGGGGTAGAGGAGGCGGCCAAGATTTTAAATGTCCGAGGGCAGGTCGTTCCTGTTACGCTTTCTGACACTCGGCTTTTTATGGAGCTTGAGGGCGGCGATTTGCTCTCTGGCGAACACGAGATTAACGTCAGTAAAAAATTTGAGAAGGTCGGAGTAAAAAAAGTCTTTCTTCGTCCTCGACCAAAAGCCAATCCGCTAGCTATAAAGAAGATCCTGGAGGCGGATCTCATCATTCTCGGTCCAGGGAATCATTACTGTGCCATTATCCCCAATCTGCTTGTACCGGGCATTGCGGAGGCGTTGCGCAAGACTAAGGCCAAGATTGTCTATAATTGCAATCTCATTAGTAAACGTGGACAGACCGACTCATTCTCTTTGGAAGATTATGTTGATGAAGTGAATGGCTATATCGGGAAAGAACGGATTGACTATGTTACATACAACATTGCCAAGCCACCAACCCAATTGTTGAAAAAATATCAGTCTGAGGGTCTCCTAGTCTCATTTCTCAATGATCGCCCGAGAAATTACCGCGTTATTCGAGCTGATATTTTAAGTGGCGAAAAGCATCTGCGTCGTAAAGAAGATAAGATTGCCCATACGCGAGCCTTTATTCGCCATGATCCGGAGAAGCTCGCCAAGGTATTGGTTATGCTTTTGGAGCTGGAAGGCTATGAAAGTATCCTCAAAGACATCGTTTGAGGCTTACTTTAGGGAAAATATTTAATTTTTAACACTGGGGTATTGACAAGGCTCTCAGAATGTGCTAAGATCGACAGTAAAGTTCTTTGAATACGTATGACGGTTGGCAGACGATTGTGGCTAAGAAATTGGCTCTAGTCGCCTGCCATCCGTGAAAAGATGATTGCTGCAGGGCATACCGCAACTCCAAGGAGATCCCATGAAACGGTCCCTGAATCCGATGCTGAGCATCGCTGCCTCTCTGGCCCTGGCCGACATCGCCGCTGCGCCGCGCTCCGAATTCATGCTGAAATCGACCCGCTACGCCGGCGACCCGCCGACCGCGAAGACCGATGTGTACATCAGCGACGGCAACGACGGCAACGACGGCACGATCGGCGGTGGCGGCAGCACGGCCAAGTACGGCGACCCCGGCGACGGCCTGAAGAGCGGCACCATCTACACCTGCAGCGGCAACATCGGCGACGCGCTGGGCACCAGTTCGGCCTGAACCTGGCCGGCGGCCACGGCGACGACTTCTCGCCGCCCATGGCCTGTCTCTCTGGTCCCGTTCCTGGTTCTGCCATGGTGGTAGACCAGCTTGATCCAAGGAGGATTTGGCCATGCGATACACGAAGCAAGGTGCAAGGTGCGCCCATGACCAATGGGTGCATCCGCCCTGACCCTAGCAGCATTGTTCGCCCCGAGATCTCATAGAGACTCGGGGCGTCATCATTTTTGACAGGAAAGCCCGGAAAAGCTAGACTGAATCTACAGAGTTACCTCTGTTTTTTTGTTCCAAAAATTGCTTCTATGGCTAACTACACGCTCACTCTCAAGGAACATCACACGGTAGCTGATGGTACGGAACTCTTTTCCTTTGAGAAACCAGCTGATTTCACTTTTGAGGCTGGGCAGTATGTGGCTATGATGCTCACTAATTTGGTGGTTCCGGATACTCGAGCGGGAGTGCGTTCTTTGTCTATCTCTTCGGCGCCGTGTGAAGCAGATTTGTACTTCACCATGCGGCGCGGAGAAAGTGGTTTCAAACAGACGATGTTTGCCCTCCAGTCTGGAGATACGGTGACTGCGACCAAGGCTATTGGTCATTTCACGCTTTCTCATGCCGCGGATGAGCTTCCAATAGTATTTCTCGTGGGCGGCATTGGTATTACACCGGTACGGAGCATTTTGAAGCAGGCTGAACATGAGGGAAGCACGCGACAGTTCACGCTTCTCTACTCAAATCGTTTCCAAAAGGATTCGGCGTTTCATGAGGAACTGAAAAATCTGAAGCTTCCGAATCTGCGTTATGTGACAACGCTGTCACAAGAAACGATGCCGTGTGCTGAAAGCAACGAAGAGCGCGGCTATATTTGTGAAGAGATGCTCAGGAAGTACGTGTCTGACGTGAAGGGTGTTTGGTACTACCTTGTTGGCGCCCCGGCTTTCATCGAAGCCATGGAAAAGATGCTGACTGACATGGGTGTGGCCAAAGAACGTCAGGTCTGTGATCCTTTCACGGGGCTGACTGGAGTAGCCAAGAAATAAGAAACAAGTGCGTCGTGATAAGTCTGGGGCTATTATATCCGTCTTGAAATAGTAGGGACAAGACAGTAAGAAGAGAGAGCATTTAAAAAGATATGCGGGCGTCGTATAGTGGCTATTATATCAGCCTTCCAAGCTGAGGATGTGGGTTCGATTCCCATCGCCCGCTCTAAAGAATTCAAGACCTGTACATCAGGTCTTTGAATTTTTCTGGGGGATGGGAAGAGAAGGGCGTGAATCGAACAAGAGAGACTCTTTGTTGTTCCGTCTTTTTCCTTCCAAGCAACTCTCTTGTGCCGATGAAATCCCAGCGGATTTCATCTACTCTTCACCGAAACTTTTCAGAAGACTGAAAAGACCGGCTTTCGGCTCCAGGCGTGCCCAAGAGAATTCTTGGATAGAAAAAGCTGAAAAGTAAGTTGGTTGACGTGTTTTAATGGACATTTCTTTCTTCATCCGTTTCGCTCGGTCACATCCGTGATGAGCGTATCGGTAACAGTCGAGCGTAGGCAGGATGGTTTCGACTAGACCGCTCCCTGTTCGATGAAGTGAGTCATGGATGTTCGAGAGAAACAGAGGGGAAGAAAAAATGTCTTATTAAAATAACATTACCAGTTATATTGTTCACACAGTGTATAATAGGGGTACGTCTATGCTGCCACTCTACTACCAACAGAATCACCGTCTCTTTATCCGAAACCTTCTTTGGCTCATTTTGGGAGCTTTGGTATTTTCGGTGGTGCTGTATTTCGTTGTTTTTCGTCATACTTCTTTAGAGAGCGAATCTGTGGCTCAGAGCGAAGAGAATACTTCAACGCTAGCCGATTGGGTTGATACCCAGCCAGCATCGATTGATGGGGAGACCAAGGATGAGGTCAAAGAAGAAAAAGAATATCCGGTGCTGCCGCCACCTCCACCCCCATTGATGGAAAAAATGAAAACCAAGGGCTGTGTGGCCGACGGTTTCCTTTCGGGCTACGGTGATGACACCAGTAGCTCCATTGCCCTTATCAATCGTTCACAGTGTTATTACCTGCATCGGGCGCTCGAAACCTGGCTTGATCCGCCAGATTTCAAAGAAGCGCGAGAAATCATGTCAAAAGTCACGAAACCAAACACGGTGTATGGGATGTTTATTGCTGAGGCGATCGATACCAACGCCAACTTTTACTATCCTGATAAGGAGCGTGATTTTGATTTTGATGCTATGTGTCGTACGGGGAGCAAAAACTATTGGGGGGAACATACCTGCAAGCCATCGCTTGAGCGCGAAGAGTACCAGAACTATGTAAAGTATATTACTGATGAAGCGATGAATATGGGTATTCAGAGTTTTCTTTTTGGCCAAGTCTTTTATCAAGACAGTTCTGATCGGGAAAATAGTCTCATGCCCGAGATCATCCGGGGGATGCGGGAACATGCTGAGTATTTGGGACTGAAGATTGTGATTGGTGCCCAGACGAATGATATTGAAGATGAAGCGTATTTACGTCTCTTTGACTATATCGAGGGTGGAGTAGGACTGGGAAGTGACGGGAGTATCGAAAGTGGCCCTTGTTTCTCTCGCTGGTGGAGTAAGCCGGGAGACTGGTGTTGGGCGTTGCTCTGGCACCCGCAGTTTGCCTCCAAGGCTAATAATGTTTTCGTGCATTTCGACTGGAGCGGGAAGCTTGGTGATGATATGAGCGTTTTTACCCGGATGAACAAAGGTGAGCGGAGCGCGACCCTGAAACGTCTTCACGCGTACTTCGCATCACGGAAAGTAGGATTTCTCATGCCCATGCTCGCTACACTCCATAAAGATAATGGGGGCTGTAGTGGTCCGAAGAAGCGTTTTTACTCAGCCAGTCAGAAGTACTCTTGTCAGGACGAAGAAATGATCAATACTATTCTCAGTCAGTCTCGTTGAAAGGAAAGAATTTTTTAAGGCAATGCGTTTAAAAACTGCTATACTAAGAGAGGCCTATGACCACCGGAAAAGTTTTTCAGCGACGGACAGAAGATTTTCACTGTGAACAGTGCGACTTCCTTGTTGCAGGTGATGGGTATACGAATCATTGCCCGCGTTGTTTATACAGTAAGCACGTTGATATTTTTCCAGGAGACCGTCTGGAGCCTTGTGGTGGATTGATGGAGCCGCTCTCTTCTGTCAAAGAAAACGGTCAGGAGCGGTTAGTGCAGCGTTGTCTCTCTTGCGGAATCGTCCGAAAAAACAAGGTGCAGCACGATGATGATTTCGAAGCTTTATTGGGATTGGCCCGCAAAAGAGTGAAGGCGGACCTTTCAGGACCGATGTGAAAACAAAAACCAAGTGCACGTATGGTGTGGAAAAAATTTGCAGCTGAGGAGGAGGGCAATGTTCTGGCGGAGCTTGGAAGCTCACGGGATGGTTTGACGTCTCCTGAGGCAAAGAAGCGATCTTTTGAAAATCGAGAAAACCGTATCAAACCAGGGTCTTCAGCCCTGATGCGTGTTTTGAAGGAAAGACTCAAATCTTCTTTCTTATACCTTCTTTTGGCTGCAGCAGCACTCTCTTTTTTTCTTGGAGATATTTTGGAGGGCAGTCTTATAGGAATTTTTATTTTTATCAATCTTAGTCTTGAGACCTATCAGGAGTACCATTCGGCGAATGCCCTCCGTCTGCTCAAGCGATATCTCGTGGTTCATGCCCGGGTGCGGCGCGGCGGTAAAGTGATCAAGATAGAAAGTACGGCCGTTGTTCCGGGAGATGTGGTCTTGGTGGAGGCGGGAGATCGACTGCCAGCAGATGTGCGTTTTCTTCGCGTGAATGGATTGGAACTTGATGAGAGTTTGCTCACGGGCGAATCAGTACCGGTAGAAAAAACAGCCGGGCTTCTCAAGGTGCCAGCAGTAGAAATGCATGAAGCGTACAATATTGGATTTGCTGGTACCGTTGCTACCAGTGGTTGGGGAGAGGGAGTGGTGTTTGCGACTGGTAAGGAAACAGCTTTTGGTGACATTGCGTCTCTGACTGAGGAGACAGAACGCGAAACGGTTTTTGAAAAAGGGATTCGTCAGTTCAGTCGTTTCATTTTGAAGCTTGTTTTGTTTACACTGGCTATCATTTATTTTGCCAACCTTCTCATTCGAGGCAGTGGCGCTGATGGTATCGAGCTTTTGATTTTTTCTCTGGCTCTGGCTGTTTCGGTAGTGCCCGAAGCGTTGCCGGTTATTTTGACAGTGGCACTGTCTCGAGGGTCATTGCGTTTGGCGCAAAAGAAAGTGGTCGTCAAGCGTCTCTCGGCAATCGAGGATCTCGGGAGTATTGAGGTGCTGTGTTGCGACAAGACAGGGACGTTGACGGAGAATCTGCTCTCGGTCACAACAATCAAGGCGGATGACGAGCGTCGTTGTTTGAAGCTAGCATTTGCGAGCTGTTTGGCTGAGCCGAGCGATCGCAGTAAGCTTCATGATGCATTTGATCTTGCTTTGTGGCAGGCTCTCAGTTCGAAGGAACATGAAGAGATGAGTCGGGGGAAACGTTTGGATACCATTCCTTTTGATCCAGAGCGTCGACGCAACAGTGTTTTGTTCGAAGGTGCTTCTGGAAGAGAGGTTATTGTTCGTGGTGCGCCCGAGGAGATACTCCATCGTTCGAAAAATGTTGATCTCTATACGTTCCAGAGCCTCATGAATTGGGTGGCGCTCGCGGGACGGAGAGGGGAGCGGGTGTTAGCTGTATCTCACAAACCCTTTTCCCTAGAAAAGAAGTATTCTTTGTATGAAGAGCAAGAACTGATCTTTGATGGACTGATCTCATTCAAAGACACGCTTAAAACAACTGCCAGGGAAACCCTTGCTCGAGCGAAGGATCTCAATGTGGCGGTAAAAATTATTACTGGCGATAGCCGTGAAGTGGCTGGGGCGGTCGGGTATGCTGTAGGGCTGATTGCTCACCCGGAAGAGGTCGTTATTGGTAAGGAGCTTGATGAAATGAGCGAGGCAGAGCGGCGCGAGGCAGTGTCGAAAGGGATGGTATTCGCTCGTATTTCTCCGCGTCAGAAATATGACATTATCAAAACTCTTCAAGAAGAATATGAAGTTGGATTTTTGGGTGAGGGTATCAATGATGCGCCAGCCTTGAAATTGGCCAATGTGGCGATAGTAGTGGAAAGTGCTTCGGATATTGCCCGGGAAGCAGCGGATGTAGTACTCCTACAAAAGAGTCTCGGGACGGTGATTGATGGTATCAAAGAAGGTCGGACAATTTTTGCGAATATTTTGAAGTATCTCAAGGTGACTTTGACATCTAATTTCGGAAACTTTTATTCGGTAGCACTGGCTTCGCTTTTTTTGCCATTTGTGCCACTACTCCCTATTCAGATATTGCTTCTTAATCTCCTGTCCGACTTCCCGATGATTGCTATTGCGACGGACACGGTTGATCCTGAAGAGTTGGAAAAGCCGAAGAATTATCAGGTGCACAGCGTGGTCCTGATGGCGACGCTCCTTGGCGGAGTAAGCTCAGTGTTTGACTTCATTTTGTTCGGAGCGCTCTATAGGGTTTCTCCAGAAATGTTACAGACAGCTTGGTTTTTCTTGAGCCTGATAACAGAAGTGATTCTCATCTTTTCACTTCGCACAAAGTTTTCCTTTTTCAAAGCCCGGCGTGCCTCTTTTACGCTTTACGCCCTCTCTGGCGCCGTGCTTCTCATCGCCTTTGCACTCCCGTTCTTTCCTTTTGTGACTGGGACACTTCACTTTGTCACTCCGACGCCCAAACTCCTCCTCTTTGTAGGGGCGCTCGCGCTCGGTTACTTCTTTGCGACTGAAGCGGTGAAGAGTTTCTACTACCGCCATGTTCATGAGGGATACGGGCGCCCGACGAAGATAGCCTAAATGCTTTGAAAGAAAAACACCCAGGAGGATGTCCTGGGTGTTTTTCTATTGCGTTATACGAGAGTTACTTTTTTGAAGCGATTGCTTCGGTGATAGTAGTAATGCATTGTTCAAGAGTTTGAGCGCCCAGGGAACCAGCGCTTCGTTCTTCGAGGGAAACTGTTTGGTCCGCTACCTCCTTGTTGCCAACGACCACGAGATAGGGGAGTTTTTCAGTTTTGGCTTTGCGAATGCGTTTGCCGAGTGATTCATCAGAAGCGTCTATTTCGGCACGGATATTCTGGAGACGGAGTTTTTTTGCCACCTCCTCAGCATAGGTACAGTGACCTTCACCAATGGGGAGGACTTTTACTTGGACCGGAGCGAGCCATGTTGGAAAGGCACCAGCGTAGTGTTCAATCAAAAAAGCTATGACGCGCTCGATAGCACCGATAGAAGAGCGGTGGACCACGACCGAGCGCTTTTCTGTGCCGTCACTGTCGATGTAGGTGAGATTGAAACGATCTGGCATACAGAAGTCATACTGTACGGTGAAGGCAGTGTTTTCTTTCCCACGAGCATCTTTCATTTGGATATCAATTTTTGGACCATAGAAAGCAGCTTCTCCGGCCGCTTCAATGAAGTCGCCACCACGTTTTTTCAGTACGGTGCGTAGCATTTCTTCGCCTTCGTCCCATGCCTGGTCATTTTTGTAATACTTCTGATCATCCTTCCTATCTCCCAAAGACAAGCGATACGAGTAGTTCTCTCCAAGTTTGAGTCCAAACACGGAGGCAATATGCTCGATAAGATCAAGAGCTCGA
The DNA here is from genome assembly GCA_964612055.1 of uncultured Bdellovibrionales bacterium. Taxonomy (GTDB): domain Bacteria; phylum Patescibacteriota; class Minisyncoccia; order Moranbacterales; family UBA1568; genus UBA1568. The sequence continues at coordinate 28,264 of CAZTBI010000005.1, forward strand.
CTGACCTCTTCTGCGGCCTGATCTTTGTCCGCACAAATGATATGAGCATCGGCGAGACAGAAGCTGCGTACTCGTACTAATCCTGAGAGTTCACCGGAACCCTCATAACGGTAGAGTTTCGCTAGTTCCGCGATGCGCATCGGAAGTTCACGATAACTGCGGGGTCGATCGGTATAGATTTGGAAATGGTGCGGACAGGTCATGGGTCGCAACATATACTCGTGCTCATCGATCACGATAGGGGCGTACATGGAATCTTTGTAGTAGGGGTAGTGGCCGGAAGTTTTGTACAGGTCAAGCTTGGCGATATCGGGAGTATAGACGTGGCTGTAGCCCCACTCGATTTCTGTGTCGACAATAAAGCGCTCGAGGGTGCGGCGAAGAGTGGCGCCTTTCGGAAGCCAGAGTGGCAATCCCGACCCGACAAGATCAGAGAAGGTAAAGAGATCAAGCTCTTGGCCAAGCCGACGGTGGTCATTTTGGGCGAGTGAAGGTCCTTCCTGAGGAGATTGTTTTTGATCGGACATAATAAGAGTATTGAAGAGTATGTTGCCATCATAGCGTATAAAGGCTCTTTCAAACAATCGAGAGAGGTTGCTTGACAAGAAAGCGAAGAAATGCTATGATCGCGGTACGTTGATTTGACTGGTTAAGGTTTTGTCGACGGTCGGAAGTTGCTTGTCTCCTCCTAGCACACCCCAGTGCTTTCGGCAGGGAATCGATACGCTCGGTTCGCCTCGCCAGGCCCGGTCAGTTTATCTGCCCGGGCTTCGTTTTTTTATTACTTCTTTTCTTCTACTTCCTGAATGGAGAAGTTTAGATCTTTTTGAAGATCGGCAGTTTGATCATACGTTTTCCCGTCCTTGGTCTTGATGTGGACCGAGACCGGGAGGGTTCCGACACCGGATTGCTTCTGAATCAGGAGCTTGTAGTTTTCTGCAGTGATGGTCTCAGGGAGTTCATACTTCAGTGTCGTCATGACATCGTTTTGGCCGATTTCGACATCGACGAAGCCTCCGAAGTAGGTCTTGTTGAATTCTTCACGAGTGATGACAGCATTAATCCATTTGCGTTCCTGCATCACTGAGCCCTGTGGGACGTACGTCCGAAGGTAGGTGTGGTAGTCACTGGTGCGCCAGTCACCACGAGGAGCGGTGTTGCTGTAGGTATAGACCATGGTTCCGACAGGCTTCTCGCCGGTGAAATCAACGGTGTAGTCGAGTTTGCGACGAACGTAGTAGTCGGTTTTCAGGGCACCCATGTTGGCATCGACGAGCATGAGGTAGTCGCCAGTCCAATCATCAGCCATAGATCCGTCCCAGTGCACGCTCTCTACCAGGGCCTGGAGATTCTCATCAGCGAACCAGAGCATGACATCGCGATTGCGAAGTTCATTCTGGGCAAATTCTGCGAGTTTCGGAACATTGGAGACCGTAGCGACTCGCTTCATGATCTCAGCGGCAAGTTTTTTCATGATAGCCTTTCGGTTCTGTTTCAGTTCCGCTGGTACGTCTTCCCCGAGGTAGGCGCGCTCGACACGTTCTTCGAGCTTGTAGGCACCATCTTCGCTGGTGTAGACATTGGAATCGCCCGGGATCTGGATGGGACCACTGATTGCCAGGATGTTATTGAAAACATGAGAGTTTACACCGATGACGGCATCAAATTTTTCTCGACCACCCGCTAAGCGATAGAAATACTGCGCTTTTTCGGCGTTGGTTGGAAAGTCAGGAGAGAAGTTGGAGTCACGAAATTTCCATTTTTTGAGTTGCAGTTTTCGTTCGAATGGGTAGGGAGGAGTGATCTTGGCCACAATGCGCTGATCAAGGAGATTGGCATCTTCAACGAAGGTCGAAATGACCTCGCCATTTTTCACCTTGATGATGGCGTATTGACCCAAGAAACCACCGCCAGGACGGAGCTCATCGGCGTTTTGGAGTAATACCAAGAAAACGCGAGTGCGTTCATCTTGTTTGGTGAGTTCGGCGACCAGCTGGTTGACGACTTCGATCTCCTTTTTGGTATCAGGAGCAATCGGCAGGAGCTTGGAGACCTTCTGGAAAATATTGAAGGAACCAGCAGCAAATTCGGTTTTGTGTGACTTGGCGTAGAAGAAGGTGTAGACACCTCCAGCTATAACGAGGGTAGCGACAACGAGAGCGATGATGCGCCCTCTGGTGAAAAAAGCGAGCATGTGAGAAGAAAAAAGAAATTATACTTTCGTAGTATGCCAAAAAACAGCAGCTTTGTCTATGGGTTTTGTCGTCTTTCAAGAAATACGCTACAATGGCTCCGTTTGGTAGGAAAGCGAGATTAGTATAATGGTAGTACATGACCTTCCCAAGGTTAGGGCACGGGTTCGATTCCCGTATCTCGCTCAAAATGAAGGAGTTCGATTTCTATCCGCCTTTGGCAGACTCCTTACCCGCTCCAAGTTGCGGAAACGGCCTCGAAGTGGGGCTGTTTTTGTTTATTAAAAAATTACGTTTGATTGGTTCTAGCTATATGGCTTTAAGACTAGTCAGAGGGATTTGAAATTTAATGGCGCCATTGACTAAATTAAAATTTAGTGCGATTATATTCTGTTCTGACCGTGTCCATTTCAATGGCATACAGGACGAGTCCCTTGTCAAACGGGTATATCCCAAGGAGTCATTGCCATGAATACTGCTACCACTGACCGTGCCGTTCCCGAGTCCCTCGTTCGCGTCCTCAGTGGTCGCGTTTACGGCCAACAGCTCGAATGGGATACGAGGGCCGTTCAACCACTTCCGGCGTTCTGTGAACCAATCGGTGAAGAGATGGTCCGGGCTTCGGTCCTGATCGCCCTTCCTTCCGGCAGCGGCCGTGAGTCGATTTACCGCGCATACGAGGAGGACCTCAAGTTCCTTCAGAAAAGACTTTCGGATATCGTGGCCTGCGTCAAAAGCGCCGTGCGCCATTCGGCCATTCGACAGTCCCATAACGAGCTGAGTGAGGAAAAGGAATGGGAGAAACTCAAGAAGAACATTCCCTCCTTCGGCCACATCAGCATGCTCGAACTGTCGGCCGACTTGGCCGCGCAGGAATCAGAGATGCTCCTCGCATCTCTCCAGGTGGCCTATCGCTCTGGCGTGAAGCTGCTTCTCGAGCGCATGTGTTTGTGGTTCGACACCCTGGTGGGGTTCGAGTTCGTCGGTCAGGTGGAATTCACGAGTCGCGAAACCGGCCGGTACTACTATTACCGGCACAGCCTGACCCAGCGCACCAAGATGAATGAGACGCGAGTGGACATCAAAGAAACCGACGACCCGGAAGTGCCGTTTGGTCAGCGCGTGACCTACACCACCGCGGAACAGCGGCACTGGATCGAAGTTCATGACCTTGAACTGCACGAGCATCACATCGTCCGCGCACGTGAGCAGCCGATCGCCGACTTTGCGCAGCCCCTCCCTCCCCGGGTGAAGGCTTTCATCGAGTCTCTCCCCTCCTGGCTTCGTCATCACATGACGGTGGTCTCGGGAACCATCACGCTCGAGCGCATCATCAAGCGGAAACTTCAGGAGAAGGAAGGCCTTGATGTGAAGATTCTCAATGTGACCAAGGGTTCGCCCGCGGTCGCCTTGGGGAACTACACGTTCGTCGGCTGGAGCGACGATGATCTCCGCGAAGGCAGAGTGATGTCCCATATTCAGAAGAACTACAGCGAGGTCCGCAACAAGGGCTGGTGGAGATTCTCGATGCGGGCGCTGTTGGCCCTTGCCACTGTCGGGATCCTTATCGGTTTCGCTCTGCACACAATCGCCAAGAGCGACGCCGAAAGTGCGGCTACGTACCAGAAGTTTGTGGAAGAAGTGCGTGGCCAGGAGCAGCACACGGTGAAGAAGAACGACTACACCGTGCTCGAAGGTGAGTACCCCATAGCCTATATGGGGCGACAGCAGCATGACGGAGGGTACCGTGCCGCTCTCACCACTTCGGTCAGAAAGGGATGGGAGCCAGGCAGTTACGGCTACTACCAACTGACTGTCGGACCTGACCGGGTGTATTACGGTTTTGCGGACCTCGCCCCGGACCTTCGGATCCCGCTGGTCATTCGCGTGGTGAGTGCCACCGACGAATCCATCACGTTCGTGGTGGAGCGCAAGGAAAACCCCGCGGCGCGTTGACTCCGGAGTACCTTCCGAGAGAAGTTCTCGAATGACGACGCCCTGGCTGCTATCAGTAGCTAGGGCGTTATTTTATTTTTATACAAAACTAGTTCTAACCGTCTGTACCAGCCAACTCAGCAAAAGAAAAGAACTTCCTATTCTAGGGGGTTCTTTTCTTTTTCGAGGTAAAGATGAAATTGGTGACGTGATATAATGAGATCAATTCTTAATCTCATACAAAAACATATGGAATATTTCCATACCAGTGAAGCGCTCAAAGTAGGGTGGGAGAAGTTCAAGGCCCATTTCTTGTTCCTGTGGATGACGCTCGGGGCGACTATCGTGGTGTCAGTGATCTTTGGTATTTTCGAAGACATGACCAAAGATATCGCCATGCTGTCTTTTGTGATCGGTCTCGCCTCGACTTTTTTCTCAATGATCATGCGGTTAGGGCTGACACGTCTGTATCTCGATCTGGTAGATAAGAACGAAGAAGGCAAACTCAATGTATTGTTTTCTTACTACGGATTGTTCTTCCGTTATCTCGGCGCCTCCATACTGTTTGGACTCATGGTGGCAGGAGGGTTGATACTGCTTATCGTTCCGGGAATCTATCTCGGACTGAAGTATCAGTTTTTCTCTTACCTTATAGTTGATAAGGAATTGGGGGTACTGGATTCCCTGAAAGAAAGCAGCCAGATTACACAAGGGGTGAAGTGGCAACTCTTTGGTTTTTCGCTGGCCCTGATCGGAATCAATATCCTGGGAGCACTGGCCTTCGGTATCGGGCTGCTCGTCACGATTCCTCTGACCGTAGTGGCTCATGTCTTCGTCTATCGTAAACTTTCCACCCGCCTTATGTTAGTGCCGGTGACTGTTCCTTTGGTAGCAGCGGAGAATAAGGGGTAAGAACAAAGATGTCACATTTAATTCTTCGCCTCCTTTCAGATGTTTAAAAAGTCTATGTATTTTTTTCTCGGAGTCCTGGTTCTTTTGGGCAGTGCTTATGCCGTTCGTGCTTCTCTGCTTCTCGGGAAAAGTAAAGAACTTGTTCAGGGGGCGATTCCCTTTGAGAAATCGGTTGATAACTTCTCATCTCGCGTACTCTTTGCGGGTGACAGCACTGGTGTAGGAGTAGGAAGTGACAGTCCTGAGAAAACAGTGGCTGGGTATTTCGCCCAAGATTTTCCTAATCACTCGCTCGTGAATCTTTCCAAGAGTGGCCGAAAAACAGGAGAGCTCATTCCGGTTCTTCAGTCTCAGGCTGATCAGAGTTTTGATTGGGTCTTTATCCAAATAGGAGGCAACGATATTTTGTACTTTACTCCTCAGGCTACTCTTGCCACGGAGATAGGTGACGTATTGTCACAGGCCAAGCGTATCGGGAAGCACGTCATTCTTCTGACCAGTGGCAATGTGGGCAATGCGCCCTTTTTCCCGAGGCTCCTTAGTAGTCCGTGGAGTGCAAAAACGAGAATTGTGCGAGAACTTTTTTCGGCTGCTGCGAGAGAGCACCAAGCGATTTACGTTGATTTGTATCAAGAGAGAGAAGACGATGTCTTCTTGAGTGATATTCCGCGATTCTACAGCGCTGATCAGCTTCACCCTTCTGGTGATGGCTATCTCGTGTGGTACAAGCAGGCCCTCCAGACACTTGAGGCCGCTGGTCTCAAAGAGAGTCTAAAATAAAGACTTTGGGTTATAGAGAGTGATATACTGCGATTAGAAAAGATTAGAATATTTTTAATATGCTTATGTCAAAAACAAAAGCACTAGGGGTCTTGTATATTGTTGGAGCGCTTCTTTATTTGTTCATTAGCTTAGCGCTTTCTGGTAATAATGCGCTGAGCAATTTTCTGTATGGTTATCGAGATTTGCTACCATCATGGACCTTCTCACTCTTTATTGGCTCCAGAACGACCGGTTATGAGATGATGCTTTTTGTTTTCCTTGTTCCTTTATACATCTGGCTGGGTTCTAAAATGGTGTTTCATCCAGAAAGCGTAGAAGAGGTTCAGAGCGTCTATCTTGAACGAAAGAAAAGAGCAGAAGAAGCTTTAGCGACCGGTAAAACCTTGCCAAAACAGCAAACAAACTGGAACCTCGTCCGGATACTTATTGCATTAGTTACTGTGGCATCTTATTTGATAATTACATTGAGGTTCCATGGGGCAGGTCTGAGCTTTTTGGCCTTAGGTTTTATAGCTTTATTAATGCCTGTAATGGAAGCCATAATACTTATTGCATTCTACATGCTTTTTCTTCAGAGAAGACTAGAGGTTCCTACTGGAGAAGGGGAGGGGACTATGGAGAAAGAAAGTTTCTCTGATATTCTCATTCGTCGCCTCAGGCAGTTTTTTCTCTTTTTTCTCATTATCACTATCTTTGTCATTGTGTTAGAGATGACTACTGCCGCAGCCGAGAGGAAAGGATTTGATGAATTACGTCAGCAGAGGGCCCAGGAGAAAATGACTCAAGACTTAAAAGCTCGGTAAAATTTATCTTTACCTATACCTTCAAATCTTGACGGGAATTTGTAGGGTGCTAGAATGCATCGTTCATTCCGTTTGTGGGGTGGACATTACGGTGCTTAGCACCAGAGGAGTTCTCATGAAGATCAGTGCTAACTACGGAGCGATCTACCAGGGTGGAGCTGAGTTCCGAGCCGATCGTCGGATGCTGCAGGAGCTCTCCTGTCTCATTCCGGAAATCGTGATTTCACTTGGCAGCGGAGTAGAAGAGGTGATCGAAGTGATCTTGATTGGTCCTTCAACTGATTTCGGGAAACCAAAAAACGTTGAGGTCAAAATCGTCCTTCGGGACGGTGACCAGAAGTACGAGGACTGGTTCCGAGTGGAACCTGTAGATCTCAACCCGCGGGCCACTCGGGAGCAACGAGAGCGCAACATTCACCGGCTACTTTGGACGGCGTTGCTCAACGCACTTCATGGTCATTCTGAGACGCTCGGACAACGTCATGAAGCTTGCGAGCGGCTCGCTCGACGGCTGAGGGGAGAGTCTGAATCCGCTCGGGCCACAACCAACTGACCATCTGATCCCATTGAGGATCTCACGGAGCACTGATTCGTCAGTGCTTTTTTCTTTATTCCTTATTCTGCCAGTTGTTGAAAGCGAAGTTGATATTCGAAAATATTTTTTCGAGCAATGTAGAGGCTAAGTTTTTTGATTGAGTGGCGGTGACTTTCCCGGAAGTCTGATAAGCAGAAGTAATCTCATTCTGCGGGACCTCTACCCAGGTGCGACGGTACAAGAGACGAGAAAGTTCTTGGCGTAAGTTTTCTTTCTTGTATGTTTCTTGGTTTGCAATGGTTGGATCGGTACTTTTCTGATTTTCTTCAAGGGGAGCTTCTTCTGGTACTGGGACAATTTCTTCTGATATGAAGGTTTCAGGAGATAAGAGTTCTGGAGTGTCTGCAGTTTCTGCTGTCGTTGTTGTTTTCGGAGTTTCTTTTTGCCATTCCCAGCGCTTCCCTTTTTCTTTGCGGTAAATCAGATCTTCTTCAATGCTCTGCTTCTCTTTGTATTCTATTTCTTGCAACGTCTTTCCATTTGGGGCACGGAGTTCGATGCGTCCTTTCTTGTTCGGCAGAGTAAAAAGTGAAAAGTCTCGTGTCAGTTTGGCAGTAGATTTTCCTTTGATGATAAAGCTTTTCCGGATGGGGTGATTGACGAGATTGTCCCAGCCAGTGGCGATACTCCACCCTTCAAGATTTATCGATTTCTTCTCACGATTCTCAATAATGAGCCACTCAGTGTCAGAATCTTTACCAGCTGGATTCGGAACAAGAGCGGTGATGCGAATATCAAGTTTCGGAAATGATTCTATTGTAATGGAGAAGGTTTCTATAACATCATCGCTCCCATCTGTTGTTTTCAGTGTCACTTGATAGGTGCCATTTGCTTCATAGGTATGGGAAGTTTTTTCCAAATAGCTCTTGTGACCATCACCAAAGTCCCAGGTGTATTTCAGGGCGCTTCCCTCAGCATCATTTCCTCGAGCATCAAAAGAAACGGCTATGCCGCTGTAGCCTTTCTTTGGCACCCGCTCTTTTGTTTCTGGAAGAATATTTATCTGATTAAGAGCTCCTGGGGTCGGAGTACCGCCGCGCCAGTTTCCGTTATTGAAATTAAGAGAAACATCTTCTTTTGTTGTCTGGTAGTGAACAGTGTCGACAAGTGCGTTGGTTGTGTCAAAAAGCGAGAGCGTTTCATTGGAATTGTTAAGAGCGATTTTCGAAATGTTTCCGGGAATGACAAGATAACCTCGCCCCGCAATAAGGATATCTTTGGGGAAAGTATAACTTCCACTTTGCGAGGCATCATGAAGAATAAAACCGCCAATGTCTGTTTCTGTATCAGAGTCATTATAAAGCTCAATGAATTCTCCAGCACTTTCTTCGTCAGAAGGATTAGGGAGAAGTTCATTGAGTCTGACACTGGTCGTAGTAGGTATCGGTGGTGGAGTCGGTTCTTGTGGAGGGCAAGGGATGCTTTTGGTGGGAGTTGGGGTAGTCGTGAGTGACCAAATGAGATCAGTGGTATTACGAGAGAGGCTTTGATTGGTTCCGGGATTCGGAAGGGCGGTGCCAGTCCCAAAGCTTACTGTATCAAGAGGCGTCGTTCCTTCTTTAGGATAGAGGAGTATGGAGTAATCATTAGAAAGAGCTCCGCTCGTAGTGGTATCGGCGAGAGGGGCAAAGACTCCCTTGCTGTTGGCCCAGAGAAAAAATCCTTGTGCTGGAACACAGCTTCCGGGGCCGAATACTCGGAGTGATCCCTCAGTACCCTTGCTGTTCTTGTAGCGTAGTCGAAAATCAGAAATCTCAATCGGCACACTGGTGGGGTTGTAGAGTTCAACGAAATCATCATCCGTATGACCGGTGCCGCCGGTAATGTGGATTTCATTTAAGACAACGGTTGATGAAGTGGCGAGTGCTTTCGGAGAAAGAGAAAAGAAAACGATGATGAGAAAGCACGGACTTATGAGAACACGAGAGCTCATATGACAGAACAAAGAATGCGTACTATTTTTATGCCACACATTTCATCTTATGACAAGTAAGGAAATCGAAAAAGTATGGTAAAATTTCAATAAGAGGGTTAAGAAACAAAAAAATGAGTGAGAAAAAGAAAGAGTATCAAGAAAATGGAGGTGGCTGGGGATCGTTTCTTGTGGGGAGTGCCTTAAGTAGCCTCTTTGGTTCGATTCATGGAATGCTAGAGAGTTGGCAGCTTCGCACTCGTGCCTGGACACAGAAGCTCGTTCGTCACTTGGGACTCCTGTTTTTCTCCATGTTGGGTATTGTATTTTGTCTGGTAGGGAGTGCGCGTCTGTTAGATGGGTTTTATGGGAAACCGGGATTGGGCGAGGTAGTGGTCGGGGGAAGTATCCTCAGCGTAGCTATACTGCTCTATATCCTCGATCGTAATGATACTGATACTAATTAAGTAGGAAAAATCATATGGCAAAGAAACAAGGAGAGGTGATGGTGGACGCTCTTAAGGAAAAGGTAGTGGCCCAGATGGACAAGACCAAAGTCTTGGCCGAGAAGGAAGTGGCCAAGGTGAAAAAGCAACTTGAAAGCACCTACGCGACCGTAGAGAGTTACGCTAAGAAGAATCCGGAGAAAGCGGCTATGGTAGCAGCTGGGATCGGCGCCGCTCTTGGAGCCGCGATTGCTCTCCTTATGAGTAGCGGGAAAAAGAAGGGAAAGAAATAGTTTTTTCCTCACGACTGAAGCTTCTCACAACCTGCCTATCGGCGGGTTGTGTTGTATAATAGGAGCATGGGGCTTATTGGATTACTCATTACTGTAGGGCTTATAGCGTTCGGAGTTTGGTACTCTTTTTTTGGCATGTCCGGAACTTCAGTAACAGTGAATAATGATGCTCCGGTACCCATAGTAGAGGAGCTGAATACGTACGAAGCCTTGAAAGAAGAGGTGAATGAAATAAAAGATACGGTTGAGCAGAAAGCTGAGACGACGATGGGCATGGGTATTGCCGTTGGCGAACCAGATCCGAATAGTAAAACAATGCCGGTACCGAAAGAGGCAGACAGTATAAATATTGTCGATCGTTTCATGAGCTCAGGCTTTGCGGTATCAAGTAAAGCGCGCGCGGTCGATACTATCGTGCTGCACTCTTCCTACGATGCCCAAGGGAGTGATCCGTACAGTGTCTCTGGTTTAGTGAAAGAGTATGAGTCCTATGGTGTCAGTGCTCACTACCTTATTGATCGCAAGGGAACTATTTATCATCTGGTAGCGGATCGCAATATCGCCTATCACGCTGGAGTGAGTAAGATGCCTGATGGCCGGACGAGTGTGAACGATTTCTCCATCGGTATCGAGATTATGAATCAGAAGGAGACTTCATACACGGATGCACAGTACAGCGCCGTGAATCAGCTCGTGACTTTCTTAAAGAGTACATTTCCGATCAAAAATGTCGTCGGTCATGATGATATTGCCCCCGATCGCAAAACCGATCCATGGAATTTCGATTGGAAGAAACTAAAGTAATTTTTATGTACACATTTGAACTTGAACTACACAAAGAATCATCCACCCTCTCTCTTTTAAAGGACGGGGTGGTAGTGAAAGAAAAAAGTTGGCCAGAAGGGCGTGATATGGGCCGGAAACTTTTTGTGTCCATTGCTGAACTTTTGAAGGAGCAGGGGATAAAGGCGGAAGAAGTAAGTGATTTCTTGGTAGAGAGTGAGTTGCCGGAAGTGTATACCTCAACTCGGATTGCTGAAACGGTCAAAAAGGTGTATGCTTTTGGTGTAAGAGCGAAAATAAATAACAAAAGATAATTCTCCATTTGTGCATCCAAAGCACTTCCTGGAAGGATAATTTTTCAAGCAAGGCCCTCCCTAGAGCCATTTTTTGGTTTTTATTTGACAGAAAAATGAAAGGTTGTTAGAATCAACCGTACTGTAGAGAGAAAGTGACTGACTTTTCTAGCCTCGAATCGCCTTTGGGTGCAAGGTCTATGGCGAGACCGAGAAGGAAATGGTTGCTCTGAAAGCAAAGCTAACATTTTCCAACCCAATGGAGCGGATCCACCTCCTATCCATAATTGAATAGTTTTATCCGATAATCTCATCGGCCCTACTTGT
>CAZTBI010000006.1:0-3853 GCA_964612055.1 uncultured Bdellovibrionales bacterium
TCCGTGTCTACTCCGGTACCGTCAAAGCCGGATCATACGTGCTCAACTCGACCAAAAATGAAAAGGAGCGTATCGGACGTATTCTCCGTATGCATGCCAATCACCGTGAAGAAATCGAAGAGCTCTCGGCTGGTGATATCGGAGCACTCGTGGGTATGAAGGTAACGACTACCGGTAATACGCTGTGTGATTTGGAAAAACCGGTTATTCTTGAATCAATTACCTTTCCAGAACCGGTTATCGATATCTCTGTTGAACCAAAGACCAAGGCTGATCAGGAAAAGATGGGTATGGCTCTCAAGAAGCTACTCGAAGAAGACCCGACGTTCCGTGTGCATACCGATGAAGAAACGGGACAGACGATTATGTCCGGTATGGGTGAGCTGCACCTCGATATCTTGGTGGATCGTATGCGTCGTGAATTCAAAGTGGAGGTCAATGTCGGTCGTCCACAGGTAGCCTATCGCGAAACGATTCGCAGCATGGCAGAATCCGAAGGCAAGTACATCAAGCAGTCAGGTGGTCGCGGTCAGTATGGTCATTGTTGGATTCGAGTGGAGGCCAATGAAACCGGCAAAGGCTATGAATTTGAAAATGAAGTAAAGGGTGGCGCGATTCCACAGGAATTTATCAAGCCGATTGACAAGGGTATCCAAGAAGCGATGCTCACGGGTGTGCTCGCCGGCTATCCGATGGTCGATGTCAAAGCGACGGTCTACGATGGATCGTACCACGATGTCGACTCGTCTGAAGCGGCATTCCGTATCGCTGGTTCTATGGCTTTCAAAGAAGCCTGTCGCAAGGCCAAGCCGATGATCCTGGAACCGATCATGAAAGTGGTGGTGATTACTCCGGAAAATTTCATGGGTGATATCGTCGGTGACCTGTCGTCCAAGCGTGGTGTCATCAAGGAGATGAATGCTCGTGGCGAGGGCGCGGCTTCCGTCAAAGAAATCCATGCCGAAGTACCGCTCTCCTCGATGTTCGGCTACGCTACCCAGATGCGCTCTATGTCGCAGGGTCGCGCCAGCTACTCCATGGAATTCGGTCACTATGCCGAAGTGCCAAACAACGTGGCTACCGAAATCATTGGTACTCGTCAGGCCTCCGGTGACGTCAAAGCGGCAGCGTAGAGAATCGAATATCGATTCTTGAATATTGAATCTAGAAACCGCCCTGAGATTTTCGAAGGGTGGTTTTTACTATTGACTTTTATGTTAAAAAGGAGTATAATATACGGTTGATTGTATTCTTACCAACCTAATTTATGAAAGGGGTTCGTCATGAGCCGTTCGACTACTTTTATTACGGCAACGCTTTTTGTGGCTTTTCTCACTGTTTGCTGGCTGATCTGGCCAGAAGAGGAGGCTGATATTTCTTCGGTGGAAGTGCTCACTACGCAGGTGAAGATTCCAGTGATCGCTAAGACAATGGAGGTTCCTGCTTCCAACGCGACCGATCCAACGCTGTCGGTCAGTCAGCAGAGGGAAGCTGAATTGCTTGCTGAGCGCCTGGCAGAGTCGAAGCGCTTCATAGCCGCATTTACGGCGCGACAAATAAAGCGCGATCAATTGCGTGGGTCAAGGGTTGAATCACGCTATGAATCACCCTCTGATCTCGTGGCGCTACGAAATGAGGCTCGTGCCCAGGGAACTGCAGACGTCCGGTACGAGACGCTCGACCTTGAGGCCAAAGACAGGATCAAGGACGGTCTTCGTGCCAAGGTGTTGGGGGCCAGCGCTGTCGATACTCATTCCTTGGTACATGACGCGGAGATGATCGGCGCCACCAAGGAAGACTTCGGAGACTCTCTTCCACAGCTTATGGTGTTGGGGGCGGCCTGGCTTGATGACAATGAGCGGCGCATGCGAGTCAACCTACAATTTGGTTGTCCGCTTGATGCGTGGCGGAGCATCTTCTCCATACAGAGGGTTGCCAATTTTCTCGGGCTTACCCATTCCGAGGATTTTGATGAGCTCGTCAAGTCCGCGAAGAGTCGAACCTCAGCTGAAGGAGAGAGTGAGGCTCAAGCCAACGACAGGCACCAGAAAGCGAGGGACACCAACGGTTGTCTGCTCGGATGAAGCTCTGACGAAAGTGATGATTTTTCCCCGCGTAAGCCACTGGCCAGCGCGGGTTTTCTTTTTTGCAGAAACCTCAATAATTCTCCTATACAAATTTGCTCACGGTCGTGATATGATTTGTATAGGAGAATAAAATAAGAAAATATGGAAAAACAGAAAACACTACGGATACCCTATGGATTTATTGGAAAGGCCCTACTTGGGACGGTTGCTGCAGTCGGGATTTTGACGATTGGTTTGGCGGCCCCGAACGTGTTTCAGGTTATAAAATTACTAGAGAAGAGAAATAAGAGGGACTATGGTCGGTATCAATCGCTTAAATTAGTACGAAATGAAATTCAGAAACTAGCTAAAAAGAAGCTGATTATTGTGTTTGAAAAGAATGGCGAACCGGTAATTCGGTTGACGGAAGCCGGACAAAGGGAGCTGCTACGCTATCAATTGAAAGAGAAAAGTATTGAGAAAAAATCGTGGGACAAAAAGTGGCGACTGATCATCTTCGATATTGAAGAAAAAAGGAGGTCGGCCCGTGACAGTATCCGTCACCATATGCAGTCGTTTGGCTTTGTGAAACTGCAGGATAGTGTATGGGTCTATCCCTATGAATGTGAGCAAGTAATTGGCCTTCTCAAAGCACAGTACAAAATTGGTAAGGAGTTGCTCTATATTGTGGCTGGAGATATTGAGGGTGATGAACAGCTGAAGAAAAGATTTAATCTCTCGTAGCTTCTAATGATGTACTGTACAAATGTATTCACGGTCGTGAGTAAAATTGTATTTTTGAGAAACGAGAATAGTGAACAAGTATAGCCAGTGATGGGTGGCTTTTATTGACTTCAGGGAGGAAGGAGAGTATAAATCAATATCCGTTTTCTTAACAATCCTTTGCCCTAGCAGAGAGGTTTTTTATCTGAGATTTCTCTGCTATGGCAAACTCGAATCCTCGAGAGCTACTAGCCACCACCCATACGGAGTGGTTCTCACTAGGGGATTCCTATGAGAAAATCTGACGCTTCCTTGAACCAGGCTGCTCACTTGCTTGAGATCGTGAACGAGAAGGATGTTTCGGGCAAGACATTGCAGCGAGTTTTTGATTCCGGATTACTGTCTGACTTATTTGAGGGGGACCTCCTTGCGGTAGATCGATTGGAATTTCGCAAGATGCTTGGCTTGGAGCCACGCACGTTCTTTTACGATCCCAAGCAGGCCAACGTAGCAGCCTTTATTGGGCGAAACGCCCACGCCAGAGTCGATGAGGATATCTCGGAACTGGTCTTTGACGAAAGTCTCACTGGCGAATGGGAGTATCGGTTGGTTTGTCTCGAGGGAACCGGCAATTTGTATCGAGACACCATTGCTTTTTTTGGTGTAGGCTGGCGATTGGCGGGCCCGGAGCATCTCTTGGCGTTTGACAAGAAGTGCGTCCAGAAGCGATTCGGTCATACCGTGGTTGCCGCTGGAGGGCGTGATCAACAGGGCAACCCAGCCGAAATCACTCTGTATTACGAACTTCGCAAAGAACTGCGGCGCTGGTTTCGCCCAGAATGTCACGAGAGGGAGTGGATTCGTGGTGATGAGCTCTATCTTTTCGTCCACCGCGTGAACCTATCCGGTTGACGTAGTAGTAGTTTCAGTCCCGCGCAGGCTACGGTCAGCGCGGGTTTTTTTATTCCTTAATTTTAGAGCGTTAGAAAAGACTTTTTCTTTTCTTCCCTTCTGTTTCCCGACGGTCACATCCGTGATGCTTGCCCGCCTCTGGAGGGAGCGTA
>CAZTBI010000007.1:0-3666 GCA_964612055.1 uncultured Bdellovibrionales bacterium
TTTTCGGCTACCTCTGCAATGAGAGCCTCTTTCTCTAGTTTCGTCTGTTGCATAAAAGATACGTTATAAAACAAAAGTCCGCGGGGAAACCGCAGACAGTGAGAATTCTTCTAAACAAGCTCTTAATGCTATCTTTTCAAATGTCATCGAGAGTGTTCCTCGTGAGGAGCTTATTCTCCCTCGGTCACGCCAGGCGCGGGAAGGAAATGCCTCATGTCTACGGATATTTGATTGTATGTCTATACTACTCTTCTCCGTCGATTCTGTCAATCCCGCACCTTTTCCATGGAAAACTCCAGTAAGCACATACTTCAAGGCGTAGCCGCCTATCGGCTCGTACATGAAATTGTCACCGCTTCCTCATAGAAAAGGTGCGGGATCAATCAATCTAGGCCTTTGGTTCTTCGGCGGGCGTAGCTTCTGCTACAGGTGCAACCGGAGCTGCGGGGGCAGCAGCTGCTTCAGCCGGTGTAGCCACTTCTTCAACCGGTGCTACTTCAGCAGGAACTTCTTTCACGACTGGACGAGGCATCTTTTTTGCTACTTTTTTGCCTTCCACAATCCCCTCGCGAACGAGCATATTGTGAACCGCATCCGATACCTGTGCACCCTGACTCACCCAGTACAAAATACGATCTTTCTTCAAAATAGTCGTTTTCTTGTGCGGATCATAGCTCCCTACGATTTCCACGTGGCGCTTACCAGGGGCTTTGGTGTGCTCCTGCACCACTACACGGAAATGAGCGCGGTTTCTCTTGCCTGTACGATTGAGACGGATAGCCAACATAGCAGATAAATAGCATTAGACGAATACAAAACCCATTCTAGCCTGTTTCCCTAGTCCTGTCAACTCTAAAAGAGACTCTATTATGACTTGAGTTTTCCGCCATCGCCAATCTGGTCGAGACGGATAGAGAGGAGCTGCGAGACACCGTCGGCACCCATAGTAACCCCATAAAGGAGGGCGGCCTGCGCCATGGTCTCACGGTTATGGGTGATAGCGATGAACTGCGTATGGTCAGAAAGCTCTTGGAGCATCTTACTAAACCTCCGTGAGTTGGCCTCATCGAGCGCGGCCTCCACTTCATCAAGGACAGCAAACGGTGGCGGATTGTGCGAGATGATAGCAAAGAGGAGCGCAAGCGACGTCAGGGAGCGCTCGCCGCCGGAGAGCATAGACAAATTGGTAATCTTTTTTCCCGGTGGGCAAGCAAAAATTTCAATCCCAAACTCGTCTTCTTCTGATTCCTCTTCTTTGTCTTCTTCAATCTCCCCTTCTTCGGCAGTCTTCCGACGTTTGATTTTGACAATATCTAACTCAGCCTTTCCTCCTCCAAATATGATTTTGAAATAGGTTTCAAATTTTTTCTTAATTTCCTTGAAGGCCACTTCAAATACGCCGTCAATCTTTTGATCCATCTCCTTGACGACGACACGCAGTGATTCACTTGCCTGTTTCAGATCAGCAGATTCTCTGGTCAAAAACTGAAAGCGCTGCTCGGTTTCCTGATACTCTTCCACCACGAGAGGGTCGATGGTGCCGATATGCTCAACTTCTACCTTGAGTCGGGCAATCTCCCGCTCAAGTTTCTCGCGCTCGATGGCCGCGCCATCATACTCTAGGTCGTCCACCTTCATGTTGAGCTCTTCACGAACCAATGTCACCAAGTCTTCCTCACGCACTTCGACACGTGCCAAACGCACTTTGACCTCGTTCAGTTGATCTTTCAGAATGGTCAATTGCCGTTCTTTTTCACGCCACAACTTTTCCTTGGTAAAAAATGTTTCCCGACTGGTACGACTACTTTCCCGCACAGACTGCAATTCTGCTTCTTTAACCTGAAGGAGTTTTTGTAATTTTTCCAACTTCCCGTTGAGAGCTTCTTTTTCTTTTCCATACTGCGCCAAACGCTCATCGCTCAACTTTTTCTCGTCATCCGGCAGCGCAATAATTTTCTTTTCCTTCACGCTCCCCTCACCGGCCTTAGTATCGAGGTCATACATCTTCTGCTTGATCACCTGGGCGAATTCACGGATATCCTGCAGATCTTCCAACTTTTCAACACTCTCGAGACGCTTGATCAATTCTGTCTGGTGTGTTCGTATCTCATCAAGCGCTTTCCGCACATAGTTCAAATCTACCGGTATCACCCGGATAACCTCCTCTACTTTCTGTTTTTCTTTTTCAATCTCAATCTTCCCCTCAAGAATACTCCGGTCACGCAAAAGGGTATTGCCCTCGTCACGTAGTGTCGACAATTCGTGAGCAATAGTTTCCTCTTTACTTTGATCTTCCATGGTATCGGAAGCCTCGGTCACTTCTTTGGCCAGCGTGTTGGTTTCGATCTCAATATCAAAAACCGATTTCTGCAAAACATCCCGTTCAGCTACCAATTTGCCACGCTCCCCCTGAAAATTATCCCACAGGTAACTATACAAGAGGATTTGTTTTTCATGGAGCCGAAGCGCTACATCTTTGCCCTGTGAAGCCTTTTCGGCCTGACGACGCAGATTCTTCAGGTGCGGTTCAATTTCGGTAGTCAGCGCATCTACTCGCACCAAGTTTTCTCGAGTACTCTCCAATTTCCGCAAGGCTCGTTCTTTTTCAATCTGGTATTGTTTCACGCCGGCCGCATCTTCGAAGATAGCACGACGTTCCAGTGGCGTAGCGTTCAAAACCGCATCCGACATACCCTGGGTAATCACACAGTAGCTATCCTTGCCAATACCGGCCTTGGCCAACAAATCAACAATATCGAGGAGGCGCACTCGCGAACCATTGATCAGGTACTCGCTCTCTCCGCTCCGATAGACCTTGCGCGCGATAGACACCTCAGCAAATTCAATCGGGATACGCTTGTCGGAATTATCAAAATAGAGCGTCACCGACGCTGTCCCGAGTCGTCCCTTTTTATCAGTCCCGGCAAAAATAACATCTTCGGATTTCTTTCCGCGCAGATTTTTGGAAGACTGCTCACCGATGGCCCACCTGATAGCATCAGCCACGTTTGACTTGCCGGAACCATTCGGACCGACAATTGCCGTAATGCCGCATTTGCCACCATCGGCAATATTGCATTCAGCAAGAAAATCCAAAGTCGTTTTGTTAGCAAACGACTTGAACCCATTAATTTCGAGTTTCTTGAGATACATGTAAGGGAAATTTCAAAACCAAAATAACAAATTACCAAAAAAGCTCTTTTCAAAAAGCATTTAATTCGCCAACTGGCGAATTGGCATTTACTAAAGTATATCGCATTTCAAGCCAAAAGAAAAAAGCCGTCGGTACTACTCCAAGCGTATCCTGTCTGGGTCCCTTTCGGGGCTGCTCCCAGGGGCTTCCTCTTGAAACCGACGGCAGCCAGTACCGCTTCTCTCCCGTATTTTTCACCGGAGCGAGCCTACAAGACGGCCAGTCCTGCAAGTGTCAGAGATATTCTAAACAATAGGAGAAAAACCCACAAGACCTATTTACAGAGTCTTTGCCCATTTACTGCCAATCCTTGGCAAGGAGGGCTTGCTTGGCGGCTTCGCGCTGGGCTTCTTGCTTGGAAGAACCCTCTCCTTCGGCTACTTTTTCCTCACCCAGGTAGACTCCAGCGATAAAATTACGATCATGATCCGGTCCCCATTCTTTGAGCACTCGGTAACCCGGAGTAATACCCA